>JAKACA010000185.1 GCA_021796455.1 Actinomycetes bacterium
GGAGCTTGTGGGCGAGCGCCGCACAGGAGAGCCACGCGGCGTTCGCGAAGAAGGGACCCGATGGGCAGTGCTCGAGGCCCGCACCCGCCTTCAGGTCCCTGATGGCGAGCTCGACCGTCGCGTGCTGGCGGTGGAACCGGTCGACCTCGACCGTCGGCAGCTCGACGTTGGTCACAAACCCATGATGGCGCCAGTCGGGCCAGAGCTGTTGTTGGATCGGGTCGGTGAGCCGGGTGCGGCGGACGACCAGACGCACCCGGCGCTCCTTCGCTTGGTGGTGCCGCCACCGGTCACATAGGTGGTCTCTAGCCACCTGGGCCACACCCCCGTCGGGATAGGTGATGTCCTCCCAGGCCCCTTCTTCGATCGACGCAATGGCCTCCTGCACGCTCTTGTTGACGTGCACGGTGATCGAGAAGGCACAGTGCAGCCGGGTCAAGATGCCGAGAAGGTCCCAGCTGAAGAACCCTGCATCTGCGCGAAGCGTGAGCGGGCCGCTGGCACCGCAGCGACGGACGCGGGCGACGAGCTTTGAACCGGCCTGGGTTTCGCGGAGACTGTTCCGCTTCGACCTCCCGACCGACATGGTGGGAGACGAGCATCGTAGTAACGGGGTTCCTGGGCGTGCTGGGTGGTGTGGAAGCCAGGGCAGATGGAGGTGGTTCGCCGACAGGTGGTCCTTCTGGTCAAGTACGAACGTGTGTTCGTCGCCAGGGCGCCGGCGAAATTTTCGTCGGATGGGGCGGCGGCACCTGGCACCGGCGCGCAGGGGCGGCGCCGTGCGCCAAGCGCCTCGGCGCGAAGTCCCCGTGAGTGCACCTCGTGCCAGCTCACGCCGCGTGCTTGTGTGATGCGGCGTAGGTCAGCTCGACTTCGGCAGGCGTGCGGTAGCAGAGCGCGGCGTGGATGCGGCGCTCGTTGAACCACTCGACCCACGCCGAGATCGCCGCCTCGAGATCTGCGAGCCCCCTCCAGGAGCCGCCGTGTCGCTCGAGGACCGCCGGGTTGTACAAGAGCTCGGTCTTGAAGAGCCCGTTCGTCGTCTCCGCGAGAGCGTTGTCGTAGCTTGTCCCGACGCTGCCGATGGACGGCACCGCGCCGATGTCTGCGAGACGCTCGCTGTAGGCAACCGAGGTGTACTGGCTTCCCGCGTCGCTGTGGCAGAGGAGGCCTGAGAGCGAGACGTTTCGGCGCGACCACGCCGCCATGTTCAACGCGTCGATCACGAGCGCCTTGGTCATCGAGCGCGCCGCCTTCCAGCCGACGATCCGCCGGGAGAAGCAGTCGACGACGAAGGCGACGTAGACGACGCCCGAGGCCGTCAGCGCATAGGTGAAGTCGCACACCCACTTTGAGTTCGGGCACGAGGCGCTGAAGTCGCGACCCAAGAGGTCCGGCGCTCGGGCTGCCGTGTCGTCACGCTTGGTCGTGACGTGCCTCCTGTGCCTCCTGGCGCCAGCCATGTTGCCCAGGCGCATGAGGCGGGCCACCTGGTCCCGCCCGACGCACAGGCCGTCTCTGAGGGCCGCCTGCCAGAGCTTCCTGCGCCCGTAGACCGAGTTATGCCGATGTCGGCATAACTCGGTTTCTGCCGATCTCCCAGTTATGCCGCGCGTGACGCGTCGACCCTGGTCACCCGGCCGATTGAGGTGATCCACGCGGCATAATTCAGAGAGCTTCGAGGAAGGCAAGCAGTGCGTCGGGCGGTTGGTAGCGACGATGCCGGCCGCCTCGAGACGCTGCAGTGCGGCCGAGGGCGCGCTCTTTCATCGACATGTCGCCATGGAGATAGATCTGGGTCGATTCGAGCTTTTCGTGACCCAGGAAGAGACCGATCACCGCGATGTCGTTGCCCGCTTCGAGCAAGGACATCGCACAAGTGTGCCTGAGCGTGTGCGGAGTCACGTGCTTGTCGGCGAGCGTCGGACATGTTGTCTGAGCGCGCCGGACGTGCTTGGCGACGAGGCGCTGCACGGCGTCGGCGCTGAGGATGTTGCCGCGAAGGGACGGGAACAGGGGATCGAGTGGCTCGCCCTTGCGTTCGTCCAGCCACGCCCGCAGGGCGGCGCCTCCCTCCCGCCGTAGCGGGGTGGACCGCTCCTTCCTGCCCTTGCCGCGGCACGTGACGTACGCACCGGTCCCGAGGTGGACGTCTGCGCAGCACAGCCCCGTCAACTCCGAGAGCCGCAGACCAGTCTCGATGGCCACAATGAGGAGGGCGTGATCTCTTCGCCCGGCCCAGGTGGACTGGTCCGGAGCCCCGAGCAGCGCCTCGACCTCGCGCCGGTCGAGGAAGGTCATCGCTCTTGCGTCCGAACGCTTCTCAGGGATAGCGAGCACCTGGGCGATGAGCTCGGCGTGCTCGGGATGCCGGTAGGAGGCGAAGCGGTAGAAGGAACGGAGCGCAGCGAGGCGGGCGTTGCGGGTGCGGACGGCGTTGTGGCGATCGCGCTCGAGGTGGTCGAGAAAGCCCGAGACGAGGTTCGCGTCGAGGTCCGCGAAGTCGAGCTCGGAGGGCTCCTTGTCGACAACGGTCCGTGCATAGACGAACAGCAGGCGGAAGGCGTCCCGATAGGTGATGATCGTGCGCGGGCTTGCTCGGCGCTGCGCGCCGAGACGGGTGACAAAGAACGCCTGGAGCGTCGGCGCGAGCGCGCTCATCGTGACCGCTCCTCGACCCGAGAGCTCGCCAGTTCGAACAGCTCAGGCGTAGCCGAGAGATACCAGTACGTAGACGTCGGGCTCACATGGCCGAGATAGGCCGACAACGACGGCAACCACGCTCCGACGTCGGCACCGGATCGGTGCCAGCGCACGAGCGTCTCGACCGCGAACCGATGTCGCAGGTCATGGGGCCGCGGCCCGCCACGACCCGAGATCAGCGGATCACCGACGCCGGCGTCGCGTACGAGGCGAGCGAAGGTCCCCTCGAAAGTCCGGTGGGCGAGCCGCCTGCCCGCGGCGGAAAGGAAGAAACTCGAACGGTCAAGCGGGCTCGGGCAGAGCTGGTCACGTCGGTTCGCGTAGCTGCCGAGGGCCTCGACGGCGCTCGGGTGTAGCGGCAGGAGGCGCGTGCGGCCGAACTTCGACGACACGACGGTGACGACCCCGACATCGAGATCGACGTCGTCGCGGTCGAGCCGGATCGCCTCGCCCCCGCGCATGCCGGTGACCGCAAGCAGGCCGATCACCGCTTCGTAGGTCGCACCACGGAGCGCAGGCACGAGCGCACGTGCCGCATGCAGCAGCGCGGCGATCTCGTCCTCGGTGTAGAGGTAGGGCCTTGCCCGGCGCGTCCCGGATCCCAGCAGCTCTGGGGACGGCACCTCGCAGGGGACATCGAGAGCCCGCAGATACTTGGCGAAGCCCCGCACGGCCCCGAGGCGCTGGGCGTGCCAGGAGTGGCTCGTCCCACCCGGGGCGGTTGCCCAGCGAAGCGAGCCGTCGACCGTCACGGTCGAAAGCCCCTCCTCGTCGGCGAACGCGACGAAGCTCGAAAGGATCCGCTCCTCGCCCACGAGCTTGAAACCGAGAGAGCGCCGGAGCGCGAGGTACTCGGCGACCTGCGTGGACAGCGCGCTCATCGGGCACGACCGGGCCATGCCATGGCGAGCTCGCGGAGCGCGACCTCGTCCACCTTCGCGTAGATCTCCGTAGCATCGAGGCTGCGGTGTCGCAGTAGCTGGGCCACCTCGGGCAGAGAGGCCCCTGACCGCAGCGTCTCGGTCCCGAGCGTGTGCCGGAGGCGGTGTGGACCGAAGCGGGGCACGCCAGCCCGATCACAGGCGCGGTAGACGATGGAGCGCACCCCGTAGCGCGAGAGGGCTCCGTAGGGCGCGACCGCCTGGAGGAACATCGCCCGCCCGGCGACCCGAGGCCGCCCATCGCTGAGGTAGAGGGCGATCGCCTCGCCAACGTCGACGGGAAGCGGGAGCTGCTCGGGTCGGCGTGCCTTCCCCTCGATGACGACCGCACCGGCGCGCCAGTCGATCGAGTCGAGCACGAGGCGGGCCACCTCTCCCGCCCGGAGGCCGAGACGCACGAGGAGGAGCAGCACCGCCTTGTCGCGGCGATCGATCGGCGTGGTCTCGTCACAACATTCGAGCAGGCTCTCGGCGGTCGACCTCGCCACTGCTCTCGGAAGGCACTGGTCGTGCCACACCGCCACCGCAGGAACCGCTGTCACGAGCGGCCGGCTCGTCCGGCCGGTCGCATACAGGAACCGAAGATAGGAGCGCAGGGCGCTGAGCAGGTTGCGAGCCGAGGGCAGCGTGAGCCGCTCCACTTCACGACGGACGAGCGCGACGATGGCCTGGGGATCGAGGTCTTCAGGGGCGACCACGCCATCTGGCCACCAGGATGCGGTGAGATGGCGGGCCCAGCGGTCATAGAGCTCCACCGACACCGGCGATAGCCCCCGGGCGTCGACGAGCCAGCGCTCGAAGGCCGTGGTCAGCTCGTCTGCCGCCGTCGTCCGGCGGCGTTCGGGCTCTTCGGGTGCGGCACCCGCTGCTCGTAGGTAGGAGATCAGCGGCCTGGCCGCTCGCGTCGTTACGAGCCACCGGCGGCGCGTTCGGCGTTCGACGAAGAACTCTTCGAGGATCACCGGCGTGAGATCGGAGGCATCGAGGTTCCGCTCGAGCAACCACCTGCTGAGATGCGCCAGCAGATGGGAGTGCAGCTCCACCGGGCCTTCCGCGTAACCCTCCGATCGCATGGCCTCCGCAAACCCATCCCGATAGGGCCGCAAGGGACCCACGACATGCACTGCCAGCCTCGCTGCCATCACCGCTCCTCTCCGTAGTCGGAGAAGAAAGGATGGGCCAGGCGCTCCCGTTATGCCGCGTGGATCACCTCAATCGGCCGGGTGACCAGGGTCGACGCGTCACGCGCGGCATAACTGGGAGATCGGCAGAAACCGAGTAGTTCGCCGTCCAGAGGGCGAAGAGGAGCGGGAGGAGGACGGCGTCGGAGAAAGAGCGCTTGGAGGGCGGGCGGGACTTCTTCGAGTAGTAGGTGGAGGGGGCGACCTCGAGGGCTTCCAAGATCGGCTCGACCCCCCATCGACGCCCACCGGTCGTTGTGTCCCGGTGGGCGTCGACGAAGGCGACTACCTCTTCTGCTGGCGGTCGAGCTCCGCCCCGAAGAAACTTGCAGCCGCGCGGAGAATATCGTTCGCCCGGCGCAGCTCCTTGTTCTCCTTGCGCAAGGTGCGTAGCTCCTCGTGCTCGGTCGTGCTGAGCCCGCCGCGGGTGCCGGCATCGACCTCTGCCTGCTTCACCCACTGGCGCAACGACTCGGTGCCCACGCCGAGCTGGCGTGCGACCCGGCCGATCACCGAGGTGTCCCCGGGATCCTCGCGTCGGAGCTCTGCGACCATGCGCACGGCGCGGTCCTTCAGCTCCTTCGGGTAGCGCTTCTGTGACGGGCTCTTCCCTGCTGCCTTGTCCATGACTCCAGCCTCGCTTCCAAGGTATGGAGTCTCCGCGGATCCCAGGCCAATTCACTTCACAAAGGCGCTTCGTGGCGCGCTGGGACGAGCCCTTGCGCAGGCGCGCGTGGAGCACCTCGCCGGTCCCTGCCCTCGTCGCCAACAAGGGGCGGTAGCCCAAGACCTTGGTGTAGCCATATGCGGCACCCTGTTTCTGGTCGCCGTGCACCTCCACGATCGTCGAATCGAGGTCGATCGTCATCGGCTGAGACCCGGGCCGCGCACCAAGCGCCC
Organism: Actinomycetes bacterium; assembly: GCA_021796455.1. Taxonomy (GTDB): domain Bacteria; phylum Actinomycetota; class Acidimicrobiia; order Acidimicrobiales; family Bog-793; genus JAKACA01. The sequence continues at coordinate 5,726 of JAKACA010000185.1, forward strand.
ACGCACGACCGATCGCCGTCGCGATCACCGCGTCGAGGCGTCGGACGTGGCCGAAGGTGAACGATCGGAGGAAGGTCCCGAGCGTCGAGGGCGCCATCACCTGGAACGGGAGCACTCGTGCGGTTGCGCCCGCGCGGAGCCTGTTCGCGTGGTCGATGTGGGTCGCGCCGGCCAGGATCGCCGCGACCAGCGTCAGCACCTTTCGTCCGGGCAGCGCGCCACCGACACGTCCACCGAGGCGGACCGTCTGGTTCACGAGTGCTTCGAGACCGAGGCGCACCATGAGCGCGCCGGGACGATGAGTCCGGCTGTAGCGACCAGGGTCGGCTCGTCGAAGGTCACTGCAATCCGCTCGAGCGCGCGCGATGATGAGCTCACTGAAAGTGCCTCCTCGATCTGGGTGAAATGCGGCGTCAGTAACCGTCATTCTCCCAGTTCAGGAGGCCTTTTACGCGGATGCGCGTAGCGCGTTCGGCGTAGTCAATCGGTGGATCGAGGCTAAGACGAGGGGCTCTTCGCGATCCCGTCTCCGTACTCGACGCCGACGGCCCTGCTCCGGACTGAGCCTGTTCTGGTGTGGCGCCGGGCGGGGGGATCAGGAGCGCAGGTCTTCGACCGGCCACGCCGGATCGCCGTCCAGGATCTC
>JAKACA010000021.1 GCA_021796455.1 Actinomycetes bacterium
CCTCGCTGGGAGATCGCGCGGGTTTCAGCGCGACTCGATCATTTGGCGTAGCACGAACTTGATGGAATCGATGTCCTCGGGATCGAGCTCTCCAGGATGGCGTCTTACCAGGCGCTTTCGACTGATGGACTTAAGCGGGTCGCAGGCCCGCCTGCTCGCGCCCGACCTTAGGGTCGAAGTTGGCCCACCAGAGCTGCCATGGCGCAATCTGTGGGCTCATCCGTCGACTGCCACGTCGACCTCGGCGAGTTGGTCTCCCTGGGCGAGGTAGGAGTCCATGGCATCGGGATCGCGCGCAAGCCGAGCGAGGGCCGAATAGGACCGGGGCTTGGTCAGCGGGCGGCCGTGCCCGCACCGAGTGGCCCCGCATCCTCGTAGCCCTGCCGTACGCCCTGGCCGGCCCGGCGCGCGAGCTGGTCGGGCTCGTAGAGCATCCAGTACGCATTGCGCGCGTGCTTTCGTGCCCGGGCCTCGCCGACCGGGATGAGCTTCACGGGGTCGTCCTCCTCGGTCTCGTGCACGAAAACCTCGAGGATGTGGGTGGAGGTGAGCAGCTGCGCCATCATGATCCCCTGGGAGGCCTCGTGAGCGCAGACCTGGTCGATGGCTGCCCTCCCCGGCATGCCGAGCGCCACCACGATCGAGCAGCCTTCACGCTCGATAAGGCGCTTGCAGGCGACAGCGAGATCCTTGAAGCCAGGCACCGTTCGTCTTACGACCTCGAAACGCTCCCCGTACCCGTCGCAGCCCTGCAGCTCCGCGAGCGCAAAGCCGCCGAGGTCTATCCGGGCGAACATGGTGTCTACGATTCCGATATGGTCCACGTGCGCAATCCTGCCAGGTAACTGGCGCCACTCCGGCCGCCTCGGCAGCAGAGTGCCGACGATCAGGGAGCCGAGCAGTGGCCCAGGACGTTTCGACAGGACCCGCGTTTGGCGAGCGGCCCGGCGCCTTCTCTCGGGAAGGCTGAGGAGCCGACGTTGCTGCCCCTTCCCTTTGCTCCGAGCGCGTCGGTAGCCGAGCGCCCCCACATCATGGTCGACGGGGCGGCGCTGCCGTCTTCGGTGCTGACGCTCTCGCACTGGCCGCAGAGCCCGACGCCGGTGTTGCTTGCTCGAGACGTCTCGGCAGCATCCGTCATTGCGTACCTTCGTCTCGCGAAGGGCCGCGACTCGCGCGGCGCTTTCCGCCGGGCGGGACTTCCCGGGCGGCACGGGAATGGGCGGCGCGGGCCCACCAGCGGGCCCGGGCTCGCCGGTCGCAGAGCGCGAGAGCTGCGGGCGATAATGGCTCAGGCTCGGACGGCCGAAGCCGTCACCAACGACCACTTCGACGAGGACGGCCTCATGTCAGTGTTCGCCCTGCTCGATCCAGAGGTCGCGCTTGCCAGCTCGGCGCTCATCGAGGCCGTCGCCACCTGCGGGGACTTCGGCGTCGCGCTCGACGACAGGGCGGCCGCTATCTCATTCGCGATCCGGCCGCTCGCCGAGGAGGAAGCCGGCGCCGGTGCGCCGCCATCGGCGCTGTATGAGGCAGTGCTGGGACGAGTGGGGGAGCTGCTCGAGCACCCGGAGCGTTTCGAGCGTCACTACGGGACCGAGCTGCACGAGCTTTCAGCCGGCAGGGAGGCGATCGAGAGGGGAGAGGTGGTCATCACCGAGATGGCCGACCTCGATCTCGCCGTCGTGGAGCGGCGAGCCCAGCCGGGTGCGGGTGCGGGTGCGGCCGCCGGCTCGTCTTCGGGTGCAGCCCTCCTGCCCGGTGCAGCACGGGGCTTACCCGTTCACGCCGCCGCCGTGCACTCTGCGACGAGATCGACGCGGATCCTCGCTTTTGACGGCGAGCGGTGCGAGTTCTATCTCCGCTACGAGGGATGGGTGAAGACGGTCAGCCGCTCGGTGCCGCTCCGAAGCGATCTCGCGCCCCTGGCAGCCCGGCTGAGCTCGGAGGAGCCATCATCGATCGAGTGGGAGGCCGACGGGGTCGGCGCGGTCGAGCCGCGCCTCAGGCCCGGTGGAGAGGGGCGCACCGAGCTCGACCCCGCTGGCGTCGTCGCCGTCGTGCGAGAGTACCTTGCCTCTGGCGCGCCGGCCTGGGATCCGTGGCGCCCCGGTACCGCCTACATACCCGTGCACGAGCGAGAGAGCTACCGCGCAGCCAGGCCCGTCTGAGCAGGCTCGAGCGGCGCTCAGTGGACGGGCAGCCCCCACAGAGCCATCCAGTTCGCCTTGTCCTTCTCGACCTTCAAGTCGTCGGCGAGGACGATGCTGAGGCGAAGCTCTGTCTCGACGTCACGCTGCTCCCTTCCAGGGAGGGGCACGAAGGGGTAGAACGTTCCCCTCTTGTATAGGTAGACGATGTAGGCGGTGGCTCGGGTGCTTCCAGCCGTGGCAGCGGCCGTGGCAGGGGGGTGAAAGCCGAACACGGAGCAAAGCAGCTGAGGTCCGAAACCCTGTTCCTGCAGAGTCGAGTTCACGAGGTGCACCTGGTTGACGAGTGCCTGGGGGTCGTCGCCTGGTGCACTCCCGGCTCCATCCACGGCGCCGCCCGCGCTCGCGGCGCCGCCCGCGCTCGCGCTCGCGGCGCCCCCCGCCCCTTGGCCGAGCACTACCCAGTGGAAGCCGTACTGATCGGTCTCCTCGCGAACCTTGGTAGGTCCGCCTCCGAGGCCCAGCAGCGATTCCATCTCCTGTGCCGTGTGGGCAAAGACCTGCCCGGCGGCAGGCTTGTAACAGACGCCCCCCTCGCCACTTGGCACAAGCGACTCGCTCGCCTCGAGGGTGATGAAGGCGCCCGAGAGCCCGAAGAGGGCATCGAGATCAGCCTGGGCGGGTTTCGTGCGCCCGGCGAGGATGTCGAGGATCTTCATGGCGCAGCCGGCCAGTCAGCGAGCCCGGCGAGGATGTCGAGGATCTTCATGGCATTCGCGGAGCGTCAAGGGCTGGTTCACGATGCGTGTGGACCGCCGGAGGCCTCAGGATGCGTGGCCCATCGCGGCCTCGAGCTTCGCCAGCTGCTCGAGGCGGACTTCGAGGCGCGGGTGGGTGGCGAAGAGGTTCGCCACGCTGTTGCCCTGGGTGAGAGCCGGAGCGAAGAAGAACGCGTTGAACGCCTGCGCGGTCCGCAGGTCACGGGTGGGAATGCGCCCGATGTCGCCGGTAACTTTGACGAGAGCATTGGCAAGAAGCCTCGGCTGCCCAATGAGGATCGCCCCGGACCGGTCGGCTGCAAGCTCGCGGTAGCGCGACAGGGCTCGTATGAGCAGGAAGCTGATCGCGTAGATGACCGCTGCGAATGCGAGCGCCGCCAGCTCTACGACGATCAGCGGGCTGCCTCCCTGGTTGTTGCGCCCGCCGCGCCCGCCGCCGAGGATCACGCCCCAAGTGAGCATCCTCGTGACGAGACCGGCGAGGATCCCGAGGAAGCTGGCGATCGTCATGACCGCGACGTCGCGGTGGGCGACGTGGGACAGCTCGTGGGCGAGGACCGCCTCGAGCTCCTCGGGGCTGAGCCGGCGCATGATGCCGGAAGTCACACAGAGCACGGCCGCCTTCTGACTGCGGCCCGTGGCAAAGGCGTTGGGCATGTCGCTGCGGGCGATTGCCACCTTCGGCTTGGGCATGTTGGCGAGAGCGCAGAGTCTGTCGACAATCGCGTGCAGCTGCGGTGCCTGCGCGGGCGAGACGATCTCGCCTTTCATCGACCAGAGGGCGATGCGGTCCGAGAAGAAGAATTGCACGACGAGGAAGACGGCGGCGATCACCACCACGAGCATGATCTGAGCGCCGGCTACGAGCGCAGCCGCCACCGCAACTGCATATACGAGCCCCAGAAGGAACATCGTCGTCACCATCCGGGCGGTGAGCCCGTGGTCGACTTGGAACTTGGTGTTGCGGCTCATTATCGATCAGACCTCGACAGCGTCATCGGAGGCGAGAAGCCTCTTCATCTCCTCGAGCGACATCCCTTCATGGGGGATTGTCAGCTCGGATGAAACAATCCTAGCGGCGTCAACCGGCGTCCCGAGGCAGCGAATCTGCTCTGCGAGGCGGGAGAGCGCTTCTGAGTACCCGATCCTGTCGTCGCTCTCGATCGCGGCCTCCAACTTCGCGTCGAGAGCTTCCAGTGCCTCGACGTCGGCGTCGGGGACCTCGTACTGGCCCTCTTCGAGGATGCGCACGATCACTGCTGGGTTCCTTCGGTCTCCAACGAGAAGAGGCTCGCGCCCGGCGAGGAGTCGGTGCCGGGCGGTGCGGGCGTGGCGCCGGGCGAGCTCGGCAGGGCGTCAACCGCCTCCGCCTCGGCAGGTACCATGTCTGCGTCGTCCGCGTCCTCGGTTGCAGGCGCCGATCCAGCCGATGCACCCGATGCACCCGATGCACCCGTGGCCGCGCCCGCCGGAAGGGCTCCCGTCGATGCCGGTGGGGCGAGCTGGCTCTTCATCTGTGCCAGCTCCAGCTCGACCTGTCCCTGTCCGCTCGCCTTGTCGAGCTCGGCCTGAAGCGGGTCCGACGAGCCGGTCAGGTCTGTGAGCGTCCCCGAAGCGAGAAGCTCGTCCATGGCGCCGGCGCGTGCCTGCATCTGGGAGATCTTGTCCTGCGCTCGTTGCATGGCGAGCCCGGTGTCTGTCATCGATTCCGAGATTCCCGACACGGCTTCGCCGATGCGCGTCTGTGCCTGGGCGGCGGTGTAAGACGCTTTCAGCGTCTCTTTCTGGGTTCGGAAGGACTCGACTCGGGCCTGCAGGGTCTGGGTCGTGGCGACCAGCCGGGACTCCTGCTCCACGAGCTGGTCGTGCTGGGTCTTCAGACCATCGAGCTGGGTCGAGATGCCCGCCCGCCGGCTGAGGGCCTCGCGGGCCAGATCCTCGCGGTTCTGGCTGAGAGCCTGGCGCGCCTGGTCCTGGAGCTTGGCTGCGGTCTGTTGCAGCTGTTGGGCCTGCAGCTCGATGCGTTTGCGGGCAGTGGCGACGTCGGCCACGCCTCGGCGTACCTGCTGGAGCTGTTCGAGTTGCTTCTCATAGGACAGGTCGAGCGTCTCGCGCGGATCCTCGACGCGGTCCATCACCTTGTTGGCTTTCGCCTGAACAATGCCGCTGAGCCGCTTCATGACACCCATCTACGCCATCCTCTCTTTGCGTCCGCAGCCATCTTCGCGTCGGCAGTAATGATGCAATGATGCAGTGTAGGGCTCCCCGAGGCGCCAACGGTAGCGTCTCGGCGATGGACGAGCGACTCTGCATACTGACGGTCCACGCCCACCCGGACGACGAGGCATCCAAGGGTGCCGGAACCGTCGCCAGGTACCACTCAGAGGGTGTCCACGCGGTTCTGGTCACCTGCACGGGGGGCGAGGAGGGGGAGATCTTGAACCCTGCGATGAACTTGCCGGAGGTAAAGGCCGACATCGCGTCCGTGCGCGCCGCCGAGCTTGCGAGATCGGTCGAGATCATCGGCTACGACGAGGTGGCCCTCCTCGGCTACAGGGACTCCGGAATGGCCGGCTCCGACGCGAATTCCCACCCGGACAGCTTTGCCGCCGCGCCCCTCGACGAGGCGGTCGGAAAGCTCGTGAGCGAGATACGGAGGACGAAGCCGCAGGTCATCGTCACCTACGGAGAGGATCACAGCGGCTATCCGCACCCGGACCACATCCGGGTGCACGAGATCTCCGTGGCTGCTTTCGACGCGGCCGGGGACGGGGATGCCTACCCGGGTGCGGGCGAGCCGTTCTCGCCACTCAAGCTCTACTACACGGTCTGGTCCAAGACCCGGATCCTCAGGACTCACGCCAAATTCCTCGAGCTCGGCCTCGAGTCCCCCTACGACGAACGTTGGTTGGAACGGCCCGACGAAGAGGAGAAGATCACCACCTCCATCGACCTCCGAGGCTTCGAGGAGGTCCGCCAGCTCGCCCTCCTCGCGCATGCGACCCAGGTCGATCCGACGTCCAAGTTCTGGTTCGGGCTTCCGCCCGAAGTCCTAAGGACGATCCACCCGTTCGACGACTATGTCCTTGCCGCGAGCCGGGTAGAGACGGAGCTTCCCGAGGATGACCTGTTCGCGGGCATCCGGGCACGCCGCCCTAGTCATCACGAACCAGCTCGCTAGGTTCGCTCCTGCGGAACCTGCTCTCAAGCAGGATCAGGCGCTACGTCTGTTCGTGGGGGCGGCGGTGAGCGCGATGCGTTCGCCGGCGACGATGGCGTTGATCTCAAGATATCCCCCGAGCGCTTCCACGTACGCGGCCAGCGTGGAGAGCAGCATGTCGCCCTCGCGCTCGATCCGAGAGATCGTCGACTGTGGCCGCTGCATCGTGCGGGACAGCTCCACCTGGGTGAGCTGGCGCACGCGGCGCAGTTCGCCCAGCGCGGCCCGGACCTGTTCGGTGACAACCTTGCTCCGCTCACTCTCCACCGCTTCCCTGCGAGCCGCGTCGGCTACTACCTGGGCCTCGAGCTCCTCGAAGCGCTTCATTGCTCTTTCCTCCTCATCTTTGCGAGGTGCTGGGCATATATTGGCGAGCTTGCTTCCTTGGATGGTGTCGACCGTAGGGCGCCCGAGGGCCGGGCCGTGGTCGCGGAGCATGGCGATACGCGCCGCCAGCGCATTCTGGTGATCGCTGGTGAGGTCGTGCCACCACAGCTCGAACTCCTCGCTGATGAGCACCTCTCAGGGCACCACGGAAGTATATCGCCAGCACGATATGCTGTCAGCGAGATATCCGGCCGCGGACGAGCTCCTGTTCTCATTTGTGCCCAGGCTGCTTGGACCGGATGCACGACGAATCATTTCGGGGAACGTCATCGGATGAGCGCTCTGGTCCCGAGGCGCGTAGCATCGCTTACTCGTAGGCTCTAGGCACCGAGGCTCGCTTGCGGCCCGGTCCATCCACAGGAGGACGAAATGGCGAAGTGGCTGACCCAGGAGTGGCTCGACGAGGGCAAGAAGCTCGCCGAGACCCAGCCGGAGCGCCCAGGAGCAACCGCGCGGATGCAGTACGTCGTCACGGGCGGCCCAGACGGCGACGTCAAGTACTACTGGGTGCTCGAGAACGGGAAGCTGGTCGAGAGCCGGCTCGGAGACCTCGCCGATGCCGAGGTAACCTTGACCGAGAGCTACGAGGACGCCATGCGGATACAGAAAGGCGAGCTGGATGCCAATGCGGCCTTCATGCAGGGACGCGTGAAGGTGACGGGCAACATGGCCAAGCTCATGTCGCTTCTTCCCATCACCAACTCGGCTGAGTACAAGGCGCTCCAAAGTGAGATACTGGCTGCTACCGAGTTCTGACTCGACGGATCACCAGGCAAGGGGGGCAACGTCGCCCGCCTCCCGGAGCACCACTGCACCGGGAGCGGGCGGCGTTCCAAGGGCTATTCCCAAGGGCGCTACCCGACGGCGCATGGCTAGGAGCTCTGGGTCCGAGTCGAGGTGATCGCGCTGCGGCGCTCGGCCCTCATCAGAGCCCGCAGCTCCCGGTAGCCGATGAGCACGACCCCGGCCCTCTCGAGCGCGGCCGAGAGATGGTCGCGATCGATGAGTGTGGCGTGGTCGGCGACTCGATCCCGCCACTGCGGCGACATCGCTCGCAGCTCAGGGGTGTCCCTGGCCGGATGGAGGTACGTCTCGGTCACTCCCGGGGCCAAGTTGGCGATCGCCTCCGACAGGGCGAGCCGCCTTGTGCCTCGCGCCTGTCCGAGCGCGAGAAGGTAGTCGGGGAACACCACGCCTCGCTCGGCTGCGAGGCGGCGAAACGGGAACCCGATCATCCGCTCGGTCTCGGGCGACGAGAGCCGCAGGGGTAGGACGAACTCTTCGGCGAGATCGAGATAGACGTCGAAGAGCTCCGGGCGTAGCTGCAGGGTCGCGAGATGCGAGTCGATGTGGCTCACGTCGAAACCCCACAGGATCGCCCTCTCGACCTGCGCCCGGCACTCGCGCCGTACCTCGTCTGTGTCCGCGTGCTCGAACACGTCGGTGACGGTCCGAGGAAACCCCCCATCTCCGTCCAGCAAGGACGGTGCCCAGGTGATCGGGCCCCACCGGAAGATGTCCAACTCGGCGTTCAAGGTGAGGTGGACGCCCACGTCCTCACCGCGGTAGTCGGCCGCGGCGCTTCGTGCCCATGGGCAGGGCACCATGAGGGACGCAGAAGTGGCAGATCCGTTGCGCAGGGCGTCGAATATGGCGTCGTTGGCGGCCTGGCTGCAGCCGAGGTCGTCGCAGTTGATGATGAGCAGGCGGTCGTCATCGCCGTACCCGAGACGCTTCGCGAGTGTCGTCACACCAGGCAAGGTAGCCGCGCCGGAGCACGCTTCTTGCCGGGGGCTCTGCGCGGCATCGCCTGGGCTGGCGGCAGCGGCCCTCGGTAGGATGCGCAGATGGGTCGTTACGGCGTCACGATTCCTTATGACCGCACTCCTTTGGGTGAGCAGCGAGAGATGATCGAGGAGATCGCCGCTCTCGGCTATAGCGACGTCTGGTCGGCCGAGGCGAGCGCGACCGACGGTTTCGTGCCGTTGGCACTCGCGAGCACCTGGGCGCCGAAGCTCCAACTCGGCACGGGCATCGTGCCGTCGTTCACGCGGGGACCGGCCACTTTGGCAATGTGCGTCGCGACAATGGCCGAGGCAGCACCGGGGCGCTTCCATTTCGGCCTCGGAACCTCCTCGGACGTCATCGTCGAGCGCTGGAACGGGATCGAGTTCAAAGAGCCCTACAGGCGCAACCGTGACATGGTGCGCTTTCTCAAGGCTGTCCTTGCGGGTGAGAAGGTGACTGAGGACTACGACACCTTCACCGTGAAGGGGTTTCGCCTCGATCGGCCACCGGCTGTGGTCCCACCCATCCTCGTGGCCGCGTTGCGGCCGGGCATGTTGCGCCTGGCAGGCCGCCTAGCAGACGGCACCGTCATCAACTGGCTGTCTGCCGACGACGTGAGGCGGATCGTGCCCGAGGTCGGCCCGGGCAAGGAGGTGGTGGCGCGCATCTACGTCTGCCCGAACGAAGATGCCGCCGCGGTTCGGTCTGCCGCGAAGCCGCTCATCGCCGCGTACCTGAACGTGGAGGTATATGCGCTCTTCCAGCAGTGGCTCGGACGCGGGCAGCAGCTACAGGCCATGTGGGACCACTGGAGGCAGGGCGATCGAAAGGCCGCTGTGGCGGCGATTCCCGACGCGGTGGTCGACGAGCTCGTCGTCCACGGGTCGCCGCGGGCCTGTCGCGCCCACATCGACCGATATGTCGCCAACGGGGTAACTGTGCCGGTCGTGATGCCGTTGCCCTTCGGCATCAGCCAGCGCGAGGCCGTGCGCCTGCTGGCGCCATCGCCGCCCGAGGTGCCGGCCGTCCGAGCCTGAGCGCAGTTCCAGACATCCGCGGACCTCGGGCACCGCTGGCCTATCCTTGCGGGAAATGTCATTCGAGCTTCCCGCAACGCTCACGCCCTCGAAGATCAGCTCCTTCACGAGCTGCCCGTTGTCGTTCCGCTTCTCCGTTGTGGAGCACCTGCCGGAGGTCGTGTCTGCCCCCGCTCTGAAGGGGACCCTTGTGCACCGGGCGCTGCAGCTGCTGTTCTCGGAGTGCGAGGCGGGCCAGCGTGATGCGACCCAGGCCCACTTGTTGCTGTCGCGCAGCTTCGAGGAGATGCGGGAATCGGTTGACTTCGTCGCGCTTGGCCTTGGCGAGCAGGACGAGGCCACGTTTCTCAAGGAAGCGTCCAGCCTTGTCGACCGGTACTTCGAGATCGAGGATCCGAGCTCGGTGAACGCGGTCGGTCTCGAGCTCGACCTACGGACCGACGTCGACGGGATGACCCTTCGGGGGATCATCGATCGCCTGGATCGCCTCGAGGACGGCTCGCTCGCCGTCGTCGACTACAAGACCGGACGAGCGCCGCGGGCCGAGCAGTCGAGATCGCGTCTCTCGTCGGTCCAGCTTTATGCGCTGTTGTGCGAGCGTGTCCTTGGCGAGCGACCGACCGTTGTCCGGCTCATGTACCTGCGGGACCGTCTCGTCGTATCGGCTGAAGCTACCGAGCAGTCGCTGCGGGGGGTCCACCAGCGGGCGAGGGCTGTCTGGACCGCGATCGAGCGAGCGTGCGAGCGCGGCGACTTCCGGCCGAGTCCGTCCGCACTTTGCAGATGGTGCTCTTTCCAGCAGTACTGCCCGGCTTTCGGGGGCGACCCGACCCGGGCGGCTCACGAGATGATCGCAGCTGTCCCGCTCTCGCACCCGCAGGCTCGGCCGGCGGCTACGCTGCCGGCTTGACCTTTCTCCAGTCGAAGAGCAACGTGCACGCTCGCGTCGAGGAGCTGGACGAGCGCGTTGACGGCTGGTTCAGTTACCTTCGTGGCAACCGGGCAGCTGACATCGTGTTCTACGTGGCCTCGGCAGTCGGTGACTTCGGCCTCTTATGGGTGATCTTCGCGGCGCTGCGAGCGCTGCGTGGCCGGCCGAACGACGAGCGAGCCGCGATGCGGGCGGTGGTGGCCACGGGCATCGAGTCCGTGCTCGTCAACGCCGGCCTGAAGAGCCTCTTCCGGCGGCGCAGGCCGGTGGTACAGATCGAGCACCCCTATCCGCTGCGCCAGCCCCTCACCTCCAGCTTTCCGAGCGGACATGCGACGGCTGCCTTTTGCGGAGCGACCTTGCTCGCAGACGGCGACGACCGGGCGCTGCTCTACTACGGCGCGGCCGCAGTCGTGGCCGCGAGCCGGATCCACGTGCGAATCCACCACGCGTCAGATGTCCTTGGTGGGGTCGTCGTCGGTCTCGCCCTCGGGCGAATCGGACGAGCGATCTCGCCGCTGCCGGACCCTCCAGTGAAAGGGATCAGATCGCGTTGAGCGTTGCCATCGTCATGGGGAGCGACTCCGACTTTGCAGTCATGCGCCAGGCAGCCACGGCCTTGGACGGCTTCGGTGTCGAGTGGGAGATGAGGGTGCTCTCTGCCCACCGGACGCCCGACGACACCCTCGCCTATGCCCGCGCTGCCGCCTCGGACGGGATCGAGGTGATCATCGCCGGTGCCGGGGGAGCCGCGCACCTTCCCGGTGTCATTGCCGCGGTCACGACCCTTCCGGTCATAGGCGTACCGATCTCTCTTGCCAAGCTCGACGGGCTCGACTCGTTGCTGTCGATAGTCCAGATGCCAAAGGGCATCCCTGTCGCCACCGTTGCCATAGACGGCGCCCGTAACGCCGGGCTCCTCGCGGTGCGGATGCTCGCCATCGCCGATCGCGGCCTTTCGGACAGGCTGCGTGAATTTGCCGAGCAGACCGCCGCCGAGGTTCGCGAGAAGGATGCCGCCCTGCAGGCCCAGCTCGCGGCGGAGCGCGCCTCGGGCGGTTGACGAGGCGGCCAAGAAAGGCAAGCTATGTGCTCGGGCCGGGGACCGGGGCAGAGCCGAACGACGAGACGATCGAGGCGGCGACGAGGTCAGGCCGCACCATCGGGCCGAAGTGGTCGAGAGCATCGAGCACCGTGACTCGCGAGCTGCCGCCGGCGGAAGTCAACCGCTGCGCGAGGACTGCGAGGTCGTCCTCGCCGAAGTCGCTCGAGAGCGCGCCGCACGCGAGCTCGACCGGGCACCGTACCTTTGGCAGGTCGCGATAGCCGAAGTGGCCCGTCGCGTTTGCGTACACCATCGCCTCGTCGGACGGCCGGCATCGAAGCCGCACGCTCCCGTCCGGATCGCTCTCGAAACCATGCTCGACATATGCCCTCAGCACCCGCGGATCGATCGAGCTGAGCGGCGCCTTGGACGAGTACTTCGCCAACGCGTCCGCCTTGGAGGCGAAGTTCTCGCGGCGGCGGGCGGCACCGAGGGCGAGGGGGTGATCGAAGGCAGGAGGTTGTGGCTCGAGGAGGGGCAGCACCACCGGCTCGTAGCAGTAGATCTGGGCAAATGTGCCCGGCGCTCTCTCCTCCGCGAGCAGGAGAGCCGCGCCACCACAGGAGTGGCCGAAGCCATAAGGACTCTCGAGACCGAGCCATTCGATTACCCCGAGCACGTCGGTCGCGAATGCCGCCCATTCTCCGTGCCAACCTGCGGCGGACCGGGAGCGCCCGTGCCCGCGGAAGTCGAGGGCATAGCAGTGGTAGGAGCCGAGGTGCCTGGCCAGCTCGCCAAGAACCCTCGCGTGAAAGCCCGTGGCATGGGCCAGCAACAGCGGCTCACCGTCACCGCCGAGGTCATAGGCGGCGATCTCGGAGCCGTCGGCGACGCGACACCACGAGACAAGAGGGACTTCTGGCACCGATGGCACCTTAGCCAGGTGGTCCGGCGTCGCCGTGCCCGGCTCCGGCGGCTCTAGGCTTGCACCTATGACCATCCCCGTCGAGCTGGCTGCTCTGCAAGAGCGCATGGAGGAGTACGGGCAGCGCGGCTACCTCTTGACAGTCGGTCCGGACGGACGACCCCACAGCGTCGGCATCGGGGTGCGCTGGGCCGACAACCTGCTTGCGACGGCTCCAGGCAACGCCACCGTAGCCAATGCTGCCGCCCGGCCCCTCGTGGCACTGCTTTTTCCGCCTCCCGAGCCAGGCGGCTACAGCCTCATCGTGGACGCGGAGGTAGTTGCTGCCGTCGGTTCTGGTCAAGGTGACAACTCGGTCACCTTGAGGCCGACCAAGGCGGTCCTCCACCGCCCTGCCGAGGATCTCGCACCTGGTGGGGCTCTGCGTCCGGGGTGTACCTCCGACTGCGTCTCGGTCCTCAAGTAGAGCCCCGGACTGGCGCCACAAATGGAGATCGAAAGGGCACGGGAGTTCTTGCGCCACAACCATCGTGCGGTGCTGGCTACGAGGCGCGTCGACGGGTCCTTCGGGGAGTGGGTGCAGCTAGACGGCACTGCTGCGGTGGGCAATGGCCCTTCCCCGGCTGGAATCGGGCCGCGCTACCTCCTAGCCTGTGAGTCGTGAGCGTGCTTGCCGGTTCCAGCGGCCTTTCGGAGCGGTCGGCGGCGGATGTCGCCATGCGGCGGCTGCTTCGGGTTCCAGACGAGCGGCCCACCCGCCGTGCCGACGAGGCGGCTCATCGCCTGTTCAGCACCTCGATCCTTCTCTCTGCCACACGGTGCCTGCTCGGTTACGTCATCTTCCCGATACTCGGTCCGGCACTTGGTGCCGCCGCCGGCTTCACGCCGATAATCGGCATCCCGATCGGCCTTCTGGCTCTTGTGTTCGACGTGAAGGGCATGCGCCGTTTCTTCGTCGCAGACCACAGATGGAGGTGGCAGATCTCAGCTCTCTACCTCGCGATAATGGTGCTCGTGGTCGTCCTGCTCGTGCGGGACTTTGCCCGTCTCGCTTGAGCTCCGCGACCCGAGGCGGGCCCGCTACGTGGTCCCCTCCGGGTGGCTTTGGTGCTAGGACGGCTTGCCATGGAACTGCGTGTGTTCACCGAGCCCCAACAAGGCGCCTCCTACGACCAACTCCTGCGCGTCGCGAAGACGGCCGAGGAGTGCGGCTACGGGGCGTTCTTCCGCTCCGACCATTATTTGAAGATGGGCTCGGTGAGCGGCCTGCCGGGCCCGACCGATGCGTGGCTCACTCTCGCAGGACTCGCGCGGGAGACGGAGAGGATCCGGCTCGGGACCCTTCTCACGGCGGCGACGTTCCGCTTGCCGGGGCCGCTTGCGATCACGGTCGCGCAGGTGGACGCGATGAGCGGTGGTCGGGTCGAGCTCGGCCTCGGGGCGGGCTGGTACGAAGACGAGCACACTGCGTACGGGATACCGTTTCCTCCAGTTAGCGAGCGCTTCGAGCGCCTCGAGGAGCAGCTTGAGATCATCACGGGCCTGTGGGGTACGCCGGAAGGGGAAGTGTTCGACTTCGCTGGACGCCACTTCCAACTAGCCGCCAGCCCAGCGCTTCCTCGTCCGACCCAGACGCCCCGGCCACCGATAATCATCGGGGGGCACGGCCGGCGCTTGACACCGCGCCTCGCGGCACGGTTCGCGGACGAGCTCAACGTGCCCTTTTCCCCGATCGATCTCTGTGGGCGGCAGTTCGGCCTGCTGGACGAGGCTTGCGACGCGTTGGGCCGGGATCCGAGCTCTGTGCTGCGCTCGGTCGCCCTCGTCGTGTGCTGCGGGGCGAGCGAGCAGGAAGTCGCGCATCGTGCCGCCCGTATCGGCCGGGATGTGGCGGCGTTGCGCTCCGATGGGCTGGCAGGCAGTCCGGCCGAGGTGGTCGAGAAGCTCGCCACCTACGGGGCTCTTGGCGTCTCTCGCGTCTACCTGCAGTTCCTCGATCTCGAGGATCTCGACCACCTCCGACTCGTCGCGAAGGAGGTGGCTCCGCTCGTCGCTCGCCGCAAGGGAGGCGGTAGCGACGTCCCGGTGGCGTCACGGTGAGCCCGGTCGAGAAAGGGCCGCTCGGATTGGGCGAGTCAGTCGTCGTCGGCATCGACAACGGCGGGACGTGCAACAACGTGACGGTGCTGGATCGTTCCGGGCGATTTCTCATCGACGAGATGGTCGAGATCCCAAGTCGCGTGCGGGAGGGTACCGCCGCGGGACTTGACGCGCTCGAGGAGGCGCTCGACAAGGCACTCGCTGTGACGGGGATCCCAAGAGAGCGGGTATGTGCCGTCGGACTCGACAGCCCGGGGCCCGCGAGCTCAAACGGCGTTCTCTCGGTGGAGGGCTCCACCAACTTCGGCGATCCAGGGTGGCGGGGTTTCGATCTGCGCGGGCACCTCGAGGCGAGGCTCGCCCTGCCCGTGATCTACAGCAACGACGGCAATGCCGCGGCGCTTTATGCCCATCGGGTGCACTTCGGCGCAGACTGCTTTTCGCGCTCCTCGGTGTCGGCGATAGTGGGCACCGGTCTCGGGGGTGGGATCGTGCAGTGGGGGAGGGTCGTCGAAGGGACGAGCGGCCAGGCCGGTGAGCTGGGCCACGTCAGCATCCCGATGGAGGGTCTGCTCGAGCCTGGCCAACCGGTTCCAAGATGCAACTGCGGAGTGACAGGCGACGCGGAGAGCGTCGCGTCGCTCACCGGCATCGAGCACAACTTGTTGCCCTATTTCTTGTCGCGCTTTCCCGACCACGAGCTCGCGTCGCTCCAGCCAGTGTCGCGAGCGGCGCGGGCGATCCGCTCCTACGGAGAGGCGCGCGACCCGATGGCTGTTGCGATATTCACTCAGCAGGCCGCGGCTCTCGGGCGGCTCTTCACCATCGCCGCCAACCTTCTCGATGCCGACGCCTACTTCGTCGGTGGGGGAGTCGTGGAGACGGACAGCGCGTTCCAGGAATGGTTTCTCGCGACAGTGAGAAAGAGCACGACGCTTCGCCCCGAGTCGGCGGCCAAGGCGGTGTTCGGGTTGGTCCCCGATCTTGACATGGCTGGTGCGAGGGGCGCCGCGATGGCGGCATTGGAGGCTGTCTGTGCTGGTTGAGCCGTCTTCGGTCGCTGGAGGTGTCAGTCGGGCCCGTCGGCGTCCTCGACCGACTGCTCGGGATCGTCGAGCATGACCCCAGCCTCGATCGCCTCGACCACGTCGAGTGGCAGCTGATCTCGAGCCCGCTCGTCGTCGAAGTCGATCTCGCTGTCAAGTGACACCTCGTCGGCGGCGTCGGATGCAAGGAACGGATCGGGTCGCTCGACTTCGGGCAGGTCGTCGTAGACGTCGCTCACGATGCCATCCTGTCACGTGCCATGCCGGGAGCGACCGCAGGTACTGGCGAAAGAGCGGCGTCACTCGGGTGGTATGGACGCCAGCTCTTGTGCCCCAGGGCTCCCTCGACCGGGAACTCCCTGCTGTCGTGCTTCGGTAGCATCGGCTATGGGTTCGGGCGAGCCGCCATCCCGGTACGCGACTTGGGCCCCGGAGGTTTCCCGGCGTCGGGGCGAGGTGCTTGTGGTGGAGGCCGAGGCTGAAGCAGATGTCGGAGCAGCTGCCAGACTGGCGGAGCGTTACTCGGCCATCAACGGCGAGTGGGAGGAACGTCTGCGCAGCGACGTCGCTGACCGTGACCGAGCTCTGTTCGTCGCGAAGGTCAACGAGGAACTCATCGGCTATAGCCGGCTGCACCGCTTTGTACCGGCCGAAGCCTCGCCAGCTGATAGCGCTCCGGCAGGTTGGTATTTGGGAGGGCTGGTGGTGGCGACCGAATGGCGCCGGCGAGGCGCCGGCGAGGCGCTCACCCGGGCTCGGCTCGCCTGGGTGGCAGAGCGCGCCACGGAGGTCTGGTACTACGCCAACGCCGGCAACAGGGCCTCCTTGGCCCTGCACGCTGCTCTCGGATTCGAGGAGGTGACTCGGGAGTTCACCGTTGTCGGGGTGTCCTTCGAGGGCGGCGTCGGCGTTCTTTGTAGGGCCGTGCTCCAGGGACCATGAAAAGTCGTACCCCTCGGAATGTGAAGCGACGCGGGCACCACTTGGAGGATCACCGGTAGCGAATCGCTCGCCGACACATTGCAAGACCGCTTTCCGAAAGGCTGTCGTCTAGGTCGATGGCTCGATGGCTCGAGGCGGGAGGCCGGCCAGGACCGCCCGATCCGCCGGCTGCAGGGCTGGTCGCAGCCGATGGATGGCATTCGCGGCACTGACACCCCCGGCGTCACCGAGCGCCGGTGATGCGGATGTTCCCGCAATCTTGTGCCGAGACCTTCAGCAGTCGGCCAGGGCCTTTAGGGAGCTGCATATCTCATCGACGCGGAGCCCGAGAGTGCCGACACGTTCCACAAGTGCGGACCGCCGAATGCGCTGCAAATTGTCGAAGGACGCTGCACAATCCACAGCCAAGCCCTCGTCCTGTCCAAGGCTGATCTCAGTAGGGATCCGGCGCACGGTACGCGTCACGGGCGCGACCACGATCCCCGTGAGAACCTCGACGGCCTCGGTACGCGTTACTACGAGAACGGGACGACGCTTGTCCTCGGTTTCGGCCCACCAGATCTCTCCTCGGGCCGGAAGCGCTACCACGGCTCCTCTTCGATCAGAGAGCGGGTCGCCTCATTCAACCCGGCCAGCTCCTCGTCGTTTTGAGGCTGTCGGCGATAACCGTCGACAATGGCCTGGCCCGCCTGCTCGCGACGGTGACGCTCAACCAGAGCCTCAAGACCGAGACGGACGGCGTCGGAGCGAGTGGACGCCACTCCTTCGGTCACCAGTTGGTCGACATCCGCGAGCAGCCGATCATCGACTCGCGTAACGAGTTGTGCCATGCAAACAGCATACCAGGCTGCAATGCCAAAGGGACAAGGCCGGTTCTGCCGCTCGGAGAAGGCGCGGTCTGACCCGGCCCCGATCAACACGCCATGAGTAGACGCGAGTGTTCCCATTCGTGGGCTATTTTCGATCAGCGTTACCATTTGCTGCCCATCTGGGAACAGGTGTGATCGTCGGGTCACTTGCCCGCAGGTCACCCGGAGGTAAGAGGTGGCCCGGTTTTTCGGGCGCCGAGGCCCACTCTCGCCAGCCGGCTCACGGCTTTGCGTGAAGGTGCTGGGCTGCGCCAGCGTGAGCTCGCGAAGCGCCTGGGCGTCTCCCAGCCACGCGTCGCCGCCATCGAACACTCGCACAACGTGACGACTGAGGTGCTCGAACAGTACGTCGAGGTGCTCGGCGCAAAGCTCGAAGTGAACGTCGTCAAGCCTTCCTATTCCCCTGTCTTGCCGTCGAGTAGCTCTCTGGCAGCGTCCGCGTGCCCGGCGTGGCGCGCCGTCTCGTTGATGAGATGTAGGACTACCCACCGGAGATCCTTGCCTTCAGCCCAGCTATCCGGCTCCGATGGCTGCGTCAGGGGCAGCGACCGGATCATGGCATCGGTGGCGTTAGCCCTCTCTCGATAGGCGCGGACCGCCACATCGACAGTCACGTGAGGCTCAGGGCGAAACTCCTCCTCGCTCCGGCTCACCTCGACGCCAGAGAACCCCCCGTCGATCCATCTCCACTCGACGCAGGTGAGGTGACGCACGACGCCAAGCAGTGGGATGAGCCTTCCATTGGGAGTCCATCGGGCCTGTGTGTCATCCAGGCCATCCAGATTGCGCAGCACGGCTCGGCGCAAGTAATCGAGCCACTGCAGCAGCACCTCCTTCTCATCTTGGCTCCCCGACGGAAAGCCTATGTCGTCATGCGCCACGCACGGAACTGTAACTCTGGGACTCTGGGCGGCCTCGGCCACTCGGCTCAGGCCGCCGAGGGGGTCAGGTTGCGAAGGTTGAGGTAGCGAACCGCAACGATGAGCTGGCGGGAGCCGACCTCCACGAGGACCATGAGCAGCAGGCAGGCGACGATCGCTTTCGAGGTGGTGATGTGATAGGTGTGCATCAGGGTTCCGATGGTCCGATCAGCTGAGGAGCCGCCGTCGGTGGCATAGAGGCTGAAGGCGGTTCGCCCCACGACCCCGACCGTCCAAAACGCCGCAGCCAGAAGACCGGCTTTGGCGTAGATGCCCTTGTCAGCGGAGTAGACCCGGGTGAACGCCCCGGCGCCCACACCGAAGATGAGACCGAGGATCACGCCGCCGATCGTCAGGTACAGGTCGTTGCCGGCAGTCGGCACGCCCTTTCGGTACGCGAAGAGAAAGTAGATCACGATCGCGACCGGCAGAGCCAGGTTTCGCGGAGTGAGCCGCCGCCCCCTGAACTGGAGGAAAACCGTCGCCAACAAGACGGCGTCGAGGATGTAGTCGACGGTGTCCATCCTTGGGCCACCCCAGGGCGATGCACCTCGGTCAGCGCCGTTACCGGCGCCCGGGGACACCGCCCATGCCAGGTGGCTCCGCCAGCCAGTCGAGCCAGCCACCGTCGGATCAGACCTCGGCACCCACCTCATGCGCTTCGTCATGGCCGAGCGAGTGCTCGCCACCGCGGAGGTCCTCTCGTTCCTCGACGACCTCGGCACTGCGCTCGAGGCGTTCATCGCAAAGATCAACGACTACCTGGCAACGACCCCCCTCCCGGGGCGGAGCCCTCACCTCGTGCTCCGCCGTCCGAAAAGCGTCCACCGAACCGAGCAGCGTGCACATCGCGCGTTCACGGGCCGAACGGCGTGCGGGGCAGAGAGGGCGGTAGTGCCAGGATGTCGTCCGGAACCGAGTCAGCTTCGAAGGATGGCGGTCGAGGCCCGGAAACGTGCCTCGACCGCCGCGGCCACTTCCTGGGGTACCGGGTCCAGCGACGGGGTATCGATCTCCCCGGCGGCACTCGCCGCTCGTGCCATCCTGAAGTGGGCCGGTTCCTGGCCGCCAGCGGCGAGCAGCCCTGGGTCGGCCACCTGCTCCACTGCTTGGAGGTCGACCCCGAGCGCGGCGGCGTAGTCCCAGCCCCGACGCAGAGCGGCGGCGATGGCGTCGGCACGGACCGCCGCCCAAGCGGGGTTGTCGTCGTCGACTTTCCAGGTCACCCGCCGCACATCCAGCCGCTCATCGCTCGCCAGGACGCTCCCGAGCGCGTCCAGCAGCTCGAAGTCCCGGACCGTGATCGCCACCGCCACTGACGCTGCGACCCGCCCGGTCGGTTCCAATCGTCCGGACTCGTTGTCGTGGCGCCGCTCGATCTGCGTGGTTGCCGAAAAGGCCGACCAAGTCAGCACCGCTCGTTCGTTGCCGGCTCGCAGGGCCACCCCACCGAGGTCAGCCAGCTCGCCGGTCAGCCCACGCACCGCCTGCGTCGCCCCGCTGAGCGCCGCCGCCCGGTCCTGCTCCCATACCGTCAGGCCACCAGATAGGGTCACCGCGTCCGGGATCACCGTCCGGCGAGCCTCGCCCCGGACCGACAGGACCATCCCTTCGTTGCTGGCCACGGACCAAGGGTACACACGTCGTGCCGCAGCGCTACCGGCACCTGCTATCAGGCCTCGACCTTCGCGCTGTCGGGCTACACGAGCGGCTACGCCCGCCGTGCCGGGCGCTTCGTGCACCACGGAGGGCAGAAGGCGTACTGGCTGAGCGCGCTTCGCAATGTCGCGATCTCGGTCTTTCGCCTCCTCGGCTTTGGTCCACCGGCACTACAGCGGTAACTTTGCCGTGACCCTGGGTACTACGCCAACGCCGGTAACCGGGCTTCCTTGGCCCTGCACGCTGCTCTCGGATTCGAGGAGGTGACTCGGGAGCTCACCGTTGTCGGGGTGTCCTTCGGCGGCGTCGTCGGCGTTCCTTTTAGGGCCGCGCTCGAAGGACCACGAAGAGCCGCACCCTCTCGGTGCTGAGCCGAAGGGAGCCGCCGGCTCGGCAAAGCCGGGAGGCCAACTGTGTTCAGTTGATGATGGGCCACCGAGGCTCGTTGATAGCAGAGAGACGGCGGAGCGACGATCCCGGGCGCGCGATAGTGCGCCATGGACAAGTTCCGGACTCGAAGCCTCCGGCCGGGCGAAGCGGGCGTGTACGGCACGTTGTTCACGCCTCTCGGCGGCGAACCCGAAGTAGCGGCACTCCTGATCGGGGGATCAGGTGGCAACGAGCCGAGGTATGTGGCAGAACTCCTCGCGGCCGAGGGGATCGCGGCGTTATCGGTCGCCTACTTCGGCAAGGAGGGCCTGCCGCCCAGGCTTGGCCAGATCGATCTCGGCTACTTCCGGGCGGCTCTCAGCTTGTTGGGGGCGCAGCTCAGTCATCGCGACCCGACGGTGGTGGTCATGGGTCAATCACGTGGGAGTGAGGCTGCCATGCTGACCGCAATCCACTTCGGGGACCTGGTCGACGCGGTGGTCGTGACCGTGCCGAGCAACGTGGTGCTGTGCGGCTACCCGATGGGTGGCCCCGCGTGGATGCTCGACGGCGCGCCGTTGACCTATGTGGACGACTTCGGACCCGGTTGCGACAATCCCTACGCGGTCATCGAGGTGGAGTTGGTCCGTGGACCGATCATGCTCGTGTCGGCTGGCGCCGATGAGATCTGGCCGTCGGCTCCCATGGCTCGGGCCATCTCGGAGCGACTGCGCCGACATGGCGACCTGCATGGCCACGAGCTACTTGAATACCCAGACGCCACCCACTCGCTCGGCTACCTGCGGCCAGTTCTACCTGATGGGGTGGTGCTCGGAGATCTGGGCGATCCTCCACACACCCAGGCTGCCCGTGCTGACGCGTGGCCGAAGGTCCTGGGATTCATCCAGCGCTCGGGCTCGAGCGGTAAGAAGAAGAGAGTGCATGCCTGAACGAGTTCAGAGATTGACCGGGCTGGCACGCCGATGATGGGCCGGCCGAGTCGTTGCAGTAGGTGACAGGCAGCGTCAAGGAGGTCTTAGATCAACCTGAGCTTGCTCACTACGTCGCAAGCTGGCCACGTCCCGGTGACCTCGGCGTGGTCGCCTGGGACGAGAACCCCGTCGGGGCCGCGTGGCTTCGCCTCCTACCCGAGACCGACCCTGGCTACGGCTTCGTGAACGCCGCGACGCCTGAGCTGTCCATCGGCGTTGTGCCTGCGTGGCGACGACGAGGAGTCGGAACCCGCCTGCTCGAAGCGCTGATCGAGCGCTCTCGCGAAGAAGGCCTGGCCGCACTGAGCTTGAGCGTGGAGTCGGACAACTACGCGCTGCGTCTCTACGAGCGGTTCGGCTTTTGCGAGGTTGGCAAGATGGGCGAGTCGCTCACCATGCTCCTGCTGCGCCTCTGAGCCTTCGCCGCTGATCCCGGCGTGTGTAAGACGATGCCACAACGGCACATGGCATCGTCTGCTTGCAAAACCGATATCAACTACGATAGCATCATCTCATGGCGAATGTGTTGATCCGAGACGTCTCACCGGAGGACCTGGAGCAGATCAAAGAGGCAGCCGCCCAACGAGGCGCCACGTTGCAGGCGTACCTATGGGACACCGTGCATGCTCAGGCAGCCTACCTGCGGCGCCAGGATGCCCTGGCCAGAACGGCCCAACGACTTAAGGGGCGGCCTGCCGTGTCCAACGAGGCGCGAGAAGCCGTGCTCGACGCCATCGATGCCGCGGACGACGAACGAGGGAACTGGGTGAGCCAGCGGCCGTCACGGTGATCATCGATGCCTCGCTAGTGATCGACGCCGTTGCTGACAGCGGACCGCGAGGAGCGGCCGCTCGCGACAGGCTGGCCGCCCAAGCAGCGAGCGAGCCGCTGGTCGCACCCGGGCACTTCGCGTTCGAGGTGATGTCAGGACTTCGAGCCGCTGCCAACCGCCCTGATCATCCACTCCAGGAAGCCGAAATCGCCGAGGCCCTTACGGACGCCGCCTCCTTCGAGATAGAGATCGAAGCGACCCCGTGGGCCGATGTGCTCCGCGCCTGGGCGCTTGCCAAAGCATCGCTGCGGTACGCGGACGCTATCTACGTTGCTGCGGCTGAGCGACATCAGACCGCCTTGCTGACTGCTGACGCTCGAATCGAGCGTTCAGGCGCACCGTTCACCTGCGAGATCATCACCGTTGCCCTGCCGCAGTAGCCCGTCGCTCTGCGACCCGTACATGCGTTCGTTACGATGGTCGCCGCCGCCGCCGCAGGCCAAACCGGCCGGCAGTCGCTGCCCGGCTACCTCCTCCAGGTAGCGCTCCCGGCGGCGATCACGGTCGTAGTGCGGGCAGAAGCTTCCCGGCAGGAAACCCAAACCGTCACTCCATGTCCGAAGCTGCGGGCCGAACGAGTCGGTCAGGCCGGCCTCGAACCAGCAGATCGCCCCGGCACTCGTACCACCGAGCACGACCTCCCACGCCGCCCGGAGAGCAACGTCAAGGGCGTGGACCCGCCAGACAGCCAACATGTTGGCGACACTCCCTCCTCCGACGAACACTCCCTCCTCCGACGAACACTGCGTCCGAGGAGCACACCAACTCGGCGGGGTCCGCCACGTTCGGCATCGGGAACAGCCTCAAGCAGGTGACCTCGACCGCTGATTCGGAAAAGGCTCGCTCGGCCGCGTCTACGAAGTGCAAGTCGGTCTCGTCCCCGGTCGGGAGCAAGCACTGTCTCGGGGCCCGCTTACCCGTGGCATCGAGCATCGTTGTGACCAGTGGCGGGATGCCTCGCAGCGGCTGAAGCGCGCCGAGACCATCACCGAGAGCGGCTCGGGTCCTTTGGCCTCGACGGGCTCGCCCCAGCGGCCCCCAACGCCAAGGGCCGCCGCAGCGATGCAACACCGCAGTCGCAGGCTTGGGGCGTGAAGAGCGAGTCAGATCGCTACAGCCTCGTCGTCACTCCCACAGCGCGCCGGGGCATCTTCCGAGTGATCGACCGAATCGACGATGAGCAGCACACGGTCAGCGTCGCCGATGTCGTCCACCGGAGCGGTGCTTACCGCCTGAGTCGCTGATCGGCCGTCGTGGGGCTATTCCTGGGCTGCGATCGGAGCCATGCTCGGAACCTCCGGTCGGCATTGCCCGTGCAACTACTCGACACAGGTGCTCGATTGACACAGCGACCATGTATCGTCATCGACGATGATGCTGGGGGCAATCGGGGCAGCGCGAGGTTGCGCTCAACCGCTCCGTTTCGCCGAGGCCTTCACAGGCGGCGACGCGCTCGGCGACGAGGGGCGCGAACTCCTCATGGCCAAGCTCGAGAGCCGAGGGGACGAGGGTCACCACGACCCGCTCTCTCGAGCTGAGCTGGGCGACGTCACTGAACCGAAGCGGCGGCAGGAGCTGCGGGGTTTCTTCGAGAGTGCCCTCGGCCTCGGCTGGGATCGACGGTCGCTCAATCAGAGCGCCTTGGGCGATCTTTTCCCGCCCGCACGGCTCGTGCCCGACGGCTGCCTCGGTCCGCGCAGTCTTGACCAGCGAGTGAGGGCACGCTTGGGACGAGCAGGCTATCCGCGGTGGTCTGATCTCCTGGGCATCACCGTGGCCCAGCTTGTCAAAGTGCCCGATCTTGGGCCGGCGGGATCCGTAGCTGTCCTCGGTGCCTGTATTGAGAGGAGCTTGATGGGCCTTGCTCCTGGCGCCGAGGACAACGACGGGAGCGACCTGGCTGGCCTGCTTTGGCACGAACGACGGAGTCCTGAACAGCCGGTGCTCGAGGCGCTGCTGGAATCGGCAGTCTCCGCCGCGACATCGCCGCCTCTCGCATCTCCTGGCGCCAGGGCCGAGTCTCTCGATGGTCACGATCAGATCGCGCATGCGGCTCGGCAGATCCTTGCCGGTGCCGCCCCGTGGGCGCTAATGCCTGGCGCTGCGCTCGGCCAGCTTATGAGTGGGATCACCGACGATCTGGACAGAGCAATCTTTGTTCGCACGGAGCTGGCTCGCGAGGGTGCTCCAAGCTTGGTGGAGCTGGCGGCGGAGCTGGACATCACTTCCTCTCGGGTGGCCCAGCGGCGCGAGCGTGCGGCCGCGCAGTTGCGCGAAGAGCTCGCCGCGGCTCCCGCGCCCCTTGGGTGGCTTGTGCAGCGCGTTGGGCGCTCGCTAGGCAGGGTGGCGACACGCCGTACGGCCGAAGACGAGTTGGCGCGCCACGGACTCGGCCCGGTGGCTTCGGACGGGGTGGCTTCGGAGCCGGCCGCGCTGGGCGGGACGACATCGGAGCCGGCCGCGCTGGATGGGGCGAGCTCGGAGGCGGCAGCGTTGGTGCTCTGGCTGGCCGGTCCTTTCGAGCCGGTCGCTCGCTGCCCAGGTTGGATTGGCGTGCGACCGAACGAAGTCGTCGCGCGGACCAAAGAGCTCCTCTCCGAAGACGGGGGCGTCGTGTCTCTCGCCGCGATCTCTGGTGCATTGAGAGCTCTCGGCGTCAACGACGGAGCCGTCACTCCGTGGCTCGAGGCTTGCGGAGGCGTCGTCGTCGACGATGACGTGGCTGTCTCGCTGTCAGGACCGCTTGTCGATGTCCTTGAACGGTTGATCGATGCTCATGGTCGGGCCCTCAGAGCCGACGAGTGTCATGAGCTCCTAGGTCGCGCAGGGCGTAGGGTCGCGCAAGGGGAGGTGGAGCGCGCGCTTCGTGCTCGCCGCTTCCGGCGAGGTGCGAATGACGCCCATGAACTGTCGAGCTGGCCGACCGGCCCGGTTACCAAGGTCGCGAAGCGAGCATCCGAGCGCTCCGAGAAGGCCGGGTCCTACCGCCAGCCGGCCAGGGGCTTGGTCGCTCGTGTGCCGGCATCACAGGCGGAGCTCACCAGCCGGGCTCAGTTTGCTGCACCACGAGCAGATTTCGGGGAGCAGCTGGGTCTCCCGGGGATGGTGGTGCTCTCGCCCGAGCGTCCGGGTGCTGGATTATCTCATCTCGAGACCGTCGTAGCCGAAGCGCAGGGCATTGCCCCTGGCCGAGCGTGGCTGGCGGTGACAGTCGACTCCGATCTGATGCGGGGGGCTGACTCGTCGGTACCCGAAGATCTGGTGCGCGCGCTCGATATAGGTTTCCAGCATCGGCGCACGTTCTCGAGCCGATTTGGGCCGGTGATGCTCGCCAATGACGGACCGGAGCCCTCGCGGGGCCCGCTCCGCCCCGTCGCGATGGGGGTCGGGGCCCGTCTCGGCGACGTCTTGTTGCTCGGCTTCGCGCTCGAAGGTGACGTGGTGGTCGAGCTGCAACCGGCGCCTTCGCAAGGTGACGCTGCGTCCTTCGTAGCTAGCGGTCACGAGCCTCGGACAGCTTCGAGCGCGCTTGAACTATCTACAGCACATGAGGAGAACCACGATGATTGACGGGTCCACGACTCACCACGGCAGTCTCGAAGGGGCCCTCGACGCCCTCGAGACCGAAGCCAACGCGTTGCTGCAGGCGGCTGCATCTTTGACGCGTGCGGCAAAGCGGGCCAAGGCGGCTGCAGAGACCGGGATGGTCCGAGATCTACCGCAGGTTCTCGCCGCGGCTCAGCAGCTGGCCGCAGACGTCGTCGTGGCGGCGGACCGGTTGCAGCAGGGGTGGCGCTTTGACGTCGAGGATTGGTTCTCTTCTGGCGAGTACGCAAAGGAGCTGCTGGCGGCTGCGGCCGAGGGGGGAGTGAATGCCTTCGAGTCCGATGACCGCATCCTGTGCTACCCGGTCATCGTGCAGGTGTCGTCTGGTGACTCCTCGGTGGTGATCGACAAGAAGAAGGATCGACGCATCCGGCCCTCGGTCGTGGTCGCAGCGCTTCGCGCCGCGCAGCAGCGCGAGCCCAAGTTCAAGCACGAAGCCTTCATCGAGTCGCTCGCCCTCGCGTACGACTTTGTCATCGCCTCCAAGTCGATGCGGCCCGGCGCAGCCGTCAAGCTCCTGGACGTTTACAACGTGCTCACGATCATGCCTGGGAGCGCCCGAGAGTACACGCGCCCCGAGTTCGCTCGCGACATCTACCTGCTCGACCAGAGTGGCCACGTCACCACGAAGAAGGGCCGCAAGATGAGCCTTCCGGCGAGTGCTCTCACGCGATCGGGCGGCGTGCTTCGAACCGTCACCCGCAACGGTCAGGCGAAAGACTACGCCGGTATCAGCTTCGAGGAGCCCGGGGCGTGATAGGTCCCGAGGAGTACGCGAGCTTTCTTGGTCGGGAGTACCTGCGCGGCTATGTCGACAGCGGAGGATGCGCCGTCAAGTTCGCGGTGGCCGACGATTTGGCGGCGCCCAGCCTTAGACACGAGGCAGTCGCGCAAGGCAGGGACTCTGGCTACGAGGTCGCAGTGCTGGACGCGGCCACGACCCGCGTGCACCTCATCGAGCAGGTCTTCTTCGAAGTAGCTCGACAGATCGATTGGGATGGGCTGGCGGTCACTGCGCTTCGTGGCGCGACGGCTGCGGCTGGCTTTCCTCCGCCGACTGATGACGTCCCGACGCTCGATGTGCTGGCTGCCCATTACCGGACCGATACCCGCGAGCTCAAGAGAGACGTCGACCGGGAACTGCAGCGGCGCATCTTCAAGGACTTCGACATGGTGCAGGAGTTCCGCATGGCCATGCTGCGCTTGTGCCAGGCGGCTTTTCGCACGGGGCAGGTAAGTGACGCCGAGCACACCGCTCTCCTGGAGTGGCTGCGCGGGGACCTCCGCCAGATGTCGGCGCTCAAGTCGTCCCTCATCTACCGCAGGATCGCTCGTCACAACGCCCGCCAGATGCTCTTCTCGGTGCCGCACTGGCTGGCAACAAACGGACACGCGGGACTGCTCATCGTGATCGACGTCCGTCGTCTTGGCGTCGCGCGGCGACCACCTGTCGAAGAGCGGGTGGGTCAGTACTACACGAGGCTCGGGCTGCTGGACGCATACGAAGTGTTGCGCCAGCTGATCGACAGCACCGACGAGCTCGCCCGCTGCTTCGTGCTCGTGATCGCGGCTCCGGAGCTGCTCAGCGACGAGCTTCGGGGCCTCGACGCCTATCAGGCCTTGAAGCTGCGCATCTTCGACGAGATAAGAGACCGCCGGCGTGACAATCCGTTCTCCTCCCTCGTCCGGATCGGCCGCGAGGCGGTGGTCGCATGACGATCGAGACCTCGCGTGGGGTAAGGGCGCGCCGGGCACTCGAAGCTTTGCGGGCCGGTGTACCGAACCGGGACGCCGTTGTCGAGCTCGGCTCGATGCAGATCGGCGTGGAGGACCGCTTTGCCGGCATCCTGGACGAGATCGGTTCTCGGGGGGACGGCTCGTTTGCCAGCGTGCCAGGAGTCGCGGCCTCACTTGTCACCTCATCGTCTCGGCCGAGTGCCAGGGCCGTCGTTATCGGCGGTGGCTGGGGCAGCGGCAAGAGCCACGTGCTCGAGCACCTGGCGAACATCGCGCTCAGTGAGTCCTTCGTGGTATCGAAGGTGACCATCTCCAAGGAAACGCCGCTGCATGACCCAGCCAAGGTCTTCAGAGCCGCCATCGACGAAGCCCGGGTCCCCAGCCGTGCTGGGTCGGCAATCGACGAGATCACCGCGGCTATCGACCTCGACTCTGCGGAGTATCGCGATCTATATCGGTGGGTGCACGGAGACGATGCTCCGGTGGACAAGCAGTTTGCCGCCACTCTCTACCTCTATGAGTACGCCCATGGAGACGAGGAGCTCGGGGACCGCATCATCAGGTTCTGGGCCGGGGACAGGCTCTCGGTGCCAGATATCCGCCGCCGTCTTCGTGAGCACGGCGCCGGCTCCTCGTATCGGATCGCGGGGGTGCGAGAGGCGGACCTGTCGCGTCAGCGGTTCCGCTTCGTGTCGAGGCTGGTACGGGCGGCTGGCTTTAGAGGTTGGATCGTCTTGTTCGACGAGGTCGAGCTGATCGGCCGTTACAGCATCAATCAGCGCGCGAGGTCGTATGCGGAGATCGCTCGCTGGGTTCGCGGAGATCGCGACGACCCTGGTGCGCCTATTGGTGCCGTGTTCGCCACGGTCGACGACTATGAGACCCAAGTGCTTGTGGGAAAGAACGACAACGTGCTCATTCCCCAGCGATTGCGTGCGAGCGGATCTGCCACCGACGAGATGCTTGCGTCCCTGGCCGAGACGGGGATGCGCATCATCGGCCATGAACAGGTGAAGCTCCAGCCTCCTGCCCAGGAGGAGCTCGACCGCACCTACAACCGGTTGCGGGAGATCCACGGCGAAGCCTTCGGCTGGGACCCGCCTCCGGTGTCTGGTCTCGAGCGACTGCCGTCCAACCGGATGCGCCAGTACGTGCGGGCGTGGATCAACGAGTGGGACCTGAGACGCCTCGACCCGACCTATGAGCCGGAGATCGAGGCTGGCACGCTCGTGGTGGATCTGAGTGAAGATGCAGAGCCGGAGGCTCCTGGCACTGACCCTTTCACCGGTGACGAACACGGAACCTCCACTGAGGACGGTCAGCCGGCTGCGGATCCTCACGCGCTCTGGCGGAACGCCGACCCGAACAGCGGAGAGTGAGGATGTGCTTGTCGACGACATTCGCGCGGTGCTCGCGGAGCGGCCCGGACTGACTGTCGCCGAGCTCGCATTCGCGCTCGGTGTCGCCGGGCGTGCAGACCAGACAGCGCGGGGCGTGAAGCGAATCACCTTTGCGCTGTTCGACGGCCGCGAGTGGTTTCGATGCGACCGGGAGGAGCCGCCGAGGTGGTGGCTCCTCACCGGTGATCCGCCAGGCGCACTTTCGGTGGTCCGTACGGTTAAGAATGCGCCGCTCAGGTTTGACCGTTCGCGCCTTTATGAGTGGCAGCGTGACGCTCTCAACAGCTGGGCTTCCTCGCAGCGCCGCGGTGTCGTGGAAGCGGTCACCGGGTCCGGCAAGACGATGCTTGGGATCGCCTCGGCGGTTGACGAGCTGGGCGACAGAGGCCATGTGCTGGTGGTAGTTCCGACGGTCGACTTGATGCATCAGTGGCGCCGCCACGTGTCACCGCTTATCCCGCCGGGCTACTCGATCGGGTGCCTTGGTGGCGGTGAGACGGCGAGCTTTGCCGATCACGACATCGTCGTCGCTGTGGTGAACAGCCTGCGGGAGACCGATCTCGGTGTGAGCCGCCGCGGTGGCCTGCTCGTTGCCGACGAGTGTCATAGATATGCCAGCCCGATGAACCGCCTGGTCCTCGACCTACGCTTCGAGCGCCGGCTCGGTCTGAGTGCCACCTACGCGCGCGACGACGGCGCGCACCTCGACTGGTTGCAGCCGTACTTCGGCCGGACGTGCTTCCAGATGGGGTACCGGCGGGCCGTCGACGACGGAGTCACTGCACGCTTTTGCGTTGCCTTGGTCGGTGTCGCCCTCCAGTCCGAAGAGCGGTCTCGCTACGACGATCTCACGGTGGAGCTGCGTGTTCGCTTGGCCAGGTTGCTGGAGCGCTATGAGCTGCCGACGGACTCCTTTGCCCAGTTCATACGGGCCTTGAAGCTGATGGCAGCTGGCGCCGGAGCCGAGCCGGAAGGTGCCAGCGAAGCCCGCGCGTACCTTGGCCTCCTGATCGAGCGCCGTCGCCTGTTGGCTGATACGCCCGCCAAGGTTCGAGCCCTTCGCTCGCTGGCTCCCGCCGTGGCGGCGGCTGCCCGCTCGATCGTGTTCACACGTTCGATCGCCGTGGCCGAGCGTGCCCAATCGGTCCTGGCTGCTCGTGGTCTGCGCGCCGGTGTCGTCCATTCCCATGTCGCAATGGCGGCTCGCCGCGAGGTGCTCCGGCGCTTCGCTGACGGTGATCTCACCGTGATCTCGGCGCCCAACGTGCTCGACGAAGGTATTGACGTGCCCGAGGCTGACCTGGCAATCATCCTTGCTGCCAGCAACACCCGTCGCCAGATGATCCAGCGGATGGGGCGGGTGCTCAGAAAGAAACCCGATCAGCGCCTTGCTCGCTTCGTCGTCCTCTATGCCGAGTCGACAGTAGAGGACCCCGCCCAGGGCGCCCATGAGAGCTTCCTCGAGGAGGTGACCGACGTGGCGGACGAGGTCTGCTCGTTCGCCAGCTCCTCGGGATCGTCGCACGAGCTGGTCGAATTCCTCCTACCGCGTCCGCCGGGCCGAGTGGGCGCGAGCGCCCGCTCCGGCGCGTGCCACGATCGGGTCTAGGAGCTGCGCGGGCACCTCGAGTCAAGGCTCGCCCTGCCCGTGATCTACAGCAACGACGGCAATGCCGCGGCGCTTTATGCCCATCGGGTGCACTTCGGCGCAGACTGCTTTTCGCGCTCCTCGGTGTCGGCGATAGTGGGCACCG
>JAKACA010000022.1 GCA_021796455.1 Actinomycetes bacterium
TATTTTCGGTTCAGGCACGGAGCGAATCGTCGGATGGAGCCCCACACGCAAGAGTGAGAAGACGACAAAGAAATCGCCCAGAAGTTCTGTCGCTGCTCCGATGACAAGAGCAACTACGCTGCCCGTGGCAATCGAGATCCCGACGAGCAGAATCGTTCCGCCGATCCCGAGCCCCACCGCGACGCCGAAGAATAGTGGCTTCATCGGCCCGCGCGTGAGCAAGGCGACCGCAGCCTTCACCGCCGCTTGCCCGGCCCTTGCTGTGAAGAGCACAACCCCGATCAGAGCGGAGTTCAACAGCAGCAAGGCGACCTCCAGCCACTCGAGACGCGAATGGGCGGTCACCCCTGCGAGGTGCTCCGTTGCAAGCGCCAGAGTGGTACCCCCGAGGAGAGCGTAGAAGAATACAAGTACCGGCATCAGGTAGGTGTCCCAGAGCGGGATACCCCTGCTCGCCTTCATTACGAAGCCGTCGTAGCACATGATGACCAGAGCCATGACGACGGCCGCCGCACCGAAGCCGACGGTGACGCCATGAGGAACAAACGAGATGTGGAGGTACCGCGCCAGGTAAAGGAAACCGAAAGCGACGAAGCCAACCATCGCTATTGCGCCGCGCGCGAGCCAAGAGGTTCGCCAGCGGGTGAGTACTCGCAGGAAGCGTTCGGGCCGACCAAGATAGAGGAGGTGGGCCGTGGTCTTGCCCACACCAACAATCAGCAACCCGATACCAGCACCCAGGCGAAACCCACTGAAGTAGGAGATGAGAAAGAGACCTGCCCCGACGCTTCCGAAAAGGAAGGCCAAAGTGATCAGCCATGACCACTGCCCCTGAGGTTGATACCCGATCGTGAACTGGCTGCGTCCGAGTAGCAGCGGTTCTGCTTTCGCCATAGTCTGACCTTCTCTGCTAGTACGGGGCCTTATTCAACGTAGTAGACGGATGGATTCGTTCCCATCTCAGGGAGCGGTTGTTTCCCGTCACGCTTTCGGATCAGCACGCTCGGTGCGCTCTCAGGGTCATCCAAGTCACCAAATATCCGGGCATCCGTGGGGCAGGTGACGACACAAGCCGGCTCCAAACCTTTGTCCACGCGATGAACGCAAAACGTGCACTTGGTTACAGTCCCCGCGGTAAACAGCTTCCACTTGAGATCCTCATATGCTGTCCGCTCACCGTAGTAACCGGTCTTCAGGGCACGCTTTCTCAAATAGAACCGGTTATTGTACGGACAAGCCATCATGCAGGCGCGGCAGCCGATGCAAATCCCCTGATCTACGAGGACGATTCCATCGTCCCGTTGATGAGTTGCGCCCGTCGGGCAGACAGGCACGCACGGCGCCTCTGCACAGTGATTGCATAGCGCAGGGACATAGGTGACCTTGGTATCGGGAAAGATCCCGACCTCCTCGGTATACACCCCTGCCCAGTAGTGATCCGGAGGCGTTCCGTTCTCCATCTTGCAAGCTACCGTGCAGGCATTGCAACCAATACAACGCGCGAGGTCGATCACCATCCCCCAGCGCGTCATGCCACTCCCTCCTTCCCCACCTTGTGAACCACAACGCGCGCAACCGACTCAAGTGCGCCCGTAAAGATATCTGTGTACTCAAGCTCCGAGGGAAGCAAGACGTTGAAGTGCGTGCCGAGCTTACGCCCATTGCCGGTGACCGCGTTCGATACCGCAACGACTTCGGGGTGCACCGTTTCGGTGAGTGCCGCACTCCCCTCGACTCGACCAAAGCGCGATGCGATCTCGATGGAATCTCCGTCGGCTATGCCGTACCTCTTCGCGGTCCGCGGGTTCAGGAGCACGCCCCTCGTCTGTGCCGCGCCCCGTGTCAGTTCACTGATGACAGGGATCGACATGGTCTCGGCAAAATTCGTCTCCGCCGTCTTAAATGTGATGGCATAGAGCGGGTATTCGGTGTCTTCTATGTGGATCGGGCTGCTACACCAAGCCGGAAGGGGCACGTAAGCTGAGGTGTCCCAGTCGTACCCAGTTGCAGCAAACTGCGCCTTTAGCTGCTCGCCAGCAGCTCTTATCGTTTCGTAGTAGAACGGAATTCGGAGCCCGTCATAGGGCAGGTATGTTTCTGCCGCAGTGCGCTTTGTCACCATGTGCCCGTTAACTTTGAACCACTCGAGATCATGGTCATCGTCGTATGCAGCTCGGCACATGCGATCGATGATCTCTTCGTTCGAATACTTCCGGTCTGGTGCCAAGACCAGATCATCACGGACGGTCAGGCCGAGCAGGAAGCTGAGAAATCCGTTCCAAACGTCGAGGAAGCCACACCGCTCGGCGATGTCGATCAAGATCTCTGTCGCATCCCGGGTGTCGTACATCGGGGGAATGACGGCTTGGCGCAACGCGAGGCCCTTCACCACGGGCGGTTCAAGGGACACCGCCACAGTTGACTCGAGATAGGTGTGGTCCGGCAGGATCAGGTCGGCCCACTCCGTCGTCGGGTTGACCACAACATCGATAGAGATGACGTACTTGAACTTCGCAATCGCGCGCCGCACCTTATCGGGAGCCGGCATATTCCAGACCGGGTTGGAGTGGTAGGTCAGCAGCACTTCAGGAACGTAATCCAGCCGGTAGCGCTCGGGGTTGAGCATTGCATCGACAGCGATGTGGCCGGCGTCCATGCCAAGTGGGAACCACTCCATCATCTGGAGGCTGTCGGCCGGGAACTTGAAGGGGACAGGCGGATGCAGGATATGTGGCTGCGGCTTCAGCATGCCATGTTCATCCGGCTCGATGAAGAACCCGCGCAGGTCAAGCGGCACGCCCAAGTGCCCACCGGGAACGTCAATGTTACCGAGGAGGGTGTTGAGCATCTTAAGTGCCATCGCGTCCTGCCCACCGTCCTTGTGGGCGATCGCTCCGCGGTAGTAATTCACCGCAGCCGGCCGGTATGGATACTCCTTGTCCTCGAGGGTGATCGTCTCACCGATGTGTGCAGCTTCGCCGAGCTCACGGGCCAAGCGCCGCATCGTCGCCGCCGGCACACTGCACACCTCCTCCATGCGCTCGGGAGTATGGCGTTCCAGGATATCCAGGAAGAGCTGGAACCCGGGAGCACAGCTCACGTCTCCTACCTTGTAACGTCCCTCGAGCGCGAAGTCGCCGATCCCCGGGTCGTCCCACTCGCGCGCCCGGCCGGCCACACGGTCCCACACCATTGCTTTGCCGTCCGCGCTAAGGGCGTAGGAGCCACTAGGCCCGATCAGGTATGGAGCATTCGTGCGATGCTGTAAGAACCCGCGGTCATAGATTTTGTGCTCGAAGACCATGCTGTGCATCAATCCGAGGGCAAAAGCCCGATCGGTTCCAGGGCGGATTGGAACCCACTCGTCTGCCTTGGCGGCCGCGGGCGACATGCGTGGCTCGACCGTCACGACCCTCATGCCATTCATCCGGGCATCCGCCATGCGCTTCGCCGAGCCTGACAGATGTAGGTGGCTCGAGAAGCCGTCGCCCGCCCCGACCTGCAGCCAGTACTTGCAGTACTCGTAGTCGTTCACGGCAGCGAAGCTCGTATCGGTAATGCCGTTGATCGGGTGGTACGCCGCTCCGCAATACTGGCCAACGGTACTGAAGAAGTGAGGCGAGCCGAAAGCGGCCGGCCACGCCCAGTTAAAGATGCGCTGGAAGTCGCCGCTGGCCACCACGAGCTTGCGCGGATCAGTCTCTCGTAACGGCTTCAGCTTCTCGGTCACAAGGCCCATCGCCTCGTCCCAGGAGATTTCCTTCCAGCCCGGGTCCACGCCCGGACCCTTCTCGGGGTTGGTCCGTACCATTGGAGCCTTCACGCGCCTGGGGTCGTAGAGCCGGAGCATGCCCACGTTGCCCTTCGGGCAGAGCTTGCCGAGGTTGTCAAGATTCGTCGGATCGCCTTCGATCTTTGTGACAACGCCATCCTCGATGTGCACCACGATGCCGCACCCGTGCAGGCACATCTTGCATACGCTCTGAACCCGGCGGTCGGGAGCTCTCTCCACACTCTTCTTCAGCGTTCGCATCCCCCGGCCCCTGCTCTTGATCAAATATTAGGTCAATGTAGTCATCTTGTCAACGTTAAGTACGTTTGTCAGGAAACGTGCTCGCGGGCGGTGACACGCCCGGGGCCGGCTCGTCTGCGTCGGCCCAGCGGGAGGACGCCGAACTGGGCTTCTACCCCTCGAGGAGCAAGACACGCTGTCTCGCCTCCAAGCGCACCCCCTGTGCCACGAACTCGAAGGTTCGTCCGAACAAGGGGCAGGACCGGTGTGATACGCGGATAGTTCTCCGCGATCCGTCGGGATCGAGGGTAGTTGACGGCGGGCTCGAATGCACAGGCGGAAAGCTTCTGGGCATTACGTAAGATGGAACTCGTTGGCGATGCTCATCGTGAAATGGAGCATGCTCCACCTAGCATTCTAGCTCTATGTCCGATTTGGCATAAGCGTATGCGTCTGCACAAATCAGTCAGCTAGATGTCACGGACGGAGCTCGAGCAGTCCTGGAGCACCCAACCAGCAGCGAAGCTAGGTGTCCCGTATAGCGGGGTACCACTAATACCACTAATCAGCGGACCTGACCAGCAGGAGACATCAGCGCGGAAGTGACAAGGGGGGTTCTCGGAGAATGGAGTTGGCGTCCGGCGGAGCGGCGGTTGCCACCGATCTTGCTCTGTTGTGGACTTCGAACGGCCGACATCGCAGGCGGACGTTCAGAGCAGTCTGGGCCGGATAGCCTGGGCTGCAAAGCCGCACTGGACAGAAGGAACCTATAGA
Source organism: Actinomycetes bacterium (assembly GCA_021796455.1). Classification (GTDB taxonomy): domain Bacteria; phylum Actinomycetota; class Acidimicrobiia; order Acidimicrobiales; family Bog-793; genus JAKACA01. The sequence continues at coordinate 4,787 of JAKACA010000022.1, forward strand.
GAATGAAGAGGGACTCCTGTGATCATCGATACTCATAACCATGTCATGCCTGAGCAGGCGATTGATGTTCTCCGGAGCGATTCGAGCTTTGGCGTGAGGATCGATGGTGACCAGTGGAGCGGGGCCCATCATGTTCCATTTCGGATCGACCCGTCCTTCTATGACCCGCCCGCCAAGATTGCCGCGCTAGACAATGCAACTATCGATGCCGCTGTGCTCTCGGTCGCGCCAACGCTCTTCTTCTACGAGGTGAGCTCAGATGCCGCAGCGGAGATCTGCGACGCCTCGAATACCGGCATGGTGAAAATCTGCGAGCATGCCCCCGATCGACTCCGGTGGCTTGCGAACCTTCCGATCCAGGATCCAGGACGTGCCGCGGCCATGTACCGCGAGGCTGTGGCCGCCGGGTGCGTCGGGGCATCGCTGGGCACTTCGGTCGCCGGCAGGCGACTCGACCATCCGGAATTCGAGGAGTTCTGGGCGGTCGCCGCTGAGCTCGGACGTCCGGTGCTCATCCACCCTGCCTTCAACGAGCCGCATGGCGCCCTTTCGGACTTCTACCTGCAGAACGTGATCGGCAACCCTCTCGAGACGACCCTCATGGTGGAGCGCATGATCTGCGCCGGAGTGCTCGAGCGTCACCCAAAGCTTCGGCTGCTGCTCCTGCACGGTGGTGGTTTCTTCCCCTACCAAGCTGGCCGCCTACGCCACGGCCGCCGCGTTCGCCCCGAGCTCGCCGGGACGCCGACCGACATTCTCGGCGCAGTCTCGCAGCTGTACTTCGACTCGCTAACTCACGATCCATTGTCGCTCGCCTTCCTTGTCAAGTGGGCGGGATACGGACACGTGGTTCTTGGAACCGACTTCCCATTCGACATGAGCGCAGTCGACCCCGTCGGTGCGATCCGAGAGGCGTTGGGCGAGGAGGGGCTCGCAGAGGTGGCGAGCCGCGCACCTGCCGCACTCTTCGGCGTGACCGAATGGCAATCTTGACCGGAAGGAGCCCAGGTGAGGGCCTCGCGTGAGGTTGTCGCGTCGATTGCACTTCGGGCGGGCTGGGTTTCTATGATGAGCAGGAGCTCGATGAGTGAGGGGGTAGACGCGTGGCGTCCTTCGGCACGGTTGGGATGGACTGGCAGGAGCGGATCAACTGGTCTCGTATGCGCGAGTACCGCCTGGCCCGTGCCCGGGAGGCCATGGCGCGGCACGGCCTCGGGGCGATACTGCTCATGTACGACGAGAACGTGCGCTATGTCACCTCGACGCTCACTCCGGGCTGGAACAAGCTCAAGCCCGGTCTCAGGTACGCGGTTCTCGTCGAGGGCCGCGAGCCGGTGCTCTTCGAGCAGGGAGACATCGGTATCCACGTGAGGCGCCACGCCCCCTGGCTGAGGCCCGAGAACGTGCGCACGTCCTATGCCTGGATCAAGGGCGCGGCCGGGCCCGCCTCGACCATGCAGGTCGACAAGTTCACCCGCAGCATCCTTGAGGACCTGGAGGAGGCGGGCGTGAGCGACCAGCCACTTGGTGTCGACTTCATCGACATCAACATGATCAACGCCTTCTCGCGCGCCGGCATCACCTGGACCGACGGCGCCACGGCCATGCAGGAGGCCCGGTCGGTGAAGAACTCCGACGAGCAAGAGGCGATGCGCATCGTCGGCGCCATCGGCGACGCTCTTCACTACGAGTTCTCAAAGATGCTGAAGCCGGGCCTCACAGAGAACCAGGTGACCGCCTTCGGCATGCAGTACCTGTACAACATCGCCGGCATGGAGGACGTCGAGGACATCATCGTGTCCTCCGGTCCCAACGCCTGGCCGAACTGGCGGAACTTCTCCGACCGCATCATCCGCCCGGGCGAGATCGTCATCATCGACCTCGCCGCGCTGACCTGGAACGGCTTCAAGTCCTGCTACTACCGGACCTACTGCGTCGGCGGCAAGCCGACAGCTGAGCACCGCCAGTACTACGACCTTGCTCTCAAGTGGCTCTATGACTCGATCGACGCCGTCTCTGCCGGGACGACCTCGGCTGAGATCGCCTCCAAGTGGCCTTCTGCTAAGGAGATCTGGGGCTACGACAACGAGGACCAGGCAGCCGCGAACCTCTGGGGCCACGGGCTCGGGCTCGCCCAGTACGACATGCCCGTGATCTCGAGGATCTGGTCGCTCGACTACCCCCAGGAGATCCTCCCCGGCATGGTCTTTGCCTTAGAGACCCAGCACGGCAAGGTGCACGAGTTCGGCGTGCGGATCGAGGAGATGCTGATCGTGCACGAGGACCGGACCGAGCTCATCACCACCTTTCCCGTCCAGGAGATCACGTGTGCGGGATGAGCTCGTAGAGCGCCTCCTTACGACCGGGCTCGACGAAGCTGAGGCGCTCGAGCTCTCGATCGTCGGGGCCAAGGCGGCTCGCCTCGCGGCTGCGCGGCGCGCCGGGCTCCCGGTGCTACCCGGGATCGTGCTCCGAGCCGGTGCGGCCGCGGAGCCACTGCGGGCAGCTATGGCCGTCATGGCTCAGCGTGGGACTGCGGCCGCGCGGCTCTTTCTCGGGGACGCTCACGTGCCCGAGTCGCTGGCACCACTGGTCGAGGCAGCTCTCGGCCCTGGAGCCCTTCTCGTGGCACGGTCTTCAAGCCCGGTCGAAGCCGGCGGGGACTGGGCCGGTGCGTTCAGCTCATATGTAGCTATCACCGCCGACGACCTCTCGACCGCGGTGCGTGGCTGTTGGGCATCGATGTTCGGTCGCGACGCCGCGGAGCGTTTCGATGCGCTCGGCCTCGGCCAGGCAGATGCGGGGATGGCGGTCCTCGTCCAGCCATGCGTCACGCCGGATCCCGGAGGAGTCGCTCTTGTTGGCGCGGGCGGAGGCGCGGGTTCGGGTGAGGGCGGGGGTTCGGGTGCAGGTTCGGGTGAGGGCGGGGGCACGGTAGAGGTGACCGTCGCGGAGCGCTCGCTCTCCCAGATGCTCCTCGGGTGGGACCGCGGTCTGCAGGGCGTTGTCGGTGACGACGACGTCCCTCGTGGCCCTGCCGTCGAGCGCTTCGGGGCTGATCTGGTTGCTGCCGTGGCTCGCGTTGCCCGTTCCTGCGCGTCCGTGATCGGTGACAACTACCTCGAATGGGCTTACGTCGAAGGCGAGGTCCTCATCCTGCAGTGTCGCAGCACCGAGGTTGCGTCCAGGCCGGATGCTGCTGGCAAGCGCCCGGCTTTGCAAGCGATGAGGTCCGAGACAGCTGCCCGCGCCGCCAGGATCGTCTCCCGATATGGTGGGCAAGTAGGTGACGACCTCGTCCTTTCTTGGGGGTTCGCGCCGGCCAGGCCCGTGAGCAGGCAGGCTCCTGGACTCTGGTCCGACGACCTCGCGAGCCTTCCTCGTCTTCGCTTTGTCGCCGACCACCTTGCCGCCGTGGCGTGGGGAACGGCACCGGCGGCTGCCCTGGCCGAAGCCCATGATGTGCTGGAGGCACTGCGGACCCGTCTCCATCCCGCAGCCCTGGCCAGGCTGGCGAATCTCGAACCGGTCGACTGGTCCGACGGCCTCCGGCTGATCGCGGCAGTGGAGAGCTTCGGCGCACGACTGGCCGGCAGTGGAGCCCTGGCGGATCCGGCGGACGTCTGGCGCCTCAGCCTGGCCAAGCTGCAGGATTACCTTGCCAACCCCGCAGGCGCGGCAGCAACAGGGCACCAGCCCTTGGTCCCAGATCCGTGGCACGGGTTTCTTTTCGAGAGCGTATGGGCAAACGGCATGTCGGCTGCGGGTCAGCCAGCCTCTGAAGGCGAAGGCGCGGGCCGCGTGCTGCACCTCCCGGCCCCGCGGCGACTCTCAGGATCGCTCCAGCGTCGCGTCCTCTATGTTCCCGCGCCCGAGCCCGGTTTTGCTCCGCTCTTGTGGAGGGCCGCAGGCTTGGTCGCGGCTCGCGGGAGTGCTGCTGCACACCTCTTCGACGTCGCCAGGTCGCTCGGTGTGCCCGCCGTGGCCGGCTGCGAGCTTGCCGACTGGGAGGGTGCCGACGACCTGGTGGCAGCCGTCGACGGCTTTACCGGCTGGGTCGCCTGGCTCTGAGAGGCGGCATCGGCTGGCCACGTGGACGCAGGGGCCACGTGGACGCAGGGGCCACGTGGACGCAGGGGGCCAGACGGTAGAGTAGCGCGATGAAAGGCGATCGAGAGATGGCCGCTCCGGCTACTCCCGAGGCTTCCTCACCCGTCATCGAGCCTTGGAACCGGCCATTCCGCCAGCGCATCCCGAGACCGGCTTCGGCCTCGGCGGGGAGCCCGGCGCCTTGGTCGGGCCTGCCGATCTGCGAGCGTCGCTCCATCGGGCTGGACCGTGCCGTTGCCGACCTGAGCGAGCTCCTCCTACCAGTGTCTCGCGAGCCGGAGCCACGACCGCAGGCAGCCATCCTCGTTACCCTCTTCGAACGAGATGGTGACGCCCTGACTGCCTTGATCAGGCGGCCACTGTCGATGGCTAGCAACCCGGGAGATCTGGCCTTTCCCGGCGGTCGGCTCGAGCCGGGCGAGAATGCGGCCGCCGCGGCGCTTCGCGAGGCCGAGGAGGAGGTGGGCTTGCGACCAGAGACGGTGTCGATGCTCGGGCGCCTGCCCGCGGTGAGCCGCTCCCGTCAAAGTGAGAGCGTAGTGCCTTACGTGGGCGTCCTTGCCGGCGAACCGTCGTTTCGAGCCTGTCCTGGCGAAGTCGACGCCATCATCGAGGTAGCCCTGTCCGATCTTGCCGGTGAAGACAGCTACTGGGAAGAGGAGTGGCACGTGCAAGGATCCGGCTCGCGCTCGCTTTGTTTCTTCGCTCACCAAAAGGCCCTCGCAGACGAGGTCATCTGGGGCATGACGGCCAGGGTAATCCGTGACCTGTTGAGCTTCGTCCTTCTCCACGAACGTTCCGGGGTCTCGTAGCTTCTCACCCTTGTGACCGGCGCAGAGGAGCACGGGCGCGAACCCGGCACGGCCGGCGAGAAGGTCGCTCCGCTCCGGGAGGAGCACGAAGCGGCAGCCCGGAATCCGAGAGGCATATCTGCCGCTCTCACCTGGATGCTCGCCGCCGCGTGCGGAGCTTCTGTCGCGAACCTCTACTACGCGCAGCCACTTCTCTCCACGATCGCCCGGACCTTCCATGTGGGTGCAGGTGCCACTGGACTGATGGTGACCTTCTCCCAGATCGGGTACGCCGTCGGCCTCGCTCTCCTCGTGCCGCTCGGTGACCTCGTCTCGCGACGGCTGCTCGTCCCGGCTGCGCTGGTAGTGACATCGGCTGCACTCGTCGCGGCCGGACTGGCCCCGACGATGGAGCTACTGGACGTGGTCGCTCTCGTGATCGGCCTCGGATCGGTGGCAGCGCAGATGCTCGTTCCCCTGGCTGCGGGACTTGCTTCCGACGCCGCGCGAGGACGAGTCGTCGGCACTGTGATGACAGGACTTCTTCTCGGGATCCTGCTGGCGCGCACGGTCTCCGGCGTCATCGCCGGTCTGGCCGGCTGGCGATACGTCTTCGCCGTAGCCGCGTTGGGGACGCTCGCGGTGGCGGTGGCGCTGGCCCGTCGGCTGCCCACCGAGGCTCCTCGACCGAAGCTGGCGTACCGGGAGCTCCTGGTCTCGACATTCTCGCTGTTTATCGCCGAACCTCTGCTACGGCGTCGTGCCCTGTTCGGAGCGCTCAGCTTTGCTGCGTTCTCCGTGTTCTGGACCACTGCGGCCTTCATGCTCTCAGGCCCACCTTTTCACGAGTCCGACTCTGTCATCGGACTCTTCGGTCTCGTCGGCGCGGCAGGTGCCCTCTGCGCCAACGTGGCTGGGCGCCTCGCCGACCGCGGGTTGACGGGAATCACGACGATCGTGTTCTCAGTCGCTCTCGCCAGCGCGTTCTGGCCCACTTTCGAAGGCCGGTACTCGATTCCTCTGCTGATCGTCGGCATCGTGATCCTCGACATCGGCGGGCAGGGACTGCACATCACGAACCAGAGCCTGATCTACCGGCTCGAGCCGGCCGCGCGCAGCCGCGTAAACGCGAGCTACATGGTCTGCTACTTCGTCGGAGGCGCCGCCGGCTCGGCCATGGCTTCCTTCCTGTACGCCACGTTCGGCTGGGCCGGCGTGTGCGTGCTCGGTGGCACCATCGGGCTTTTCGCAACGGTGGCAAGTGTCGCCGACTTGGTCCGCCCAGTCACGCTCCGGAACGGACCGGGCGCGAGCTGACCAGATCCCTCACTCCTCTGGTGCAACGGTGGCTCGCCGGTAACTAGTTGGACGACGGGACAATGGCGCCGTGTATGGTTGGAACCATCGTTGCGAGTTGAGAATCCAGATCTGCCAGCCAAGGGGGGCACGAATGACAGAGTCACCGATCCGGCCGCGTTTGCTCAGCCGTGCCCGGGCCGGCGCGATTGCAACGGTCACTGCGGCCTCGATCGTCGCGTCAGTGGGTGCGTCGACGACAGCGGCCGCCTCCTATAGGGCGACGAGGGCAACCGTCTCCGCGCCGTACATGTCCGGGATGTCGGTAGCCCCAGGGACCAATACAGCATGGGCCGTTGGCACCGACTACACATCCAGGTCACAATCCGGCGTCGTCTGGACCTCGAGCGGCGGCGCGTGGACTCAGCTCAAGGGTGTGCCGGATTCCGCTGGCGCCAGTTTCACATCGGTCTTCGCGCTGTCAGCCCGTGACGTCTGGGTCGAGGGGACCAGTTACTCGACCGGCGGATCGGGCTCAACCTACTTCCTGATCTGGAACGGGGCTTCGTGGCAGAAGCTTGCCATGACTCTCCCACCTGCTCTCGTGAATGCCGGGTACTCGCTTACGCAGACAGCACTCATCAACGCCCACGACATCTGGGCCATAGCCCAATCCTGCTCCGGGACTGGTTGCCAGACGACCCTCGTGCAATTCAACGGGACTGCTTGGGCACAGGTCACGCCCCCACTGCTGGCAAAGGCCTACGTGGTCGGTTTGGCTGCGTCCTCTGCGACCAACGTCTGGGTGACTGCCGGTACGTGCTCGCCGCAGCGGGGCACGTGCACAGCACCCTTCGCACTCGAGTACAACGGGACGTGGCGAAAGCTGGCGATACCTGGTGTCCTTGGCATTTCGCCCAGGTCCCTCGCTGTGGAGTCGCCGGCGAACGTGTGGCTCGCGGACAGCGTGGTGGCCAGGTTCAACGGCACCCGCTGGATCGTCCAGGGCGACCGCACCCCTATCTACGCGTCCGCGATCGCACCCTTCGGAGCGCAAAGTGCCTGGGTAACGAGTCAGAGCACACACCCGCTGTCACGCTTCAACGGTGTCACGGGAGCCCCTGTGCCGCTCGCGCTCCCGGGACACTCCCCCGGCTTGGAAGCAGCCGCGGCGGCCTCCCCGCGAAGCGCTTGGGTGATCGGCTCGGCTTGGGTTGGCAAGATCTGCGCGTCGAGCTCGTTCGCCTTCGCGTTCCACTGGAGCGGTGCCCGCTGGCTCAAGGTCGCAGTACCTCCGAGCGCGACGCTCGGCGCTTTGTCCAAGACCAGGCTGATCGCCCACTGCTGACCAAGAAGCCCAAGGATGTGATTGAGCGCCGTGCGCGAGCGTCATCCTCGTGCCGGCGCTCCCCACCGGGTCTGGTCGTACGTCTCGCGGCTAGTCGTGCCTGCGGGAGCGAACGGCTCGGCGAGCTGCACGAGCAGGAGCAGCGGCAAGCGAAGCGGCACCGCATCTTGCTCCACGGGGATCGGCCGGCCGGCAAGCCCGGTGCGACAGGGCGTAGCGCCTCGCTCTGGGAACACCGCCCGGCGCGCAAGGATGTCCCAGATGGGTAGGACTATGGCGAGATTGATGTCGTTTCGACCGTCGGCCCTGTGGTGGATCCGGTGGTATGCAGGACTCACGACGACCTTGCCGAGCGGCCCGAATGTCCATGGCACGTTGGCATGTGGGAGAGCGCCAAGGCAGAGATAGACCGTGATCAGTACCGGGGCGATCGGTCGGGCGCCCATGAGCGCTATCACCGGCACGGCAGCAGCGACAAAGCTGGCTGTGTGGACGAGCGGGTGAGTACGAAACGTCGTGAGGATGCTCACCTCCTCCTGGCTGTGATGGATCGCGTGCACCCTCCACAGGGCTGCATAGCGGTGGTCAGCCCAGTGCGTCAGCCAGTTGCAGCCGTCCATGGCGACGAGAGTGACACCTACCAGGAGCCATCGCGGCCAGCTTTTCGTCCAGGGAGCTTCGAGCCACGCGACATGGGCGACAAGGAGATGGGCCGAGGCCACGCCGAGGAGCGTGATGAGCGGGATCATGACTCCGACGAAGAGCGCGAGGTAGAGAGCGTCTTGTAGGTGCCCTTTAGCGAGGAGACGGCGACGCTCGGCGGGCCAGAGCCGCTCGCAGCCGAGAGCAACGGCCACGAAGACGAGGACGAGCGGGCCAGCCAGTTCGGCGCGGGCGCCCGCCAAGGCACTGCCAAGCTCCCCATAGCGCTGCAAGGTGGTCACTCCCTCCCACACGAACCACGCTGTGACGGCGGCAAGCACGAAGGAGGGGAGGTAGAGGCGCTGGTGGGGACGCCGGCGGGTTCGGGCTGAGACCTGGAGGTCCGTGGCGTTTCGAGACAAGTCTCTCCTTCCTGTTCAGTCCCGCGTGCTCCCGCCGTGCTCCCGGCGTGCTCCCCGCACGCCATCGACGCGCCACCGGCATGCTCCCGGCACGTTCCCGGCACGCCGGGATCACCCGGAGGGAATACGGGCCAGCCTCGCAAAAGGACTGCGTGTTTGTGATGAGACCGAGCCGGGACAGGAGAACTGTGTGCCCGGAGTCACCAAAACCGACCTCTTGCGTCGCTCCCCGCACTCAGTTCGACCTAGACCGAGCCGGGACAGGAGAACTGTGTGCCCGGAGTCACCAAAACCGACCTCTTGCGTCGCTCCCCGCACTCAGTTCGACCTAGACCGAGCCGGCCGCTCCCGCATGCTGGGTCGCGGGGCCGTGTGGGTCGCCGGCACGGTCCCGAGCCGACCGGCTTGGTAGTCGTCGAACGCCTGCTGGATCTCCGCCTTCGTGGACATGACGAAAGGGCCGTACCAGGCAACCGGCTCGCGGATGGGCTCGCCACCGAGGAGCACGAGCTCGAGCGACGCGGTGCGCGAGTCCTGTTGCTGCGACGCCTCGACGGTGAAGAAGTCGCCGGGGCCGAACACCGTGAGCTGACCGGTCTCGACGGGCCTGCGGTCGGAACCAACTGCGCCTCGGCCACCCAGCACGTAGAGCAAGGCATTGAACTCTGCCGGCCAGGGAACTGTCACCCTCGCGCCCGGTGCCAGCGTGGCGTGCACCATCGTCATCGGCGTATGGGTCGAGCCCGGGCCGTTATGACCGCCAAGGCTGCCCGCGATGACACGGAGCAGAGCGCCACCATCTGCGGACCTCACGAGAGCGACACGGTCACCGTCGAGATCCTGGTACTGAGGATCGATCCACTTCTTGGCCCGCGGCAAGTTGACCCAGAGCTGCAGCCCGTGGAACCAGCCTCCCGCAGCCACGAGGTCCTCCGGTGGAGTCTCTATATGAAGGATGCCCTTACCGGCCGTCATCCACTGTGTGCCGCCATCGCGGATCACGCCCCCGCCGCCCGTCGAGTCGGAATGCTGCATGATCCCGTCGATCATGTAGGTGACGGTCTCAAATCCGCGGTGAGGGTGCCAGGGGGTACCTTTGGGCTCTCCCGGTGCGTAGTCGACCTCGCCCATCTGGTCGAGGTGAACGAACGGATCCAGGGCGGCGAGGTCGACACCGGCGAAAGCGCGCCGCACGGGGAACCCTTCGCCCTCAAAGCCCTTCGGTGCGGTCGTCACCGACCGCACGCTCCTCTGCAAGCCCGTAACCGGCGGCGTCGCAATCTGCGGCAACGGGCTCAGGTCCTCTAGGGTGATCGCAGGCATTGGTGCCACCTCCAGGCTTGCCTTGTACGGTACCGTTCGAGCAGGACGAGCCGTGCGCCGGTCCGCCACCACCGCTTTGCTGCGCCCGCTGGGATGCAGCTCCCTGCTCACTGGCTTGCCGCGAGCTCGGGCTCCGAGGGGGGCCCCGGCAGCAGTCCCTCACCGACGTCGGCCATGATGGGAGAATGACAGTCATCAAGGTCAACGCGATCGAGGTAGACCCAACCTCCGGCGACGAGCTGGCCCGGCGCTTCACCGCTCGTGCCGGGGCGGTGGACTCTGCAGATGGATTCGAGGGTTTCGAGCTTCTACGCCCCACCGACGACCGCCACACCTGGCTCGTGATGACACGCTGGCGCGACGAGGCTGCTTTCGTCGCCTGGACGAGCTCGCCGGCATTCGCACAGGGCCACCGAGGTGCCGGCGCGCCGTCGGGCGGCATGCCCCTCGCAACCCACAGCGAGCTGTGGTCCTACGAAGCTGTGCCGCTTCCAGGCGCTAGCGCGACACCGGTCGAGTCAGAAGGAGCGGACGGCTGAGCGCGAGCTCACCCGGGCGACCACCGGGGCCGCCGGGACCGCCGCTCAAGCTATCGATCCCTCTGCTGGTGGTCGGGGTCATCGCGGCTATCGCGTCCTTCGTGGTGTTAGGGGAAGTCCTGGTCAACACCGTGTCCGGCGCATCGGTGCTGACGTCGCCGGGGAGCGAGCAGGTCTCCTGCCGGACCGGCACCTACCTGTTGTACGTCGAGTCCGGCACCGACCTCCTAAGCACCGGGACCGGCGCCATCTCTGTCAGCGGCCCTGGCGGCGAGAGCGTGCCGCTGACACTCGAGAGCACGACAGAATCGATCTCCCGGAACGGCGTGGAGTTCTCGGGACAGGTGGGTTTCGCGGCGAACCATGAAGGAACCTACACGATCACGGTTCGTACGCCCGGCACGAGCCTCGTGGTGGCGCCGTCGTTCACGACGACCGCATCGCAGAACCTCGGATGGGTCGTCGGCGCGCTGGTGAGCCTGCTTGCGGCTCTGACCGGCTTCATACTGCTCGTCGTCGGGCTCGTGAAGCGCTCCCGGGCCAAGAAGCAGATGGCAAATCTAGGTGGCGGTCCCTGGGGAGCGCCGCCGGGAGCGCCTCCGCCTGGGTGGCCCTACGCGCCTCCGGGAGCGCCTCCGCCTGGGTGGCAGCCTGGACCTCCGCCGCCGCCTCCGCCTGGGTGGCCCTACGCGCCGCCGGGAGCGCCTCCGCCTGGGTGGCAGCCTGGACCTCCGCCGCCGCCTCCGCCTGGGTGGCCCTACGCGCCTCCGGGAGCGCCTCCGCCTGGGTGGCAGCCTGGACCTCCTCCGCCGCCGCCTCCGCCGGCCGAGCCCCGGTGGCCACAACCGAGCGACAAGCCGCCCCGTCCGCCAGGCTGACCCGGCACGACTCCGCCAGGCTGACCCGGCACGACTCCGCCAGGCTGACCCGGCACGACTCCGCCAGGCTGACCCGACCCAATTCGGACAAGGAGAAGTCAGCCCGCTCGAAGGTGCGCCTCGTCGGACGCGATGAGCTGCCTCAAGTTGTTCGCCGGCGGCGCGACTAACAGCGCCTTCTCGTACCAACCGAGACTCGTGCGCCACTGGCCCTGTTGTTTCGCGATGGTGCCGAGTCCCTCGAGCGAGAGGAAGGTCCATGGATCGAGCGCGATCGAGCGCAGGTCCTCTGCCCGGGCAGCCGCGCGGTCACCGAGGCGGAGCTCCATGGCTCCGATGTCGGCGGGCAGGATCGGGTCTCCCGGGAAGCGGCGCTCCGCCGTCAGATCCCAGGAGATGGCCTCCTTGAGAGGCGCAGGGCCGCTGTTGTTGAAGTCCGCCGCCCAGGCGTATGCCTCGCTCACGGCGGCCGCCGACTCGGCCCAGTAGGGAAGCAGCCGGTTGGCGTCCTTGGCCGTCGCGATCTTTGGTGCCTGAGAGATGTCATTGTAGGTGGTGAGCATGTAGTGGTCGCCGATGAGCATCGTCACCGCGACGAACAGTGAAGCTGCCAACAGCACCGTGGTCACCACCGCGGAGGCACCAAGCCTGCGGCCGGCTCGCTGTGCTACAGCGGGCGAGACCCCGGCATCGTCGTAGATCTCGGGCCCGCCGGCGTCCGCCGCCGCGGAGCCATGGCCGGCCAGAGAGGCCCTCCACCGAGCCCACCACTGTCGCAGTGCTGCCAGCCCGACCGGCTGACCCGCTATCGACACCGTCGCAGCTCCGAGGGCCATCATCGCGATAGGTGTGACACCGACGTTGAGCGGCTCCACGAGCTCGACGGCAAGGATCGCGACGGCACAGGCGAGAAACGGGCCCCGAGCTACGAGGGCCGCACCGCCCACCCAGGCGACGAAGGCGGCAAGGCCCAGAATTCCCGTCGTCGCGAGCACTTCGATCACGAAATTGTGCGAGTCGGCGGGCAGGGTTCCCGCGCCGAGGTGGGCGGCAAAGGTAACGCCGATGTGCGGGGCGATGGCCGAGACCACGTCTCCAGGGCCGACACCCAGGAAGGGGTGGTGAGCCACGGAGGCAAGCGCAAGCTTCCAGATGCTGAAGCGGGTGCCGTAGGTCGTGGTCGAGTTGCTCGACGCGATCCGCGCCCCGAGTCCCGAACCGACAGAGATGTATGCCAGGGCGTATCCAGCCGCACTGAGGAGGACGAAGGGAGCCGCGCGGCGAAGGCCGTAGACGGCGAGAGCCACGGCCATGATCACGATGATCACCACTACGGCAAGGCGCTCGAAGGTGAACTCGAGCGCCACAGTGACGAGGAGTACGAGAGGCCACCACAGCATGCGGTTGCGGTCCACACAGGCACGAGCTGCGATCAGTGCGAGGCAGCCGAGGAGCAAGGCTTCGAGATGGATCGGGTTGCCGAGCATCGCATCGGCCTGCGCGCCGTCGAAGAGGCCGAGAGTGCCGAGTGGCTTGGCGAGCACCTGGTACACAGCGACCACCGAGCTGACCGCGCCGGCAAACACGATGCCGCCCAGCAGCCAGTTCAGCTGCGCGGGTCGGAGATAGGCACCGAGCGCGAATGCTCCCACGCAACCGAACCAGAACAGCCAGCCTGTCCCCCAGTCGTAAAGGCCGAAGAAGCTGACGTCGAGCGCTGAAGACAACAGGGCCGACAGCAGGCCGACGACGAGGAATGCGACCGCGCCGCGCGCTGCGAACGACGCACCAGACGACCTCGCCAAGCGGAAGAGCGGAACGGCGCCGAGAGCAGCGACTACGAGCAGGAGTGCAAGTTTTGGCGTGAAGGTGAGGGAGAAGAGCGACGGCGAGAACACCGTGGGCAGCAGCGCGGCGGCGGCCGCGGCGGCGAGCCCGTAGGCAACGGCGGAAGGCGGAAGAACCGGCCGCGACGGGCGCGTGAGCGGCGCCGGACCGGAGCGGTCCTCGATCGGTGCATCGGCGGCCGCGAGCTCCATTGCCTCAGCTTGCCATGGGCGAAGCTGGATCCGGGTGATTCACTCCTCTCACGATCCCTTCGAAGAAACCCGCCGCCCACGCGCCATGCATCGTCGGCAGCGCCCCCGCCATGATCATTGCCTCCGTCGGACCCTCCTGCACCGCCTCGAGAAGTGCCCTTCCGGCCACGACGGCCAGGTAGGCGACCGCGACCGGACGCCGCCACGGGCTGGCCAAGCCGGCGACGAGCGCCGGCACTGCCAGCTGGCGGGCCGAGAGAGAGCGCGGGTGCTTGCGGATCGTGACCGCCCGGTTCGTCCCGTACCGGCGGAACTGTCGCCAAAGCGGCCGATATCCCTCGCGCACGGCGTAGGTGGAGACGATCGCGGGATCGAGGTACACACCGCCGACGCTCTGAGCCCGATATGCCAGCTCGGCGTCTTCGTTCCCGCCGAAGAGCTCGTCGTAGCCGCCGAGCGCCCGGACTTTGTCCAAGCGGTAGGCACCGAGATAGACGGTGTCGACGAAACGCCCCCCGCCGCCCTCGCGACGGAAGGCCGCCGGGCCGGCGCCGAGCCGCGATGTCATCGCCTTGGAGATGCCGCGCTCGCGAGCATTCGACGCGCAATAGCGCATCGGCCCTCCGACGATCGCCGCATTGGTCCTCTCGAGCGCCCCGACACACCGTTCCACGTAGTCAGGCGCGATCTTCGTGCGGGCGTCCACGCGCACGAACACCTCTCCGGTGGCAGCCCCGATCGCGACATTTAGCCCCGCCGGGCGGATGCGGCGAGGGTTATCGAGGAGCCGGATCCTGTCGTCGCCATAGCCGAGAACGATCTCTCGAGTCCTGTCGGTCGAGCCGCCGTCGGCGACGAGCACCTCCAAGAGGCCCGGGTAGCCCTGGGCGACGATGGCGTCGAGGCAGGCAGAGATGTGACGGTCCTCGTTGAGGGTCGGCACGCCTACGCTGACCAGGGGTCGGCGCGCCTCGGCACCCGTGCTGCTCAGAGCCGCAGTCTCGGCACGGTCTGTTGCAGGAACGAGCGGGGAACCCACGCCTATCGACGGTAGCGCGCCGCCCCTTTAAGGGCGCGACCGCCGTAGTCGTGACCTGCGTGGCTCCCGCTCGCTCTCGACCCGTAACTGCACTTTAATATGACATCTACAGGTCTAAAATGCATATATGAGAGACGAACGATCGTCCTATTCGATCGCAGCCGGTGTGGGCCTGCGGGAACTGAAGGCCGTGCTCGCTGTCGCGGAGCTCGGCTCCTTCCGGCGAGCTGCGCAGGATCTCGGCTACACCCAGTCGGCGCTCTCGCACCAGGTCGCCACTATCGAGGCAGCGCTCCGGCACTCGTTGTTCACCCGCCCAGGCGGGCGTGGGCAGGTGAGGCTCACTCCGGCAGGAGAAGCGGTGTGCCGGCGCGCGCGCCGGGCTCTCGCCGAGGTCGAGGCGATCGCGGCCGATGCCGAGGAAGCCGAGCGTGGACAGATGGCGCGCGTGCGCGTAGGAGGTTCACAGACGACTGCCGCGGAGGTCATGCCCGCTGCCTTGCGGGTGTTTCGCGAGGACCACCCGGGCGTCGAGGTAGCGCTCTGGGAGTACGACAGCTTCGAGGCCGTCGCCTCCGCACTGAGCCGCGGACGCCTCGAGCTCGGCTTCGCCCACAACCCCGGACCGGACGACCGTGTCGAGTCGATCCCGCTTCTCGATGACTCGTGGGTGATACTTACTCGGCGGGACAGTCAGATCGCCGAGATCGAAAAGCCGAGCTTCGACGTGCTCGACGGTCAGGACGTCGTCGCCTGGAACAGGCGGTGGCAAGTCCAGACCGACTTGGAGGAAGCGTGGTCGCGCCTCAACATAGCTCCACGAATCGTCTACCGCACCGACGACAACCTCGCTCTCCAGCGGCTGGTCGCGGCGGGCCTCGGTCACGCGTGCATCGGCCGCCTCGCCGCGCGCCGCGCCATCGACCCAGCTCTTACGTGGCTCTCACCAAAGGAGTTGCTCCTCGGTCCTAGGCAGCTGGCACTCTGCTACCCCCGCAACCGCCAGATGTCGGGCACGACAGCTGCCCTCATGTCTGCTATCCGGGCCCAGACGACGGCCTGACGCTCATCGGGTGGGACAGAGGTCGATGCCCTTGGCGGTCATCACCCGGCCGGCATCTGCCACGAGCAGAGGCCGCGAGAGCTTGCCTGACGACACGCCCGCAGTGACCGCTCTCGCGATGTCGCCGGCTAGGGCCAGCGCGTTCCGGGTGCTCGAGGCGGGGCCGAAGAGCACCATGTCGGCCCCCGCCTCCAGGGCTCTGAGAGATGCCTCGGGCACCGTGAGCGAAAGAGGAGCACCCGAGATTGCCATGGCGGACAGGGAGTCCGTGATGATCAGCCCCTTAAAACCGAGCTTGTCCCTCAGCTCGCCGGTGGCCACCTTGGAAGAGAGGCTCGCGGGCATCCCGCTCGTCAGGCCCGGAACGATCGCATTTGACACCATCACTGCCGGAATCCCTGCCTTGACGGCCGCCGCGAATGCCGGGAGCGCCCCGGACTCCAGTCTGCGCCAGGGGAGTGTGTCGACCGGCCCGTCGTCAGTGTTGCCGGTCGCGCCGCCAAGTCCCGGAAAGTGCTTGACGACTGGTGTCACGTGCGCCGCCATCAGGCCCCGAGCAAAGGCAACGCCATCGGCTTCGACCTTTTTCAGGTTGCCACTGAAGGAACGAAACCCATCCGGATCCTGGGGCCCCGGTGCGACCGCCCGGCCGTCGACGTCGAGAACCGGGGCGAGGTCGACGTTGACGCCGTAGCGAGCCATCTTGGCGCCGACCTTGCGGGCAAGTGCCCCTATCTCGGCAGGCGTCATGGTCGCTCCCATCCGGGCGGCCCACGGAATGGACCCGACAAGGTTCGCCATGCGCTGGACGCCGCCGCCTTCCTCGTCGGTCATGACCAGCAGTCCAGCCCTGCCGGGTACATCGCCTCGCAGCCTCTCGAGCTGCAAGGCGATGCCGCTTGGCGCCGAGGTGCCGAAGAGTATGACCCCGCCGTAGCCGGCACGGGCTGCCGGTACGAGGCTTGCGAGCTGTGTCTCCTGAGCAGGCACGACGATCGTCTGGTTGGCGAGCCTGGCGAGCGGCCACGACGAGAGCACCGTTGCATTGCTGCAGGGGGCTGACGGAGGCAGCGGCGTGGACGGGCGCGCGCTGGCCGACGTGCCGATCGCCCCCGCTCCGACCAGCAAGAGCAAGGCGGTCAGAGTCCTCATGAGAGAAGTCTCACTCACGGCTCACGTGGCATTCATGTCTGAAGCTCAGGATCGTAGCTGTCCGGCCGGCACCGGTCGGTGCTCCGTCGCATCTGGCGGACTCGCCCTTAGGGAGGGAAGAAGGACCATGGAGCCTGCCAGCTGTTGCCATCCTGCGACCACAGGTCGTTTCCGCCGCTGCGTGGTGACCGGTGCCGCCGGCTTCATCGGCTCGCAGCTGTGCCAGCAACTCGCTCGACTGGGCTGGTCCGTGATCGGCGTCGATGCCTTCACCGACAGCTACGACCCAGCCGAGAAGAGGCTGCGCGCTGCCCAGCTGAGCCAGCTCGCGGGAGTCTCACTCATCCAAGGTGACCTGGTCGAACTGGACCTGATGCCGATCATGGACGGCGTTGAAGTCGTGTTCCACCTGGCAGGGCGTGCGGGCGTGCGGGCGAGCTTCTCTCTCGAGGACCGCTATATCCACGACAACGTCACTGCCACCGAGCTCGTAGTGTCTGCCAGCCGAGCCGCCGGGGTTCGCCGGCTCGTCTACGCCTCGTCCTCCTCGGTGTACGGCGACGGTGAAGCCCCATTTCGGGAGGACGCGCATCCCGCGCCGATCTCCCCCTACGGTCGCAGCAAGCTCGAAGCCGAGCGTTGCTGCCTGGCGGCGGCGACACAGGGCTTGGAGACGGTGGCACTTCGCTATTTCACCGTCTACGGGCCAGGGCAGCGGCCGGACATGGGCCTGCGGATATTCGCAGAAGCCGCGCTCAGGCGCCAGCCCATCACCCTTCTCGGCGACGGCTCCCAGCGCCGTGACTTCACCTACGTCACCGACATCGTGGCGGCAACTATCGCGGCGGCCGACGCACCGGTCTCGGGCATCGCTATCAACGTCGGTGGAGGCAGCAGCGTCAGCCTCCTCGATGTCCTGGATCTTCTCCGGAGCTTCACGGCGCACGAGCTGGACGTGAACATCGAGCCCTTCGCCCGTGGCGACGTCCGCGTCACAGCCGCGGACCTCAGCCGGGCGCGCTCGCTCCTCGGCTTCGTCGCCGAGGTGCCGCTCGAGGTGGGTTTCGAGAGGGAGGTCGCCTGGGTGCGGGACCGCCTCGAGGCCACGGAGGCACGCTCGGCATGAGCTACCCCCGCAATCTCACGCGCATCCTTCTGTACTCCCACGACACCTACGGCCTCGGCCACCTCCGCCGTAACCTCGCCATTGCCCGGCGGCTACTCGACAGCTCCGGAGGCATCCGCGTGGTTCTGGCCTCCGGATCCCCTGTCCTTGACCGGGTTGCCCGGCCACCCGGCCTTGTCTGCGTCCAACTTCCACCAGTCGTCAAGACCGGAGTCGACGAGTACCGGTCCAGCGAGAGGAACCTCAGCCTCTCGCTCGTCAGCCGCGCCCGCAGCGCGGTCCTGTCCGACGTTGTCGCCCGCTGGCAGCCGGACGCCCTGCTGGTCGACCATGCCCCGCAGGGCATGAAGGCAGAGCTTCTACCCGTCTTCGACACCCTGCGGTTGCACAGCCCGGAGACAAAGGTGATCCTCGGGCTCCGGGACATACTCGATGATCCGGCACGCGTAAAGGCGACGTGGAAGGCAGAAGGGATCTACGAGATCCTTGAATCGGTGTACGACGGGGTCGTCGTCTATGGAGACCGCGACGTATTCGACCTGGCCCTGGCCTACGACATCCCCGAGCCGGTCGCATCGTGCATCGAGTACTGCGGCTATGTCACGGCGAACCGACCCCCGGCGCCGGTGAGGCCCGCCGAGCTGACCGGTGACGGCCGGTACCTGCTCGGTACCGTCGGAGGTGGCGGTGACGGAGTCGAGGTGCTCGTAGCCACTGCCCACGCTGCCGCCGCGCGGGGCCTCCAGTCGGTCCTTTGCACTGGTCCGCTCATGCCTGCAGCGGACCGCCAGATCCTTGCCGAGGCGACGGCCGGACTCTCGGGCACAGCCGTCGTAGAGCATGTCGCCGACCTGGCAGCGGTCGCTCTGGGGGCAGACTGCGTAGTCACCCGCGGCGGCTACAACTCGCTTTGCGAGCTCATCAACCTGGGGATCCCTATCGTCGTCGTGCCTCGCGTATGGCCCCGCCGCGAACAGCTGCTGCGGGCCCGCGCCTTTGCCGCGCGAGGTCTCGTCCACGTCATCGAGGCAGCCCCGGAGACCCTGATCCCTGCGGTGGCGGAACGCGTCCGCGAAGCGATCGGGACCCCTGGAGGCGTACGTGACGAGCTGGATTGCAACGGCGCGCAGCAGGTGGTCCATTTCTTGAAGCGCACGGTGAGCGGGGAACGACTGATCCATCTTGGTCCTGGGCGCGAGGTCCCCTCGAGGATCTCGGCATGACGCTCGCGTCTGCTGCACCGCTCAGACCTGGGGCAACAGTGGGATACCTCGCCAAGCGCTTCCCGCGCCTGTCCGAGACCTTCATCCTGGATGAGATCCTCGGCCTCGAGGCGGCGGGTGTGCCCTTGAGGCTCTTCGCCATCGGGGATCCCGGCGAGTCGGTGATCCAACCCGACGTCTCTCGGGTGGCAAGCCCTGTCGGCTACCTCCATGTCGGGCGGGGCCGGTGGGCTTCTGCGCTCGACTACTTACGGTTCCTCCGAGCCCATGCCATGTTGTTAAGGCGCCGGCCACTTCGATGGTGCGCCGTGGTGGCGCACATCGCCGTGGCCCGTCGCCACATGTCGACTCTCAAGCACTTCCTCGAGGCAGGGGCACTCGCGCTCGACCTCGAACGCGCCGATGCCAACCACATCCACGCGGCCTTTGCTCACGGCCCGGCGAGCGTCGCCCACTTCGTCCACCTGCTCACCGATATGCCTTTCAGCTTCTCCGCACACGCGAAAGACCTGTACCTCTCGAGCCCCGACATGCTGGCTCGCAAGGTCGCGGCATCCTCGTTCGTCCTCGTGTGCTCATCGAGTGCAGCCGAGGTGCTGCGACAAGCCGTCGAATCCCACCTCGATCCCGCGGTGCGTGCCCAGGGCGGTAAGATCGTCGTCGCCCCGCACGGGGTCGACACCGATCGCTTCGTCCCAGGCGCGCGAAGAGTCGACCTCGCCACCTGCGCGGCGCCGCTTCGTGTGCTGAGCGTCGGCCGGCTCGTTCCGAAGAAGGGACTGGCGGTCCTGCTCGAGGCTCTGGCCCAACTCGCCGCTGCAGGCGTGGACTTCGAGTGCCGGATAGCCGGCGGCGGACCTCAGCGCGCCGCGCTGTCGGACCTGGCTGTGAAGCTCGGCCTTACAGAGCAGGTGAGCTTTCTCGGTGCGCTTCCCCAGATGCAGATCCTGGCGCACTACCAGTGGGCCGACGTCTTCGTGCAGGCCAGCGTCATCACCCCCGACGGCGACCGCGACGGCATCCCCAACGCGCTTATGGAGGCGATGGCGAGCGGAGTGGCGGTAACCGCGAGCGCGGTAGCAGGTATCCCCGAGGTCGTCTTCGACGGGACGACCGGCCTGTTGGTCACGCCAGGCGATGCCGTGGCGCTGACCGCAGCCCTGGCGGAGCTGGCCATCGATGCCGGGCTACGGGTCAGGCTCGGGACCCAGGCGCGCGATCATGTCGTCACGCACCTCTCGCGCCGAGTGTGCATCGAGCCGGTGGCCGAGAGACTGCTTGCCGCGGTGGACCGGTCACCGACCTCGTCGCCGACCAGTCCGGCACTGGCCGCACGATGACCAGGCGCGGCGGCCAGTACGTGGCCTATCTCCTGCCAGATCCCGGCATACCGGTCGGGGGCACGAAGGGGGCGTCGGTCCACGTCGAGTCGCTCTGTGCTGCCATGGCCCGGGCCGGCACATACGTCGTCCTCTATGCCGCCAACGTCGTCGGACCGCTGCGCGCGCCCGGCTCCGACACGGTCCGCGTCGTTCCGCTCGACGTGGGCAAGGTCCACAGTGGCGCCGGCGGTGACCGCTCACGGGTCGCCGCGGCTGCATCGTTCTTCGAGCAGGTCGGGCGACACCTCGACAGGAGAAGGCCTGACTGGGTCCATGAGCGGCTGAGCCTGTTCGCCGGCGGCGGCAGTGCCGTTTGTGCAGCGCGGGGCCTAAGCCGCGTCGTGGAGATCAACGCGCCGGTGAGCTCCGAGCGGCTCCGCCACTTCGGGCTGGAGCTGGTGGCCGAAGCGGAGCGCGCGGAGCGTGACGCCTTGCGCGAAGCTCGCGTGCTCGCGGTATCGCAGCCGCTCGCCGAGTGGGCTCTCGCCGGCGGAGCATCAGAGGCCCTCGTTGTTCCCAACGGCGCCGACACCGATGGGCTGGACCCTGCGCTGTGGGCCAGTCGCCGTGGCGACATCCGCCGTCGGCTCGGACTGGCGGGCCGGGTGGTGGTGGGTTTTGCCGGGAGCCTCAAGCCGTGGCACGGGATCGAAGTCCTGTTCGACGCGGTCGCGAGGGCATCGCGCCGGCATCCGTTGGGACTTCTTGTCGTGGGAGACGGCCCCGGCCGCTCCGCAGCCGAGCTCGCGGTGCGTGCCTTGCCCGCGTCGGTGACGCCGGTGCTGACGGGCTCGGTCCCCTTCTCCGAGATTCCCCGCTACCTCGCCGCGATGGACATCTCCGTCGCGCCATATCTTCCGGCTGAGGACTTCTACTTCTCCCCGCTGAAGGTCGCCGAGGCGATGGCAGCGGGGCTAGCGGTAGTGGCGTCGGACTTTCCCCCGATTCGAGAGCTGCTCGGCTCGACGGGCGTGCTCGTGGCACCCGGGAATGCGGACAGCCTCGCCAGCGCGATCGAGAGCCTGGTCCTCGACTCGACATCTCGAGCCCATCTAGGCACCTCGGCACGGATCCGGGCGGTCCGCCACCTCGGCTGGACAGCAGTCGCCGCGCGCGCCCTAGCCTTCGGAGAGGGGCGCGAGGGGCGCGCGGGGCGCGCGGGGCGCGAGGGGCGCGCGGGGCGCGCGGAGCGCGCGCAGTTGCTCGGTGCTCCCCGAGCCAGATAATGAAACCGCCGAGATCGCGACGGCTCCGCAGCAGGATCGCGTTCCTCGACTGGGGCCTCGATCTCCGGCCGGTACGCCTTTCCATACTCGGTGGCGTGGCCTGCTCCGTGCTGCGAGCGGTCCTGCAGTGGATCGCCCCGTTGCCGCTCAAGCTGATCTTCGACAACGTCTTGACCAGGCACCGACTTCCCAGTGTCCTCGCATGGCTTCCTACGGCTCGCTCGGCGCGCCTCTACGTGCTCTGCGCGGCGATGGTCGTCATCGCCATGCTCCTCGGGCTGACCGCCTACGGCGCGAACGCGTTGCTGGCCGGGGCAGGCCAGCGGGTGGTCTACGATCTGCGCTGCCGCCTCTTCCGCCACCTCGAGGCCCAGTCGACCCGATTCCACCAGAGCCGCCCGCTCGGGGATCTCCTCTCCCGGCTCGGCGGCGACGTGCAGGCGATGCAGAGCGTCGTCGTCAACGTCCTGCCGACCGTAGTGGAGAACACCCTCACCGTCACCGGCATGGTCGTTATCATGTTCGTGCTGGACTGGCGGTTCAGCCTCCTCGCGCTCGCCCTTCTGCCGGGGCTCTGGTGGGTAGTCCGCCACTACCTGGCTGCCATCAAGACAGCGCAACGCGCGGCACGACGCAACGAGGGCTTGGCGAGCGCGGCTGCCCAGCAGACCCTTGCCGCCCTGCCTGTCGTGCAGGCCTTCGGGGCTGAAGACACTGAGGCCGGCCGATACGCCGACTTGGCTCAGGCGGGCCTCACGGCCAACCGGCGCTCCGTGCTGCTCCAGGCCCGCTTCACGCCCCTCGTGACGGTCATCATGACTCTGGCGACGGCACTCGTGATGTTCTTTGGCGCACGCCAGGTCGTGAGCGGCCACCTGACCGCCGGAGATCTCCTCGTCTTCAGCGCCTACTTCCGGGGCATGTACAGTCCGGCACGGCAGCTCGCCAAGCTTGCAGGCATGATGGGGCGCGGCCAGGCTTCGGCCGAGCGGGTCTCGGAAATGCTCGCCTGCGAAGATCACGTGCCCCAACGCTCTCAGGCCCGCACCCCTCGCACCGTGTCCGGCTCCATCGCCTTCGATCACGTGTCCTTCGCCCATCACGGATCGAGGGTTGCTCTCGACGACGTCGCGGTCTCCATCGCCCCAGGGGAGCAGCACGCCCTCGTCGGAGTGACCGGATCGGGCAAGAGCACGCTCTTGCGACTCGTGGCGCGCTTTGCTGATCCAGACTCCGGCGCCGTGCTCCTCGACGGGATCGATCTGCGAGATCTCGACCTCACCTGGCTGCGCAGCCACATTGCCCTCGTCCCCCAGGAGATGGCGCTGCTGCGCCCGACCGTCTGGGAGAACATCGCCTACGGATCACCGGGCGCGCCTCGGGCCGTCGCCATCGCAGCGGCCCGGTCCGTCGGGGTGCACGAGGTGCTCGCAGGACTGCGGGACGGCTACGACACCGAGGTCGGCGAGGCTGGCAACGCTTTGTCTGGCGGCCAGCGCCAGTGCGTGGCCATCGCGCGCGCCATGGTGCGCGACGCCCCCGTGCTCCTCCTCGACGAGCCTACGACCGGGTTGGACGCCACGACCGAGTCGGTGGTGCTCACCGCCCTCGATCGGCTCCGTGAGGGCCGTACCACGATCATGGTCAGCCACCAGCTGAAGGCTGTACACCGCGCGGACAGGATCACGGTCCTGTCCCACGGCCGGGTCGTCGAGCAAGGCACCCACTCAGAGCTCATGGGGACCGAGAGTGCCTACTTCGCCCTTTACAGCACGACCGGCGCGGCCCGCTCTCCAGTAAGCCCGATCGCTCTGGAGACCGCGCCGGCGTGACACCTCGATGACCACGACCCAAGGAGAAGGAACTTCCATGACTCCCGTTCATGTCGGCACTATCGATACAGTGAGCGCCGTCCCGCGCAGAGTGTGCGTAGTCGGAGCGGGTTACGTCGGGCTGACCGCCGCTGCCTGCCTCGCACACCTCGGCCACCGAGTCCGCTGCGTCGACAGCGACCCGGCTCGCCTCGGCCAGCTGTTAGAAGGCCAGATCCCGATCCACGAGCCGGGACTGGAAGATCTGGTCGCCGCCGGCGTAGACCAAGGTCGTCTGGAGTTCCTTGCTGACCTGGAGCAAGCTCTCTTGGACACCGAGATCGCCCTCTTGTGCGTCGGGACGCCACCGCAGTCGAGCGGGGAACCGGACTTGAGCCACCTCGCGGCGGCAGCCCGCCAGCTCTCGGCCGCTGCGACGAAGGATCTGATCTTGGTGGTGAAAAGCACTGTGCCCCCCGGCACGTGCGAAGCCCTCGAGCTCGTATGCGCCGAGGTTGTGGCACCGGGCGTCGTCGTCCGCGTGGCATCGAGTCCCGAGTTCCTCCGGGAGTCCAGGGCCATCGAGGACTTCCTCGCACCCGACCGGGTCGTAGTCGGTACGGAGTATCTCGACGTGGCCGAGACTGTCGCGAGCCTCTATCCAGCCGGAAGCACGGTGGTGCACTGCGACCGGCGCGGCGCGGAGTTGGTGAAGTACGCCGCGAACACCTTCCTCGCGATCAAGATCTCCTTCGCCAACGAGGTCGCCCGCCTCTGCGAGGCGCTCGGCACAGACGCGACCACGGTGCTCGCCGGTGTCGGTCTCGACGCCCGGATCGGGACAGCCTTCCTACGCCCGGGGCCGGGCTACGGGGGCTCGTGCCTGCCGAAGGACGTCGCCGGATTCCGCGCCGTCGGCCAGACGCTCGGCACCCAGACCCGCCTCGCAGACGCGACTGAGCAGGAGAACCTCCACGCCCGGCTGTTTGTCGTCTCCAAGCTCGCGCTTGTGCTCGGCTCTCTCGCCGGCAAGCAGGTGGCCGTGCTCGGACTGGCTTTCAAGGCGGGCACCGACGACACGCGAGATTCTCCGGGCGTACACATTGCCCGCCAGCTAATCGCGGCAGGAGCTGATGTCCGCTGCTTCGATCCCCTCGCGAGCCCCGCTGAGGCTCCCGGAAACTGGGCCCACTCCGCGGCTGCCGCCGTCACTGGCTCCGACGCTGTTGTGGTCACGACGGCCGCCGAGGAGTTCAAGTCCCTCGATCCCGCCGTTGTGGCCGCGGCCATGAGGGGCACCGTGCTGCTCGATGCTGCCGGAGTGTTCGACATTGCCGCGTGCTCTGCCGTCGGGCTCACCGTCTACGGCATCGGCCGCGGTGCCCCTACCGACTTCCACGCGATCGTGTGGCCACCGCTTCGCTGGGCGCACCCGGTTGCAACGGCGGCGCGGTGAGCCGGCGACCCCAAAGGCTTTACGATGGGCATCCGGAGCCATCTCCTGGACGCACCGGTCAGAGAGCGACCCGCAAGGAGAGACGATCATGAGCAGATTGGGTGGATCAAAGCGCCGGATCGTCTCGCCGCTCGTCTATGCCGGGGTGGTCGTGAGCGCCGTGGTGGTGGCCTCGGCCGTGTCCATGGAGCTCGGCACGAGTGGCGCCCTTCCGGTTCCGCGAGCGGCCGTGATCACCGCGACCCGCCCCCAGTCCCTGGTCGGTCCTCGCGCGCAGCCGATTGTCGCTCTCTCACCGACTATGCCGCCGCGCGCTCTCAGCAGAACGGTCACTCCGCCCACACCTAGCACCGCGGCCATCATGCCGCAGACCATCTCGCCCGATCGTGCCGTCGTCGAGATCTCCACCGCGGGAAGCGACGGTGCGGCCCAGACACCCTCGACCGACAGCTCGTCACGCCGGAAGGCCGTGGCGGTAGTCCACTCGCCGGGGGTGAAGAGAGAGACGAAGGCCACGGTGACTCGCTCGGCAGACGCGAAGACGGCGAAGGCCGCGGTGACGACGACGAGCGACGGCTAGCAGTTGGCTCGCACCCCAGGTGTGAAGGGCCCACCTGCTCGACTGAGCCGTTTCGCTCAGAGCCTCGGCGGCGGCTCGG
>JAKACA010000186.1 GCA_021796455.1 Actinomycetes bacterium
ACAGCACACGCAGGTGCGCTCGGCCGAGCGTGGCTCGCAGCTCCTTCAAGTTGGCGAGCCGGCTTCCGGCGATGGTGTCGACCGTCGGGCGACCGAGAGCGGGGCCGTGGTCTCGAAGCATGGCGATGCGCGCCGTCAGCGCATCTTGGTGCTCTTCGGTGAGCGCGTCCCACCACCGCTCGAACTCCTCGGTGACGAGAAGCTCCCAGGGCATCGCATCAGTATACCGTCAGGAGGTTATACCGTCAACAAGATAGGCCACTCGGCCCGCCGAAGACGTGGTCCTCATGACGTGCCGAGAACCCACTAGACAACCGGTAGAACTATGACGTAGCATACCCGGTATGCTCACAATGCAGATGATCGCATGAGTGTGCGCTACGCACTGCTGGCCCTCCTGAGCGAAGGTCCCAAGTACGGTCTCCAGCTCCGTCAGGAATTCGAAGCGCGGACGGGAGAGGTCTGGCCACTGAATGTCGGCCAGGTGTACACGACGCTCCAACGGCTCGAACGTGACGGGCTGGTCGAATCTGAAGACGATGCCGAGGAAGGCCCTCAAAAGGGCTTCCACCTCACCCCCGAGGGCCATGCCGAGCTGACCGATTGGCTCCGCACGCCGCCCGATCTCAGCTCGCCCCCACGCGACGAGCTGGTTATCAAGGTCATGGTAGCGGTGCGAATGCCAGGCGCCGACGTCCACGAGGTGATCCAGGTGCACCGCCGTTACCTCATCGAGCTCATGCAGCAGTGGACCCGTCTCAAAGAGGACGAGGCTGAGTTCGACCTTGGGTTCGCCCTGGTCGTCGACGCTGAGTTGTTCCGCCTAGACGCACTCGTCCGGTGGCTCGACGCCGCCGACGGTCGGATCAAGCGTGCGGCGTCCGAGCCCCCTCGACCCGAGTCCTTCCCGATGCCGAAGCTGCGACGGAGAATAGGAGCGCGTCCGTGAGCATGCTCGAACTGCGAAAGATCTCGAAGGTCTACGGCCAGGGTGCCTCCGAGGTCCAGGCCCTCCACGAGATCGACCTGTGGGTCGACCCCGGTTCGTTGGTGGCGGTGATGGGGGCGAGCGGGTCAGGCAAGAGCACCCTCTTGACCATTGCCGGGAGCCTGGAGGCACCGACCAGTGGCGAGGTGGTCGTCGGCGGAGCCCTTCTCTCGGAGATGTCGCGCAACGACCAGGCCCGGATGCGACGGCGCTCGATCGGCTATGTGTTCCAGGACTACAACCTGTTGGCCGGGTTGACCTCGGTGGAGAACGTCTCGCTTCCACTCGAGCTCGACGGCGTCTCTGCCAAGAAGGCACGTGCTGCGGGGATGGCTGCGCTCGATGAGCTCGGCCTCGCGGATCGGGCGTCGCACTATCCCGACGAGCTCTCGGGCGGTGAGCGCCAGCGGGTCTCGATCGCTCGGGCAGTCGTCGGCGATCGCCAGCTTCTTCTGGCCGACGAGCCCTCGGGCGCTCTCGATTCGACCAACGGTGAAGCTGTCATGCGCATGATCCTTGGCGCCTGCAAGCGCGGGGTCGCCGCGGTCGTGGTCACCCACGACGCCCAGCTGGCATCTTGGGCCGAGCGGGTGGTCTTTCTGCGGGACGGACGCGTCGTCGATCAGACCATGTCGCCGCCGAGCCCTGAGTCGTTGCTCCAGCCCGCCCCGCATTCATGATCACGAAGCTCGATCGACCACCCGCCCAGGCGCTTCCAGCCGATGGCGGCCTCCCGGCGCGCCGCGCCGTGGTGCGCTGGGCTTGGCGCCTGTTCCGGCGCGAGTGGCGCCAGCAACTGTTGATCCTCGCCCTGATCGCGCTGGCGGTCGCCGCCACCATCATCGGGTCGGCGGTCGCCACCAACACGCCGCAGCCGGCGAACTTCGGCTTCGGGACCGCCCAAGACCTCGCTACCTTCCAGGGGTCGAGCCCGAGCCTGGCCAGCCAGATCGCCAGTCTGCAGCAGCGCTTCGGCCGGTCCGAGGTCATCGAGAACCAGACCTTCACGATCCCCGGATCGATCAACTCCTACCAGCTGCGCGCCGAGAACCCGCAGGGTCCTTTCAGCCAGCCCATGCTCTCCCTCGTCTCGGGGAACTTCCCGACGGGGCCAGGCCAAGTGGCGGTGACGAGCGGTGTGGCATCGGACTTCAACCTGAAGATTGGTGATCTCTGGCACCAGGGCGGCACGGTCCGGCGTGTCGTCGGCATCGTGGAGAACCCCCAGAGCCTGCTCGACGAGTTCGCGCTCGTCGCGCCCGGCCAAGTGAAGGCGCCGAGCCAAGTCAGCGTGCTCTTCGACGCGCCTGGCGTGTCGCCGCACTCGATCGGACCAGGCGTGCTGACGCCGCAATCGGTGGCGGGCAACGCGCTCAACCCCGAGACCATCTCGATCGCCGGGCTGGTGCTCGGGATGCTGCTCATCGCCCTGGTGTCGATCGGAGGCTTCACGGTGCTCGCCCAGCGCCGGCTGCGCTCGCTCGGAATGCTCGAAGCTCTTGGCGCCACCGACAAAAACGTCGGTCTCGTCGTGCGGGCGAACGGTGGCGTCGTCGGCCTCGTCGGTGCGGTGGTCGGAGCCGTCGTCGGTCTCGTTGTCTGGCTCGCATATCGCCCCAGTCTCGAGCAAAGCGCCCACCATATGATCGGAATGTTCGCGCTGCCCTGGTTGGTGATCGTCTTGGCCATGGTGCTTGCAGTGGTGGCGACCTACTTTGCCGCCTCGCGTCCGGCGCGCTCGATAGCAAGGATCCCGATTGTTGCGGCCCTGTCGGGGCGACCGGCGCCTCCGCGGCAGATCCATCGCTCGGCGATCCCCGGCATCGTCTGCTTCGTGGTCGCCTTTTTGCTGCTGGGATATGCAGGCGCTGGCAGCGGGGCGAGGCCACGAACCCCAGAGCTGGCTCTCGGCATCGTCGCTCTCGTCCCCGGGGTGATCCTGCTCTCACCGTTCTGCCTCTCGGTGATGGCCCGGCTAGGCCAGCGGGCTCCAATCGCCATTCGCCTGCCGCTGCGCGACCTGGCGCGCTACCGGGCACGCTCGGGTTCGGCGCTGGCCGCGATCAGCCTCGGCATCCTGATCGCTGTCATCATCTCGCTCGTCTCCGCAGCGCGGTATTCGAACGTCCTCGACTATGCGGGACCGAATCTCGCCTCCAACCAGATCAACCTCTATACCCCGAACGGCCCCTACGGGCAGGAGAACCTGGGCCCGACGCAAAGTGGCCCGTCATCGGCCAGCCAATTGATCAGAATGCGGAAGACCGCCGATGCGATCGCCGCGTCGCTCGGTTCTCATGATGTCGTCGAGCTCGAGACGACCAGCGCGTCGCTCAACCACAACGCACCCGGGCGCAACTGGTCCGGACCGATCTACGTCGCTACTCCACAGCTGTTGCGGTCCTTCGGGATCAAGGCTTCTGAGGTGGACCCGAACGCCGACATCCTCACCATGCGACCAGGCTTGTCCGGGACCTCGGAGATGCAGCTCACGTACGACAGCGGCGGTGGGGTCTCCGCCGGTCCAGGGCAGGGGCCGGGCAGGGGGACGAGCGCTTCCTGCACCGCGAAGAACGGCTGCTTCCCGAATCCCGTCATCGAAGAGGTGGGCGCGCTGCCATCGGGGACTTCGGCACCGAATACTGTGATCACTGAGCACGCCGTCCACGCTCTCGGCCTGCAGGCAACCATCGCCGGCTGGCTGATCGAGAGCCCCAGTCCACCCACTGCGGCGCAGATCACCAACGCTCGCCAGACGGCGACCACGGCGAACTTGACCATCGAGACCAAGAACAGCGCACCCTCGTCATCGCAGATCATCGACTGGGCGACGGTCTTCGGCATTGGCCTCGCCCTCGGCATCTTGGCGATGTCCGTCGGACTCATCCGCAGTGAGACGGCGGGCGACCTGCGTATCCTGGCGGCAACCGGTGCGAGCAGCCGGACGCGCCGCACCCTCACCGCGGTCACTGCTGGCGCGCTCGGCCTCCTCGGTGCGGTGCTCGGCACGGTGGCGGGCTACATCGGTGTCATCGGTTACATCCGGAGCAACGCCGAAAATGGTGGGATCGCCGCGCTGGGTGCCGTTCCCGTGGGCAACCTCCTTCTCATACTCGTCGGCATGCCGTTGATTGCGGCCGCGGTCGGCTGGCTCTTGGCAGGACGACAGCCGTCCGCCATGACCCATCAGCTCCTCGAATGACGGGTACCGAGCGGCGTGGTCTGATCGAGGCCGACCCAGTCCACCTGCGAGTTAATCGCATGACACGAGCGGACTCCAGCTCCGAAGGACGGACGGCAATTCCTCACGCATCGCCGTGAGGGGGCCCGTCCCCTTGACGCTGTCCCGCTCTTCGAGGACGAGGTGGAACATCACTTGGACACGGGACGACCCGGGGCCACCAGCGGATCGTGCCGATCTCGCCGCGGTTCTTCGCCAGCCTCGCCCGCTACCTCGACATGGAACGGCCTGCCGATTCGGGAAGCGACCGCGTCTTCCTCGTCCTGAAGGGCCCGAACCGAGGACATCCGCTGAGCAGCTCGGGTCTCGACGAGATCATCCGTGGATCCCGTCAACGCGCTGGGATCGATCATCTGACCTGCCACCAACTGCGCCACACCTGCCTGACCCGGTTGCGGGAAGCCGGGATGGCACTCGAGGCCGTGCAGGCTCAAGCTGGGCACCGTTCCATCGAGTCGACGCGCGTCTACCTGCATCTGTCCGCCGGCTGGCTGGCAACCGAGTACGCAACCGCGATGGCAGCGATCGACGCCGAGCCCGCTGGGGGGCAGTGATGCCCCGTCCGCACCAGCTGCAGGTGCTCGCGCTCACCCTCCTCGAGGAGTCCCTGGCCGAGTTCACTCAAGCCGGCTTCCTTGCGCTGACCAGCGCGAAGAACGGCGCCCGCGGATTCTGCGCCCGGTTCGGCACGCTCGAGGGCTGGACCGTCGCGCCGCTGGCGCGCTCGCCGCCCGGATGTCGCTCGGGGCCGACCACCTGATCGCCCGCCGGCCCCGGCTCGGTCCGATCATGACTGCCTACCACCCGGAGGTGTCGATCCTCTTCGCCGAGCACAGCGCCGCATTGGGCTTCGTTCCCAAGAGTGTCGAGAGGCAGTGGGCGGCTTTGGCGCAGGTATGCGCCCTGCATGCGGTGACCCCGAACGCCGTTACCCGCCAGATGCTCGACGCGTCCCACACCGCGCTGGAGGATGCCGCCGTCCGGCTCGGTGTTCGGCGACACGACAACCGGCATGCGATCTTGTTCGGACTGCAGGCGTCGCTGTTCCACTCCGGCTCCGCGACGAGCCGCCCCAGTCCCGGACCCGCCGGGCCGCCCCTCCGCGGAACCGCTGGGAGGACGTGCCCACCGTGTTGGCGCAAACCCTGAGCAACTACGTCGATCAGCTACGGCTCACCCGCCGGCCCGGCACCGTCGAGAACGAAGACGAGGCGCTGCGCGAGTTCGGGTGCTTCCTTGCACGAGAACACCCCGCTGTCACATCAGCGGCACAGGTGGGTCGCGGGCACGTCGAGGCATACAAGCGCTGGCTCGGCGAACGACCATCCCGCTACGGCGGGCAGCTGCACCGGCACACGATCCGTCGCCAACTGAACTCGGTGCAGCTGTGCTTCCAGCGGCTCATCGAGTGGGGCGCCGAAGACGCCCCGCCCCGGGCGCCGATCTTCCCCAGCGACCTGCCGATCAAGGACACAGCGCTTCCCCGGTTCCTCGACGACGCCGCCGCAGCGAAGCTGCTCGTCGCCGCCCGCGCCGACACCGATCCGGTCGTCCGGCTAATCGCGGAATTCCTTGCCCGAACTGGCATGCGCAAGAGCGAGCTCGTCGCTCTGACCACCGACGCGGTCGTCCAGATCGGCTCCGCCTATTGGCTGCGGATCCCGGTCGCCAAGCTGCACAACGACCGCTACATCCCGCTGCACCCACAACTCAAAGAGCTGCTCGACAGCTGGCTGGACTCCCGGCCGGACGGGCTGCGCTCAAAGTTGATGTTCATCGAGCGGGGGCGCGCGATGAGCACAGCCCGTGTCGACGCAGCAGTGGACAGGGTCGCCCGAGCCGCCGGCCTGGAGACAACGTCTCACCCCACCGCCTGCGCCACACGCTGGCCACCCAGGCCAAAGTGAGCGATGTTGTACCTGGCGCATCATTCGACATGGTTCGCGAACAGCTCTGTGCAGGGCGTTAGGAAATTCAACCGGTCCTGGTGGCTCGGTGGCCAAAGACGTTGGTCGAGGCCAGAG
>JAKACA010000023.1 GCA_021796455.1 Actinomycetes bacterium
CCCGGCGTCGCCACTGACAAAGATTGCCGAGCCCTCACCGTCGCGCGCCCGAGCACAGGCGTCCTGAGCGAGCGCCAACAACTCGTTGCGCTCGTACAGGCACGCTGTCGCCCCCGCTTTGGCCATGCAGACGCTTGCCCCCTTTCCGGCATGAGCCGGAGATCGTGTCGACACTGCGCCACCAGGTTGGGCGCGACGCTACACACAGAGGTGCGGCCGAGCCAACCGGAGTGCTCGCCCCGCAACTCGCCGCGGGCATGGAGCACCCGATTGCGTTCGGCACGAGGTGCCGGAACGCGATCCGTGGGGTCCCCTCGCCCATGGCGCGGGCAGCTTGCACGTACTCCCTGGTTCGGAGGCTGAGCGTCTCGCCTCGGACCAACCTGGCAGGGCCCACCCAGGACAGCAGGGCGAGCACCAGGACGAGCAGCAGAAGTGTCGGCCGGAATATCGACGCCAAGTCGACGAAAAGGTACATGATCGGCACGGCAAGGATCACGTCGACGACGCGCATGAGGATGGTGTGGGTGAGGCCGCTCAGATAGCCGGCGATCGCGCCATAGACGAGCTCGACCGGGTAGTCACCGTTGACCGCGGCGTCGTAGTACTGGAGCACGAGCCCGGCGGGTTGCGCCAGCAGTCCTCCGAGGCTGGAGGCTTGAGGATCCTCCGCCGGGAGCAGGTGCAGGTTCGCGGCGAAAGCCGCGATCAGCAACAAGCCGAGGAGGTAGGAGGGCATCGAGTACAAGATGACGGAAACCCCCGTCGCCAAGTAGTCCACCGTCCTGCTGCGGCGCACGGCTTACAAGAGGCCGACGGGGATCTCGATGAGGAGCGAGAGCACGAGCGATGTACCGACGAGGAGCGCGTCGTTCGGCAGATCCTCGGCAACTATCGAGTCGACGCGTGGCCCCGGCTGGCCGGCACCATCACACGCCGTTGCGCGGGATCGTCGCGTGCCACGACTTCGAAAAGACACGGGTGTCGCCCTCGTATGCATCAACGACGTTCGTCACGAGGAACGCTTGTGCTGTCGCCGACATGGAGCTTTCGGTACGCACAGTGGTACGCCACTGCCCTCGGGCAACGGACGTCTCTCGCTCACACCTGACCTGTGCCGAGAGCGGATCACCAGCTTTGATCCGATAGGTGTCCCGCTCGCTCTCGTTGTACTCAAGGCCGTCCATTGCCAGCCGGTGACCGTGTCTTGCGCTACTGATCGTCTCGATCACTCCGCTGGCAACCTCATGACGAGTCTCCCTCGTTGCCAGCGAGCCGAGGGGCTCGTGAGCCGGCATGGGCGCTCGCTCCGGTACGGCGAAATGGGCAGGGGGGGTATGCTCGCCGCCTGCAGTCCACAGCGGTACATCGAGCGCGGCAGTGCCGCGAAGGAGCAGGGTCAGGGTGACCGGAGCCGGAGATGGCCATATCCACGGCCAGTAGGTCGGCGACACTGCGAGGCGCAATCGGTGGCCCGGCGGGAGCTTGTAGGCGATCGCATTGAGCGGGACGTCGACCACGTATGGCTCGCCAGGAACGAGCGGGATCGGGTGCTCGTCGCTCTCGCGGTGAGTGAGGTTCCGAAAGCCGCGTGTGATGAGAGTCGACTCTCCGTCGGGCCACACGTCACAGAGCCGAACCGCTACCAAGGCGAGCGGCTCGTCGGCAGCAATCTCGAGTCGCACGCTCGGAACGCCGAGGATCTCCAGCGTCTCGATCGAGGGGGAGCTGTCGAAGCAGAGCGAGATGCCGTCTTCTGGCCGCTGATCGCCGGGGAACTCGATCGCCCCTCCGTGACCCCACCATTGCCCGGCGTCGACGGCAACGGCGGTTTGTCCTCGGATAGACATGGCCCCTCGGAGGAGGGGAACTGGTCCGAGCGTGCCGGTGCTGCCCGAATCCGTGCCCGGGCCCTCTCCGCCGGGTGCGCCAGAGCCGAGCACCAAGCGTCGAGTCTCGACCCCGGGAGCCGGCCATCGGTCGAAAGCGAGCCAGCGTCCAGGAAATGTCTCGTAGCCAGGCGCGGGACGGCGCGCCTCAGGCATCCATGCCCGCAGCTTGGGCTCGTCCATCACGCCGTTATCGATGCCCTTAAGCCAGTAGTCCCACCAGCGGACCGCCTCCTGCAGGAACCCGATAGCGGGTCCGGGAGATCCGTCCTCGGGATAGTCGTGCGCCCAAGGGCCTATCAGTCCCTTGCAGGGGCCACCATAGCCGGCAAGAAAGCGGAGGATCGAGTTGTGATATGCATCGGTCCACCCGCCGACCATGTAGACGGGACAGCGGATAGCTCCGTAGTCCTCACAGACCGAGCCCTGTTTCCAGAAATCGTCGCGGGTCTGGTGGTCGAGCCACGCCTCTATGAACGGCGGAGTCCTGTCAAGGCGGTCGAGCCACACCTCACGCCAACTCGACCCGACGACGGCCGGATCCGGAGGTAACGCGTCGTACGCGAGCATCGTCGAGGCCCAAGGCAGAGCCGTCCACGCGAGCACGCAACCGCCCATGTAGTGGACGTCGTCGGCGTAGCGGTCGTCGGTGGAAGCCACGCTGATCACCGCTTTGAGCTCGGCCGGGGCGTGCGAAGCGATCTGCAGCCCGTTGAAGCCGCCCCACGACTTGCCGATGATGCCCACCTTGCCGCTGCACCAGCTCTGGCTGGCGAGCCAGCTCAGGACGGCAACGCCGTCTTGCTGCTCGAGGGCAAGGTACTCGTCCTCGAGGATTCCCTCGGAATCTCCGCTGCCTCGCAGGTCGACCCGTACCGAGGCGTAGCCATGACCAGCGAAATAGTGGTGAATTGGAGCGTCTCGGAGCACGAGCCCGTCGTTCTTGCGGTACGGCACGTACTCGAGGATTGCCGGAACCGGCACCTCCTCGGCTTCTTCGGGAAGCCAGATGCGCGCGGCAAGCCTGCAGCCGTCACTCATGGGAATCCACGCGTGCCCGATTACGCGCACACGCGACGGAAACTCGGTTCGGACCGGCAACGGCTCCCCTTTCACCTCTCAGATCCGTGTCTCTCGCCCAGATCATCGCAGATACAGCATCGACACCTGGACTTCCGACAACTAGCGCCCTAACGTCCAGTTCTCCGGGTACATGTTCCCGAGCGGGTCTTGCGGGAGAGCGCCCCGCAGGTTCTTGCTCACTGCGGAGATCTGCGCGTCCAGCTGCGGCATCCACAGCACCGGCAGGTCCTTCGCGAGGTAGTTCTCGTAGGCGTAGAGAGCCGGAAAGCCACCACTGTGCAACCGGCTGATGAGGCGGTCGGCGTTGGCGCAAGAGACGTGCGCGGTCACGACCATGCTGAAGGGAGCACCGCTCAAGATCAGCTGGATGCCAGCTGGTCGAGTAGTTGCCCTTGAACACGATCGCGAAGCGAGTCGCTGCGAGCACTTTGAACGATCTGACGTTGTCGGGGAACTGCCCGGCCACGTAGTCCCACCAATTCCGGTTCGCAACCTTTAGCAGGTTGAACCAGAACTGCACGTCGCGCGCCGTGACGGACTTGCCGTCCGACCAGCGGTAGGACTTGAGCTGGATGGCAGCCGTCGTATCCCCTGCGCGCCGGGAGACGACGGCTAGGTCCGCGAGGCTGTACCGCTCGTTGACGCCGACGCCTCCGCGGGACCCGAACCAGTAGAGAGGTCGCCACATGAGGTACTCGGAGTACTCGATGTTTGCTGCAGTGGCGTACTCATAGGACATGATTGGGCGGACGTAGCTGAACTGGTCCCCGGCGCTGAGGGCCATTGTCGCGGTCCCGCCGTTCCCTTGTCTGGCGCTTGGCGAGGAGGAGGACGGCGCCGAGGACGAGGACGAGGACGACGCGGGTGTGGAGGAGCACGCCGCGAGCAGGAGAACGGAAAGTGTCGATGCGAGAGCGACGGTTCGGGGCGAGCGCCAGGCGAGCCCCTTGCGGTCAGTGTCGTCGGCCAGAGCGCGGCCCGCTCCACCGGCCTTGACGATGTCGCTGGCCGGGCAGCTGGGCCAGCGCCGCAGTTGCTGTTTCCCGTGTCACTCACCGAAAGCGAGGTCGGGGAGGTGCTCTCCATGTCGGGGGTCGGCTTTGACGAGGCCAAGCTCGTAGGCCGCAATGACGGCCTGGACACGATCGCGAACACCGAGCTTGGTCAAGATGTGCGAGACGTGTGTCTTGACCGTCGCCTCCGAGATGCACAGCTCCCGCCGGATCTCCTCATTCGAGCGTCCCCTTGCCACGAGAAGGAGCACTTCCATCTCGCGTTCGGTGAGGGTTGCGACGTCGGCCGAGCGTTCGGCAGGTGGCTTTGCCTGAGACACGAGAGCCGGCAGCAGCTGCTCGATAAGGCGAGTCGTTACGGCCGGCGATAGCAGAGCGTCCCCTGCCGCGACGACGCGGACCGCGTATACGAGCTCGTCAGGGGTCGCGTCCTTCAAGACGAAGCCTGACGCGCCTGCTGAGAGCGCGCTGGTCACGT
This sequence comes from Actinomycetes bacterium, assembly GCA_021796455.1. Taxonomy (GTDB): domain Bacteria; phylum Actinomycetota; class Acidimicrobiia; order Acidimicrobiales; family Bog-793; genus JAKACA01. The sequence goes on from JAKACA010000023.1 coordinate 4,464, forward strand.
AGTCATCGTGTCCAAAGGTGGTCAAGATGAGAACTCGCGGAGAGTCGTTCCTGCTCGACAGCCGACGGGTGGCTTCGATGCCATCGAGACCGGGCATGCGGATGTCCATGAGAACGATGTCGGGCTGGCACGCCGCAGCCTGAGCCAGGGCTTCCTCACCGTTTGCGGCTTCACCGACGACATCGATATCGCGCTGCGCGGCAAGGATCATCGAGAAACCCTGTCTCATCAGGGCTTGGTCATCGACGATGAGGACCCTTATCGGCGGGAAAGCTCCACTAGCGCTCACTGCTGCCCCGCGGGAAGAGCGGCGCCGGCAGTGCCTGACACGAGTGGGAAGCTGGCTCTGACCTCCCAGCCACCTTTCACCGGGCCTGCTTTGAGGATTCCCCCACCCTGGGCAGCACGCTCCCTCATGCCCGTCAGCCCGTGGCCGGATGGTGCGCCAGGCGTCGGCTCCCGCTCGAAGGCAGCGGCGCGTCTTGGTGCGGGTCCGTTCCGCACGGCTACGTCAAGCACGCCGGTGCTGTAGCTCAGCAACACGGAGGTGAAGGCGCCCGGGGCGTGACGAATGGCGTTCGTGAGCGCCTCTTGCACGATGCGGTAGGCCGAGAGCGAGACTGCGGCCGAGGTCTCCACAGGTGCTCCCTCGACCTGGAGAGTCACAGGAAGCCCGGCAGCGGCGGCACCCGATACCAGATCGGGAACCATCTCAATCGTAGGGAGGGGTGCGAGCGGCGGTCCGGCCGCATGGCCGGGCGAGTCGCGGCGGGCGTCTTCGTCGGCAGCCTCGTCAAGGCGGAGGGCCCCGAGCATGTCACGTAGCTCGCTCATGGCGCGCCGGCCGCCGTCAATCATCGAGTCGAGAACGGGCCTGGTGACGTGGTCGGCCGGCAGCGTCTCGCGGACTGCGCCGGCCTGGACGACGAGGAGGCTGACGTGGTGGGCGACGATATCGTGAAGCTCCCGGGCGATGCGGGCGCGCTCCGCCGCGACGGCTCTCGTCGCGGTCCAGCGCTGCTCGCGCTCGGCTTGCTCGGCGCGCTCACGAAACGTCGCGAGGAGGCTGCGCTGGGCGCGCACGGCAAACCCGATTGCCACCGCCGCGGTGAGAAACGCCATGTCGGGGACGAGTCGTGTCAGTTGGCCGACACTTGCAGCGTGCAGGAGCGTCGCCGCCGTGACGCAGAGGGCAGAGGCAAACGCAGCGATGACGGTGGCCACCGGCGGACGGACGGTGGCAAGCACATACAAGGCGAGCGCCACGAGGAACATCGCACCGTTGCGCTCTGCCGTCGTCATGAGGAGCACAGTCGCAGAGGCGAGAGCAACCTCGACTGCCACTACCGCGTACGGGAGACGCCGGCGGCAGGGGAGAAGAGCGACGCCGACCAAGCCGAGTGCCGCGCCGAGCACTCTTGCCGGGGAGCCGGAGGGCCCGAGCGCCATCGCCCAGGACACCGCGACCGCTGCCGCGACCGGTACTCCCACCGCGACGGTGACAAAGCGTTGCCACCACCACGGGGCAGTCGTGCCGGCCGGCTTCGTCCGGAGCCGTGCGACGGCGGCGCTCATCGGCCGGGAAGAGCAGCCGTCACGAGATCACGCGTCCCGGTGTTCGATCACCCAGAGAGCTGCCGTGAAGACGATGACAGTGAAGACGACCAGCACAGCGAACCCTGACCATGCGGAAAGAGTATGCGCCGAACGGTGCAGCGAATAGACCTGGCTCCCCGCCTGCGTCGGCCACCACTCTGTGATCACGTTGCTCCAGGACGCCGGCAGGGCCTGAACGACCCCGGGTAGGACGAAGAGCAGCGCCACCATGGAGGAGATCGCCGCCGCGGTGTTGCGCACGAGGGCACCGACGCACGAGGAGAGAAGGCCGATCAGGGCCAGATAGAGTCCCGCCCCGATGACCGCCCGGAGGACGTCTGGAGCGGCGAGGCTCGTGTGGGGCGCGTTCGACCCGATCGCCAGCTGGCCCAGGAGGAAAGCCGCAAAGGCCATTATCTCGCCGACGACGAGGGCGACGGCCGTGAACACGACTGCTTTGGAGGAAAGGAAACGGCCCCGCCGCGGTGTCGCGGTCAAGCTGGTCCTGATCATGCCAGTCCCGTACTCTGAGGTCACGACGAGGCTACCCAGAACCGCGATTGCCAGCTGGGCGATCGTGAGAGCCCGCAAGCTCACCGCGGTGGGATCCCAGGCCCGGCCCCTGAAACCTCCCGTCGCATAGTGGCTCCCGGCCAGATAGGAGATCAAGGCGCCTACGCCAACGCCGAGCAGCAGCGAGACTAGAAGTGTCACCCAAGTCGAGCGGACCGAGGTCAGCTTGGCCCATTCGCAGCGCAGCGCATCGGAGAAGCGCGCGGGGCTGGCGCCGGCCCCTCCCTGGCGCGGCTGCGCCGGTCTGCCCGCCCGCGGGCCAAGAGCTGTGGTCATCGGGAGCCATCCGTCGTGGGGTAGTCGGTGCCGACCGAGGCGAGCTCCGACGGCGATGCCCCGAAGTCGACGCTGTCCTTGGTGAGCTCCATGAATGCGTGTTCGAGGGAGGCGCGTTGCGGCGTGAGCTCGTCGAGGATGATCCCTGCCGCAAAAGCGATCTCGCCTACGAGCGAGGAGCTGACGCCCGAGGCGGTCAGCCCGCCACCGACTGCCGGCTCGGTCCTGGCGCCTTGCTCGGCGAGACGAGCCGCCAGCAGGTTGTCGTCCCGGCTGCGTACGACGACGGTACCGGCGGAGCTCAGATCAATGAACTCCTGCACACCGGTATCGGCTATGAGCTTGCCCCTTCCGATGACAAGGAGGTGGTCGGCGGTAAGAGCCATCTCGCTCATCAGGTGGCTGGAGACAAGCACGGTCCTACCCTCGGCAGCAAGTGATCGCATCAGTTGGCGGATCCACAGAATCCCTTCCGGGTCGAGACCGTTGACCGGTTCGTCGAACATCAGGATCCCGGGATCACCGAGAAGCGCGCCTGCGACCCCGAGCCGCTGGCTCATACCGAGTGAGTAGCCACCAGCGCGCCGGCTGGCAACGTCTTTCAGCCCCACCATCTTCAGCACTTCGTCGACGCGACTCAGCGGGAGGCCGTTGCTCAGAGCGAGAACCCGAAGATGGTTGTAGGCGCTCCGCCCGCCATGGAGCGCTTTCGCGTCCAGGAGGGCACCGACCTCTCTGAGCGGCGCCGGCAGGTCACGGTACATACGACCGTCTATGGTCACCGATCCGCTCGAGGGCTTGTCCAGCCCGATGACCATCCGCATGGTTGTCGTCTTGCCGGCACCGTTCGGCCCGAGAAAGCCGGTGACCTGTCCCGGCTCGATCGTAAAGGACAGGTCGTCGACAGCCGTCGTGGTTCCGTACCGCTTTGTCAGATGGACCGCTTCGATCACTGGCACTCCTCGTTGAACACGCTCTGCCGGCACCCGCGACGCGTCGCTGGTCCGAGCGTGTCATTGTGAGCACCGCGAGCTTCGGGCGCATCGGGCCCGCGGATGATCTTCGAGCTCATCCCTTCGGGGGATGAGCCCCTCGGAGAAGACCGGCGCCCGGCGCGAGCGAGACCTGTGGCCTCAAGAGGCTGTCACGAAGTAGCCGAAGGCGTCTATGACGACGTTCACGGGATCGCCGTGGCTGTTGTAGACCTCGATCTTGCCGGTCGACGAGGTATCGGCGGTCGTGAAGTTCGCGACCGTCTCACCTGCCGTCCAGTTGAGGTCAGACGCCACCGGCGCGCTGGACAGGGCCGGGGGGTAGACGGTCAGGTACCCAGGGGCTCCACCTGCGACGACTGTCACGTTTGTGGCGACAGCGGTGGCACCTGCAGGGATGGAGGAGCTCGTGAGCGGAAGGCTCTCGGAGCTCTTCGGGCCGAGAGGGTTGCCTCCCACTCTTGCGCGGGTGTCGACGAGCCGGACAGGATCGATGGCGACAAAGGCCGATCCACTGCCGCCCGCGGCTGTGTAGTAGCCGTCCACATCGACATCCACTGCGACGGTGCCCGCGTGGTTGTAGACCATGATCTGACCACCCTTGCCGACGGCGACGATAGCCCTGTTCGAAGTGGTCTGACCGGCTGCGAAGTTGACGTCTGAAGCCAGTGGCAGAGATGCTCCCGCTGGGTACGCTGTGAGAAAGCTCGCGTCCGAGCCACGCTGAACAGTCAGGTTCACGACAACGGCGGTGGCATTGGCGGGCACCTCGTCCAGGGCGGAGGGGCCCGCGACTGTCACGGTCGTAGCCGAGGCCGGCCCGACGAGGTGACCGGCGAATAGGTTGCCTAGCACCCGCGCCGGCGACACCGCGTCATAGAGTCCGGCGCCACCGGCACTAACGGGGGAGTAGTACCCCTCGATGTCGACGACGACGTTGGTGACACCGGCGCTGTTGTAGATGGACACCTCGCCGTTGTTGCCAACGACGACCGTGACGAGGTTCGGAACCGTCTCGTGTGGGGTGAAGTCGAGGTTGGAGACTGCGGGAAGAGAGCCACCTTCCGGAAAGACCGAGAGGAACCCTGCGGAGCTCGGATCGGATGCCGTCAAGTTGAGCACCACGGCGGAGGCGTCCGATGGCACTGCCCCGATACCTGCCACCTTCACAGCAAGGGTGCCTCCCGCCTGAAGGGCACGACCGGCGTTTGGCTCGCCCGAGCCCGGGCGGGTGTCGGTGACCCTAAAGGGCGTCACAGCGGTGTAGGCGCTCCCGGCTGTGTAGGTGAAGCTTCCTGCAGCGACCACTCCCGCAGATGTTGTGACCGTCACCGTGACTGTCCCACTGCCCGCAGGGGAGATGGCGGTGCAGTCCGTCGCAGTGCAGCTCACATTCGTCGCAGGCGAGGGACCGAAGCTCACCGTACCGCCCGCGAGGTTGCTCCCCGTGATCGTCACCAAGGTGCCCCCTGTAGAAGGGCCCGAGGCCGGACTGATAGCGGTCACCGTCGGTGAGGAGAGCGGGCCGCCCGCCGGTGGCAGGACTGGTCCTTCGGGCGAGGCATAGGTGAACCGATCGGCCGCGCTCGTGGCGCTCGTGCCGGCGGCCGTCGTCGCCGTCACGTCGACCGTGCCTGTGCCGGACGGTGACGTTGCCGTGCAGGTCGTCGAGGCACAGGTCACGCTTGTGGCGGAGCTCGTACCGAAGTCGATCGTGGCCCCGGAGAGGTTGGTGCCCGTGACGGTGACTACAGTGCCGCCTGCGCCTGGGCCCTGCGACGGTGAGATGGCCGTGATCGTTGGCAGGGGCTTGACGTTGACTGTGGCCGAGGTGGAAGTCGAGTTCGCGTGGTCGGAAACGTCCGACATCGTCGCGTTGATCGTCTGGTCTCCGCTCGTGCCGGAGGAGACATCGACCGTGAGGGGGATCGTGGCGATAGCTGCTCCCGGGGCGATAGGCGTGGTCCCGTCGTAGGTACAGGTCTGGCTCGTGCTCCCGGTGCTCAGGCTACAGCTCCAGTCGGTCGGCGTCGCAGCCGCGGAGAAGCTCTCTCCGCTCGGCAGCGACACGGTCACGGCCGGATCGGAAGACGCCTGGCCACCCGAGGAGGTGACGGACGGCTGCAAGGTGTAGGCAAAGCTGCCAGGAGAAGTTGCATCTGATGGGGCACTGCTGGTGAGACCGAGGACGGGAGCCGGTGGCTCATCTGCAGCCGCGTAGTCGGTCGCGCTGACGCTCTTCGCGTCGTTGGAGCCAACTGTGGCCGAATCGTCGAGGTTCGTGCCTGTCGCAACAGTGCTACCTACTGTCGCGGCGATCGAGATCGAGGTAAGAGTCGTGCCCGCCGCGATCGGAAGGGTCCCCGTGTAGGCACATGTGACCGTCGGTGCCGCCAGAGTGCAGCTCCAGTCAGAGGCCGCCGTCGCGGACGTCGGGGTGAGCCCTGTCGGGAAGGTGTCGGTGAAGCTCGGTGGGTCGCCCTCGTTGCCCCCGGAACCGAGCGCCGCGGTAGCGGTGTAGGTGACCGAGCTGCCTGAGACGAGATCGCCGCTCGAGTTGTCCGAGAGCGCAAGGCCGTAGGTCGGGACCGATTCGACGGTTGCGTAGTCGGTGCTCGACACCGCGGTGGTGTCGGTGGAGGAGAGGGTGGCCGTGTCGGCGATGCCGCCGGACGCGCTTGCACCAACCGTCGCGGCGATCGAGATCGAGGTAAGAGTCGTGCCCGCCGCGATCGGAAGGGTCCCCGTGTAGGCACATGTGACCGTCGGTGCCACCACGGTGCAGTTCCAGTCGGCCCCACCCGAGGCAGCTGTCGGGGTGAGGCCCGCCGGGAAGGTGTCGGTGAAGCTCGGCGCATCTGCCTCGTTCGCGCCGGTGCCCGAGACGAGCCCGGTTGCCAGGTAGGCGACGGACGCTCCTTGCGCAAAGGCCCCGGCCGCGCTGTCAGACAGGGACAGTCCGAGGATCGGGTGGGTCGCAGATGCCGAAGCCACAGTCGCAGAGTCGGTGGCCGAGGCCACGACGGCACCGGCTTCGACGATCTCGCCTGTGTCGTTGACGGCTCCCGCGCTACTAGCTGACACCGCCGCCGTCATCGAGATCGAAGGAAGCGCGCTACCCGCCGCGATCGGAACGGTGCCGGTGTAGTTGCAGCTCACGGTAGGTGCCACGACGGTGCAGCTCCAGTCGGCCCCACCCGAGGCAGCTGTCGGGGTGAGGCCCGCCGGGAAGGTGTCGGTGAAGCTCGGCGCGGTGCTCTCGCTCGCCCCGCTCGAGGAGAGCGTCGGCGTAGCTGTAAAGGAGACGGTTCCACCTGCGACCAGGTATCCCCCGTCACCGTCTGTGAGGGAAAGGCCAAAGCGAGGCGGTTCCGTGATGACGGGGTTGATGACGACGTTGGTGATCTCGTGGACGTCGGTGCTGCCCCCGGTGGAGCCCGACCAGCCAAAGGAGAGCTGTTGGGGTATCCCATTCGCGTCGAGGAGGCTGGATGGCAAGATGCCAGTGGCGTTCGGCAAGGTACCTGTCAACAGCTGGGTTGGGCCCTTGATGGGGGTGACCGAGGTGACGTAGGAGAGGGGCGGGACAGTGATGTGGCTCGGTGTCGTGAATGCCGTCGAGGTCGGGTTGATGGCTATCTCGACGGGCACCTCGGTGCCGGCCCTTGTCGAGCTCGGGGAGTTGAGGCTCCCGACCAGGCCCCCGTTCTCGAGGGTGCTCGCGAGCAGGCAGTAGCCGTTGTACCCGGTGCCCGGGCCTCGGACCGTCACCTCGTCGGGGTAAAGGGATCCAGGCGTCACCCAGCTCGGCGTACTGCATCCGTTCCCGTCAAAGGACGTGTTCGTGTAGTTGCCGTACGCGTCAAGGCCGATACCGAGATATCCGTCAGCAAGCCCGGTCCCATACGGGCCACCCCCTGTGGTCGCGGAGAGGGAGCTCGAGTATCCGAGGTGACCGCCCGGGGGGCCAAGGTTGGGAGGACCGGTCGGATCCTTGGGATTGGCGGCGGCGAGGAAGAACGAGATGCCGTCTGCTCCGCTGCCCCCGTACTGGTAGCTGTCGAAGGAGACATCGAGGCCCTCTGAGGCGGGGAGCGCCGTAGTGTACGCGACGCCGCCATCGAGCGAGGTCCCAACGCTCGTGAGCCGCAGCGATCCCGTGCCGGGCGTATCGCTCGCCCCCGCGCAGTTGGGAATCGGCTGCTGGCTCGGCGCCGGGGATGCGGCCGTCGCCGTGAGGCAGGCGACGTTGGCGCCGGTGATGCCGGCGGCAAGAGGGGGTGTGGTCCAGTCGTTAGGGATCTGGACATTGGAGCCAGTGAAGGGCTCGTTCACATACGCGATAGGCGGTGACGAGGGGCCTGCCAGAGCCGGGGCGGCCGGGCCGAGGAGCCCGAAGCCTGCGGCGAGCAGAGCCAGGCCAGCCATGGAGACAGTGCTGAGCCGGTGCGAGCGTGGTGGCCGCGCGCTCGGGAGAGCGGCTCCCCGGACGTGAGCAGGTGATTGCTTTATGTGCAGATGCATGACAGCTGTATCGACGCTCGGTATCGAAGGGTTTAGCGATTTGGCGACCGCGCTTACGGCATCGCCGCAGTGGTGGCGGCACTCTGTCAGGACAAGTGCGTCCTCAGGTGCCGATCACCCGAGCTGTTGCGACGACCGCTTCGGAGATGGTGGTAGAGCTCGCGGCGGCAAATGTCAGGCGGAGGTGCGGTCCGGCAGGCTCTGCAGGGTAGTAGTGGCGCCCTGCTGTCACTCTGACGCCGGCGCGGGCGGACTGGCTAACGAGATGGTCCTCGTCGGCATCCGCGGGAAGCTCGACCCACAGGTGGAGACCGCAGCCGGGCACCTCGGGGACTCTCCAGTCCGGGAGGAAGGTGGCGAGGGACTCAACCAAGGTGTCCCGCCGCTCCCTCAGCGCCTGGCGCACCTGGCCGAGGTGACGGGGCCATTCCGGAGCTGTCAGCACCTCGCAAGCTGTGTGCTGGAGGACCGTGGAGACAAAGGCGCTCTGGACGCCTTGGGCCTGGCGCAGGCGTCGCGACACCGGGCCGCGCGAGACGAGGGCGGCGATGCGCAACGCCGGTGCGACCCCTTTTGTGAGCGAGCGGAGGTAGATGAAGTGGCCGTCCTCGTCCGCGCTGACGAGTGGGCGGAAGGATCTCCCCTCGAGCTCGAGATCGAGCGACGGGTCGTCCTCGATGACAAAGACCTGGCTCGCCTTGACGAGCTCGAGGAGGGCCTCCCGGCGGTCCGCGCTCAGCTGCGCGCCAGTTGGGTTGAGCCAGCGCGGCTGGAGGTAGACAAGCCGGGCGCCGCTCTTCTCGAGAGCCTTCGAGAGCAGGTCGACACGGATGCCGGCACGGTCGGCCGGCACGCCGAGTGGGACCAGACCGGCCGCGCGAGCGGCTGCGAGGGCACCCTGGTAGGTCGGAGACTCGACTACTACGGTTGCACCAGGCTGGGCGAGGGACCGAAAGCAGCTCGCGAGCGCAGGCTGGCTGCCGGCGGTGATCAGCACGTGGCGCCGCTCGACGTCACCCCCGAGCTCCCGGGCAAAGATGTCCCGTAGCTCGTCGACCCCGCTCAAGGGCGGTCGCGACCAGGCGCCCGGCCGCCGCGCAGCCCTTGCCGAGGCGCGCGCCAACAGTCCGATCGGCTGGAGCTGCTCATCGAGGTACCCGGTAGAGAGAGCCGTCATGCCTGCAGCGGGCAGATCCAGGTTGGCCTCGACCGCCTCTCCACCATAGAGGGCGGGTCCGAGTGCCAACGTCTGCCAGTCGAAGTCGCCGGACCGGGACGGCGCGAGAGGGGCGCGAGGCGAGACGAAGGTGCCGGAGCCCGGTTGGGTTCGCAGGAGGCCTTTGCTCGCCAGCTCCGCGACAGCTCTGTGCACGGTGGCGGGCCCCACGCGAAAGCGACGCTGCAGCTCGCGCGTCGCCGGAAGTCGCGTCCCCGGCGAGGCGGTGGCGACGAGAGCCGCCAGCTCCTGGCGCATGTGAGAAGCGCTACTATTCTCTATGGACGCGGATGGTAGCGCTTCTCCCGTAAGCGTGGAAGCGCGAGCCTGAGGGTGGCTCCGCAACTCGGCCCAGGCGTGCTCCTCGTCGTGCTCGGCGCCGGGGTGCTTCATGCCGTCTGGAACGCGATCACCAAGTCGGTCGAGGACCGCCTCGTCGTGTTCGCGTGGATCGGTATTGCTCTTGCGGTCACCGGCGGCATCACTCTCGTCTTCACCGGCCTGCCGGCACGAGCGGCTCTTGTCTTCCTGCTCGCATCGGCCGTGGTGCACGTCGTCTATGACCTTGCCCTCATGAACGCATACCGCCTGGGCTCGTTCAACCAGATGTATCCCATCGCGCGCGGGACTTCGCCTCTGCTCGTAACTGCCGGCGCAGCGCTCTTCGCGCACGAGAGCCTGGGGGCGCGTGAGCTGGCCGGCGTTCTCGTGCTCGCGGGTGGTCTTGCGAGCCTCGCCCTCACGGCAGGCCGGCTCGAGCGCTCGGAGCTGCCAGCGGTCGTAGCCGCGCTTTTTACGGGTGTGGCGATTGCCGCCTACAGCCTTCTCGACGGGCTCGGCGTGCGCCGCTCGGGGGATGCGTTCGCGTATGTGGCAGTGTTGTTCGTGCTCGAGGGCCCTGTGTTCGTCGTGGCAGCAGCAGCTCGGCGTCCGGCCGCCGCGTGGACTCGTGGTCGCATTGCCGTCCGGGGCCTCCTGGCCGGGTTACTCTCGTCTGGGGCGTATGGGGCCGTGGTCTGGGCTCAGAGCCGAGCGCCTCTTGCCGAGGTCGCGGCCGTGCGAGAGACCGGCGTCATCAGCGCAGCGATAATCGGGGCTGTGTTCTTCAGGGAGGGATTCGGCTGCCGACGAATTGTCTCGGCGGTTGTCGTGGCAGTGGGCATCCTTCTCATCGGCCTGTAGGGTGAGGCGGCGATGCGTGATCTGCGGTCGGTGCTCAGGGTGGGGGTCTTCTCTCTTGGAGCACTTGTCGCATGTTTGCCAATAGTGACGCCGAGGGCGAACCCGGTGCCGCCAAGGGAGGTTCCCTACCCGACCAGCATGGCCGCGCTCGGGGACTCGATCACCCAGGCCTTCGACTCGCTCGGCTATCGCGGGATTCTCCAGGCCGAGCCGCAGTACTCCTGGGCCACGGGGTACGCGAACGCGCGGCTCGTAGACAGCCAGTACCTCCGGTTGCTCGCAGTGGACCCGAAGATAAAGGGCCACGAGCGCAACTACTCCGTCACCGGCGCGAAGGTCAGCGGTCTCGGCGCACAGGTGGCGCAGGCCGTGAGACAACGCGCCGGCTACGCGGTGATCCTGATAGGCGCCAACGACGTCTGCACGCGGACGATCGCGGGGATGACCCCCGTGGCGACGTTCGCGAGGGTGTTCTCGAGTGATCTCGCAACCCTCGTCAAGGGCTTGCCGAAGGGAGCACACATCTTCGTGTCGTCGATCCCGAACCTGTTCCAGCTCTGGTCGATCTTCCACACCAACGCGACGGCTGAAGCCAGATGGGCTCTCGGTATCTGCCAGTCGATGCTGGCGGCCTCCGATACGAGCGCGGACAGAGCTTTCGTGCTGAAGCGAGAAGAGGCGTTCAACTCGGTCCTCGGCTCGACGTGCCGCCATTACGCGACGTGTCGATGGGACGATCTCGCAGTGTTCCACAACAGCTTCACGACCGCAGAGCTGAACACTCTCGACTACTACCACCCAAACCTTCTCGGGCAGAATCGCCTCGCGGCCATCACTTGGGCCCACTCCTGGTGGTCATCCTCGAAGTAGTCGCACCTCGGCCAGCTGGCGGATCGGGCACTTCAGCGACGCAAGCGAGGACTTTCGGCCCTCGGACCGAGGCGCCGGCGCGCAGAAGATGGAGACATGGTCCGCAGGAGCCGGACCGAGAGGAAGGTAGAGACGATGAACAGCATCACGGGAATCATCGGTGACCCTGGGCGCAGCGAGGCCCCGCGTGTCATCAAGTGGTTGACTCGTTCCAAGCTTGCCGCGCCAGTGTGGACTGCGATGCGGGTCTGGCTCGGGATCATGTGGATCGAGGCCGGAGTATCGAAGCTCTGGGGAGCAGAGAACCCGGGTTTCCTTCACAACAACGGTGCCGCCGTCGCGGGGTTCGCCGGCCACGCAGTCGCCAGCTACAGCTGGTGGGCGAGCTTCCTCCACAGCTTCGTCGTGCCGAACGCTGGATGGATCGGGGTGCTCGTCGCTGTGGCCGAGTTTCTGGCCGGAATTGGTCTCGCACTCGGCCTGTTCACGCCAGCGGCGGCACTTGGAGCCCTCATATTGAACGTCGTCTACATGCTGTCGGGAACAGCCGGTGTCAATCCGTTCTACGCAGTCTTTGCGGTCGTGATCCTCGCGACCTGGAGGACCTCGGGCTGGATCGGTGCAGATGGCCTCATCCTGGGCTACATCCAGCGCCGGCGTGACCAGCGCCGTCTGATCCACCGGCGTCAGGACGCGGTTGGACTCGTCGAGCACCCGCAGGCTGCCTAGACGGTCCGCTCCTCGCCACGTCCACCTCGATGCAGCCCGGGTGACCGGGCTGCATCGTCGCGCGCGGCAGCAGGCAGCCGCCGGCGGCAGCCGAGACGCGAGGCGCGTCGTCTGGCGGGACAGGCAGCAGGCCGCTGCGCGAGGTTGGAGCGCGGGAAGGCTAACGTGAGCCAAGATGCCCCGAGCGACGCCGCCAGGCGATATGCAAGTGGAGGTCCTCCACCTGTCGAGCGTGGTGAAGCGTCCGCTGGTCGACCCTGCAGGAGACCGGCTCGGACGTGTGCAGGATCTCATAGTCCGGGTCGGGGAGACACCGCATCCCCCGATCGTGGGGCTGGTCGTCAACATCGGGGGGCGCGATCTGTTCGTACCGATTCAGAAGATCGCGACGCTCGGGGCCGGGCTGGTTCGATTTGCCGGGGAACGGGTCGACCTGCGGCGTTTCGAGCGGCGGCCTGGAGAGCTGCTGCTCGCGCAAGACCTGATGGCCCGACATCTGATCAACTTCGTCGGTGGGCGCCTCATACGAGCAAACGAGATCGAGCTGGCCAAGATCGACGGCACGTGGGAGGTCGTCGGCGTCGACCCGGGCCGTCGCTCAGCTCTGCGACGGCTGCTTCCGGGCCACTTCGGCGAGCGGGTCTCCACCGGCCGGATGATCGACTGGGCAAGCATCGAGCCTTTCGTCGCCCATGTGCCGTCAGCTCGACTTCGTATCCCCTATCGCAAACTGGCCCGCCTCCACCCCGCGCAGATAGCGGACCTAGTCGAAGCTGCCTCTCATGAGGAGGGCGAGGAGATCATTGAGGCGGTTGGCGAGGACAGGGAGCTCGAGGCCGACGTCTTCGAGGAGCTCGACACCGAGCATCAGGTCGAGTTCCTTCGGGCCCGATCCGACGAGGATGCTGCGAGGCTCCTCGAGTCGATGGCACCTGACGATGCAGCCGACTTGATAACCGAGATTGACCAGGACCGCCGCCTGCCGATCCTCAACCTGATGCCTCAGCCACAACAGGCCAGGCTTCATACCCTTCTCAGCTACAACCCCGAGACAGCAGGCGGGCTCATGAGCCCTGACTTCTTGTCGCTAGCCGAGACGACGCCTGTCGAGGGGGCTCTCGATGCAATCCGCCAGAGCACGGCGCCGCGTGAGAGCCTCAACGTGGTGTTCGCCGTCGACGGCGAAGGTGCTCTCGTCGGCTCGGTGTCAACAGTCCGGCTGCTCCAGGCCGAGCAAGCTGCCGTCCTGGGTGATCTCGCCGAAGCGGATCCGATCCACGTCCACCCCGACTGGGACGTGGCTACCACGGCGCGGAAGATGTCCGATTTCAACCTGACGGTTGTTCCGGTGATGGACGACGACCACCACGAGATTCTCGGAGTGGTGACAGTGGACGACATGCTCGAGCTCCTCCTGCCGACGGGATGGCGGCGCGAGTTCGGCATGACGACAGTTGAGGAGTGAGGTCCTGAGACCACCGCTGCGGGCGGACGCGAAGGCAAACGGCTCCTGAGTCACGAGCCTCCCTGGGGCGTTCCGCCGCAAGCCTGCGCTGCGAGCATCGAAGGGAGGTGAGAACGTGGGAGAAGATGCCCCCGAGGCGGAGGTCATGACGGCAGTTCTGGACGAGGCGCACCAGGGAGATATCGAAGGTGCCTTCGGGACCATCGGCCAGCACGACACAGGAGCGCGGCGAACCTGGAAAGCCCGCCTGCTGACGCTGCTCGCGATCATGGGGCCCGGTCTGATCGTGATGATCGGCGACAACGACGCCGGGGGGGTGTCCACGTACGCGCAGGCGGGACAGGATTTCGGCCTCACGCTGCTGTGGACGCTCCCGCTTCTCATCCCAGTTCTCATCGTCAACCAGGAGATGGTGGTGAGACTTGGCGCCGTGACCGGTGTCGGTCATGCCCGGCTCATCAACGAGCGGTTCGGCAAGCTCTGGGGAGCATTCTCGGTCGGCGACCTGTTCATCTTGAATTTCCTCACTATTGCAACGGAGTTCATCGGCGTCAGCCTGGCGCTTGGCTATTTCGGAGTGAGCCAGTACATCTCGGTGCCGGTCGCCGCCGGTCTGCTCGTCGTCATGACAGCCACGGGGAGCTTCCGACGCTGGGAGCGCTTCATGTTCGTCTTCATCGCGGCGAACTTCCTCGTCGTACCACTCGCCGTCTACCGCCATCCCGCCGCCGGTCCCTTCTTCGCCCACATGGTCGTGCCCGGGGTGAGGGGGGGTTTCGACTCAACCTCTGTCCTGCTCATCATCGCCATCGTGGGGACTACGGTCGCACCCTGGCAGCTGTTCTTCCAGCAGTCGAATATCGTCGACAAGAGAATTACTCCGAGGTGGATCAACTACGAGCGGACCGATACCGTGATCGGCTCGGTCGTCACGGTCCTCGCGGCCTCCCTCCTCATAGCAGTAGCAGCCGCCGCCTTTGGCCATACTGCCCTGTCCGGGCACTTCTCCAACGCCGGGGGAGTGGCGAGGGGTCTGGCTAACTACGTCGGTTACGTGGCGGGAGCGCTCTTCGCCGTCGTGCTGCTCAACGCGTCGATCATCGGCGCAGCCTCGGTCACCCTTGCCACCTCCTATGCGTTCGGCGACGTCTTCGGTGCACGCCATTCGCTTCATCGCAGCTGGAGAGAGGCAAAGTTCTTCTACGGCGCCTTCTCCGCCATGGTCGTCGCCGCTGCCATCATCGTCCTTATTCCCGGCGCTCCGCTCGGGCTCATCACGACGGGTGTGCAGGCGCTGGCTGGAGTCCTGCTCCCGAGCGCGACAGTGTTCCTTCTCCTGTTGTGCAACGACAAGGAGGTGCTGGGTCCATGGGTGAACCGCCCGTGGCTGAACGTCGTCGCGAGCGTCGTCGTCTCCATCTTGTTGATGATGTCGCTCGTTCTCATGGCCACGACGCTGTTTCCCAACATTGACGTCAACAAGCTCGCCCTGGTGCTCGGCGGAGTGCTCGTCGTCGGGTACGTGGCCAGCGGTCTCATGATGGCCCGCGCTCACTCGAGACGCCCTCTCCATGGCGATGTGCCATCCGAGCAGCGGGCCACCTGGCGCATGCCGCCGCTCAGCCTGCTCGAGCGGCCAGTCTGGTCGCGAGGAAGGAGAGCAGGGATGTACGCGCTGCGGGGCTACCTTGCGGTCGCGGTGGTGATGCTGTTCGTGAAAGCCGTGGAGCTCGGGGTCCACAAGTAGCGAGCTGTCTTATTTCTCCTCGGTCCAGTGCTCCCGGCGGAAGATCCGGCCAAGGCGCGCCGTGAGAGAGGGGCCCACGTCTTGCAGGGCATCGACGTGGTAAACGGCCGTGCCCTCGGGTGCGGGGAGGTTCGCCGCCTCGTCGTCGGTGAGCGAGCAGTGCACGGCTGTGGTCGTGATCTGCGTGATCTGATCCCGGGCGACGAACCGCAGCCCGTGCTCGGTGTGCACGACCACTCCGTCGAAGAGGTCCAGCTCGGGGACCTGCAACACGTGCCCGACAGTACCGAAGATCTCGCCCGATGACGTCTGCACAGGCGTGCCAACGACAAGGGCGAGATAGGAGATCGGCGTCTCGTCGCTCACTGCTTCCTCCCTCTCGTGATCTTCGCAAGATCGGGCTCCCTCCCATCCTAGAAGCGCCCGCCCCCTCCAGGGAGGCAGTCTGACGTCGCGGCGCCGCGCGACCCTTTAGCTTTGAGCAGATGAGAATGTCGAGGCTCTTCGGAGCAACACTTCGTGAGGCACCTGTGGGTGCGGAGACGCCTGGTTACCAGCTGCTCTTGCGGGGCGCATATATGAGGCAGCTTGGGCAGGGGATCTACTCCTACCTCCCGCTCGCGTGGAGGGTCATGCGCAAGATCGAGCAGATCATGCGCGATGAGATGGACTCCTCGGGCGGTATCGAGATCTCGATGCCGATCGTCCACCCGGCCGAGCTATGGAAAAAAAGCGGGAGATACGACGCCATCGGACCCGAGATGGCCCGCTTCAGCGACCGCCGTGACCGGCCGCTCGTGCTCGCGATGACGAACGAGGAAGTCGTTGCTTCGCTTGCGGCAACCGAGATCCAGTCCTGGCGGCAGCTTCCCAGGCTCGTGTACCACATCCAGCTCAAGTTTCGCGACGATCCTCGCCCGCGTGCCGGGCTCATCAGGGCGCGCGAGTTCACGATGAAGGACGCCTACTCGCTCGATCGCGACTCGGCCGGCCTCAACACCCAGTACGAGGCAATGCACCATGCCTACCTGAGAATATTCGGGCGGTGCGGTCTTCCGGTGCTGCCAGTTGCTGCCGATGTCGGCATGATGGGGGGCTCACAGGCAGAGGAGTTCATGTACCTGAACGCGCTCGGGGAGGACACGATCGTGCTCTGTGACTCCTGTGGCTATGCCCAGAACAGGCAGGTGGCGCGATCTGCGCTGGCGAGCGGGCACGCGGAGCCACCGTTGGCACTCGAGCGAGTCGCGACCCCGGGCGCGATGACTATCGAGCAGCTGAGCCAGCAGCTCGGCATCCCTGCCGAGAGGACGGAAAAGGCCTTGTTCCTGGCCACCTCAGACAACCGCTTCGTCATTGCGGTGGTCCGCGGCGACATGCAGCTCAACGAGGCGAAGCTCGCGAGCGTGGTCAAAGCCGGTGAGCTGAGGCCCATGACGGTCGAGGAGATAAGCGCGATCGGGAGCGTGGCCGGCTACGGCTCGCCTGTAGGGGTCGGCGACAGGGCCATCGTTGTCGTCGACGAGGTGGCGGCCGCGTCGCCCAACCTCGTCGCCGGTGCCAACGAGGACGGCTGGCATCTTCGCAACGTGAACGTCGGGCGGGACTACGAGCCGGACCATGTCGCCGACCTCGTTGCCGTGACCGACGGGCAACCGTGCATCACCTGCGGGGAGCCGTTACGCACGGCTCGAGGCGTCGAGGTGGGAAACATCTTCAAGCTGGGCACCCACTTCTCGACGGCGCTCGGGGCCTACTACCTCGCCGAGGACGGGACGGAGAAGCCGATCGTCATGGGCTGCTACGGGATCGGCGTCGGCCGGCTCCTCGCCTGTCTCGCCGAGGAGCACCATGACGAGCGCGGGCTCCTCTGGCCGGTTGCAGTCGCGCCATTCCTCGTCCATCTGTGCGCGATCGGGGACGAGGGCCTGGCTGCGGCCGAAGGGATCGTGACCGATCTCGAGTTGGCCGGCATCGAGGTCCTGTTCGACGACCGCGCCGAGCGACCCGGCGTTCAGTTCAACGACGCAGAGTTGATCGGTTGCCCGGTGCGACTAACGGTCTCGAAGAGATCTCTCGCGAGCGGCGGCGTCGAAGCTGGCCTTCGGTCTGACCTTGATGGCAAGCGGGAGGTCATCGCGCGAGCGGACCTGTTGGAGTGGGTCGGCTTGCATACCGGCGCAGAGGTGTGAGCATTCTCAGCTTCACCTCTCGCACACCGCTCCGGTCCGTGCCGAGCTGGGCCAGCGCGCGCGTGCTCACCTCCTCGAGTCCCTTGTCCTGTCCGGGGTGAGGTCACCTGTCCTGTTTGGCCAGGTACATCGTTGCGTCCGCGACGGCCATCATCGTCTTCGCGTCGGTCGCGTCCCACGGGTAGACGCATTGGCCGATGCTGAGTGACACCTCGACGGGTCCCGCAGGCACCTCTATCGGCACCTCCATCGTGTCGAGTATCCGCCTTACGATGAAGTCTGCGACGGTCGCCCCGCGGTATGCTGCTCGGTCGGAGCCCGTGCCGGAGGCTTCGATGTCTGGCAGGAGCACGAGAAACTCGTCCCCGCCGCGCCGTGCCACCAGGTCTGTCTCGCGGGCGCTTTGGAGCAGGCGATGCGCGACGACGCGCAGCACCTCGTCTCCCGCGTCATGGCCATAGGCGTCGTTGACGCCTTTGAAGCCGTCGATGTCGATAAAGAGCACTGCCACCTCACAGTTGTTGCGCCGCGATCTTGCAAGCGCGAGCTCGAGGCTCTCGTCGAAGAGGGGCCGGTTGGCAAGACCGGTGAGCGGGTCGTGCGAGGCCCGAAATCGGAGCTCGGCCTCTACCTGCTTACGGGAGGTGACGTCGTCGAGCAGCCCCTGGCGGAGCCAGGGGCTGCCATCACGCAACACGACTCGCGAGATCTCTTCGACCCAGATCTCCCGGCCCGTCGCGGTCCTCATGCGATACTCGAGGTGCAAGGTATCCGAGGCGGCCGTGAGCGACGCTCTCGCCTCGAGAACGCGGTCGCGTTCTTCGGGATGGACATGGCGCTCCCACCAGTTGGTGCCGAGCCACTCGTCGCTGCCTACCCCGAAGACACGCTCGACTGCGGAGCTGACAAAAGCGGGTTCGGGGTTCTCACCGAGCGGCTCGATCCACGCGACGCTCGGGATCTGCTCGATGAGCGCGCGGTTCTTTGCCTCGGCGGACCGAAGCTGCTCCTCGAGCAGCTTCTGGTCTGAGACGTCGATCATCACCCCGAGGATGATGCGCCGACCGCTCATCGCGTCGAGCGAGGTGGAGCACTCGTCTCTCACCCAGACGGTGCGCCCGTCGTCGGGCCTGACCATCCTGTACTCCTGCACGAGCAGGCCGCCTGAAAGCAGGTAGTCGGCGTACTCGAGGCTGATCCTCGCCCAGTCGTCTCGGTGCACGTGCTGCCTCCAGACGTCGGGGCTCTCGAGCCACTCCGCCTGGGTGATACCGAGTACCTCCTCGACCTGGGGGCTGATGAAGACGGTTGCGTACCGCTGGGTCAAAGGTTCGCTCACCTCGTCTATGTAGAGCACAGCAGGAATGTGCTCCACGAGCTGCCGCAACCGTTCGAGCTCGGAGATCGCGAGCCGGCTGAGCGATGCGAGGTTGCGTACGGCGGGAGGCTCGAGCGCTGTGACATCGAGCACCTCCATGATGGAGGCAAGTGCCTCCGCGTACCCTGGCTCTCCGGTTGACGTGCTCACAGGCTAGGCGCGCTCGAGGCTCTCTGTGAGTTGGTGTCCAGCACTCAGTCCTTCCGCCGCATCCCCGCGCACACGATGTCGAGCATCTTGGCCGGCGACGCGCCGTGGCCGTCCAGGCTCCGAGCCGCTCCACAGGTGCCGGCGACGAGGCAGATCAAGTCAGCGGCGGATACGTCCGCGCGCAGAGTGCCTTGCTGCTGTGCCCGCGCGAGAAGGCCTTCGCCGATCTCCTCGAGCTCGCGCTTGTAGTCGCCGGCTTTCGCCTTGACGTCGACCCCGGCTCCCGAGAGGGCGTCAGCGAGGTCGCGCTTGTCGAGAGCGTAGGCGAGCAGGCGATCAAGGAGGGCGAACAGGCCCGAAGCCGCATCCTGGCACCCTGCAAGTATCCGCGCCTCCGCGACGAGGTGGTCGAAGTGGCTGAGCAGTATCGCCTCGAAAAGAGCCTCCTTGGTGGGAAAGTGGCGGTAGATCGTCCCCACGCCGACGCCGGCCTCCTCGGCGACTCGATCTATCGGGGCCGAGAGCCCCTCGCTGCCAAGCACGTGCTCAGCTGCTTCGAGGACACGCTGGCGGTTCCTGAGCGAGTCAGAGCGCGGGCGACGGGGTTCGCCCGACGCAGGAACCTCGGACCCTGGGTGCTCGAGCCTCGCCGGAGTGCGAGCACTCACGGCGCGGTCGTGCCGGAAGCCGCGTTGACAAACGGAGCAGCTGTTCCGTATAGTGTAAGTGGAACCACTGCTCCGATTATAGAGTCATCCGATGCAGCTGTCCATGGCCGCCGGCGCCCGCAGGAAAGATCGGCCAGGGACTGCTCGTATCTCTTTCCAAGGAGAAACCCCATGTCGTTAGCGTCGGAAGTCCTCGGACCACTCGAGCCCGGCAGCCTTGCAGGCGGCAGTCCTGACCCAAGGCGGTTCCATGCGCTCGCTATCATCGCCGTCGCCCAATCGATGATCGTGCTCGACGCCTCGGTCGTCACGATCGCCCTGCCCTCTGCGCAGCGGGCGCTCGGGATATCGGTGGCGAACCGGCAGTGGGTGCTCACGGCCTACACGCTCGCGTTCGGCGGCCTCCTGCTGCTCGGGGGCCGGATAGCAGACTACGTCGGTCGCAAGCGGATGTTCATCGTGAGCTTGCTGGGCTTCGCCGGAGCCTCGGCCCTCGGAGGGCTCGCGCCGACGGCGAGCCTGCTCTTTGGTGCTCGGGCTCTGCAAGGGGCCTTTGCTGCCATCATGGCGCCGGCAGCCCTCTCCCTGCTCACGGTAGCCTTCACCGAGCCGCACGAGCGAGCCAGGGCCTTCGGTGTCTACGGGGCCATAGCGGGCGGCGGTGCGGCGATCGGCTTGATCCTCGGGGGCGTCCTCACCGAGTACGCCTCGTGGCGCTGGACGCTTCTCATCAACGTTCCGATCGCCATCACGGCCGCTTGCTTCGCCTTCTCCCAAGTCCGTGAGAGCCGGAGCGAGAACCGCGGACGCTACGACGTCCTCGGCGCTGTAACGGTCACGGGGGGCCTTCTGGCTCTCGTATATGGGTTCACCCGCGCGGAGTCCGCCGGCTGGAGCTCGGCCACCACTCTCGGTCTGCTCGCCACGGCAGCCGTCCTCCTCCTCGGCTTCGCCTTCGTCGAGATGAAGGCAACTCATCCCCTCCTTCCCCTGAGGGTCGTTCTCGATCACAACCGCGGCGGCGCCTTTCTGGCCTCGCTCCTTGTCGGTGTGGCCCTGTTCGGCACCTTCCTCTTCCTGACCTACTACCTGCAGGGAACCCTTGGGTACTCTGCGCTGAAGACAGGCTTCGCTTTCCTGCCCTTCTCCGCCGGCATCATCATCGGGGCCTCCGTCGCGAGCGGACTGCTTCCCCGCCTCGGAGCGCGAAGCGTCATCGGAGGCGGTCTGTTCATGGCTGTGGTCGGCCTGGCATGGTTCACCAGGATCGGCGTCGACACGAGCTACCTCACCCATGTCCTGCCGGCTGAGCTCGTCGTCAGTCTCGGCATGGGTCTGGCGTTCGTCCCTCTCAACAGCATCGCCCTGATCGGCGTCTCGCCCGAAGACGCAGGGGTCGCGAGCGCGATGGTCAATGCGACCCAACAGGTCGGAGGCTCGCTTGGGACGGCCCTATTGAACACCGTCGCTGCCTCGGCGACAGCGTCCTATATATACGCCCACGGCCGCTCCGCCGCGGTTATCGCCCTGAGCCTGGTGCACGGATATACGACTGCATTCGTCGTGAGCGCGTTGCTGCTCGTCGCCGCGGTTGTTGCTGCGCTGAGCCTCGTGCGGGCGCCACGACAGCGGGTCGCGACTGGCCGTGAAGTCCTGGAAGCTGGCACTATCGAGACGTGAGCAGCGAGCAGACCAAGGTCGTCACGAGGCGGCACGATCCTCACCGGCGCGGCTTTGCCAGCGACAATTACGCCGGAGTGCATCCGTTGGTGCTCGCGGCCATCGAAGCTGCCAACGGTGGTCATCAGGCCAGCTACGGAGGCGACGAGTACTCGGCCAATCTGAGAGAGGTGTTCCGCTCTCATTTCGGCCCCCGGTGCGACGTCTATCCGGTCTTCAACGGCACGGGCGCCAATGTCGTGTCGCTGCAGGCAATGACCAGTCGCTGGGACGCTGTCATCTGCGCCGAGACCGCCCACATCAACCAAGACGAGTGCGGCGCCCCGGAGAAGGTCGCCGGTCTCAAGTTGCTGAGCGTGCCGACCACCTCGGGAAAGTTGACGCCCGAGCTCATAGCTACGCGACTGCACGGCATGGGCGACCAGCATCGAGCACAGCCGCGGGTGGTGTCGGTCACGCAGTCCACCGAGCTTGGCACCTGCTACTCGATCGACGAGCTGGCGGCTGTCTGCGAGAAGGCCCACAGCGCCGGGCTGTTGGTCCACCTCGATGGCGCCCGCATCTGCAACGCGGCGGCCTTCCTCGGCGTCGGGCTCGCGGCGTTGACGACCGATCTCGGGGTGGACGTCGTCTCCTTCGGCGGTACGAAGAACGGGCTCATGCTGGCCGATGCCGTCGTCGTGCTCAATCCCGCCGCAGTGACTGGAATCGGCTATATCCGCAAGGCAGGCATGCAGCTCGCGTCGAAGATGCGCTTCATCTCGGTGCAGTTCGAGGCGCTCCTGGCCGGCGACCTCTGGCTGAGAAACGCCCGGAGATCGAACGAGCTGGCAGCGCGGCTCGCTCGCGCGGCGCGAGACATACCCGGTGTCACGATCACCCAACCCGTAGAGGCCAACGCCGTGTTCGCGATCGTCGAAAGGGGAGTGGCCGAGCGGCTGAGAGCTGAGTTCGACTTCTACACCTGGAGTGAGGCGACGGGAGAGCTCCGCTGGATGACGGCCTTCGACATGACTGAACAGGACGTGGACGCCTTCGCCGCGGCCCTCAGGGCGGAGATGGGATCTCTGACCAGCTGACTGGGCGGCTGCGCGGTGCCCCAAGGCTGTGGCTGAGGCATTCGAGGACGCTCCCGACCGCGGATCGTCAGTCATTCGTCAGGCCCAGTTCACGAGCTGTTCAACTGCGGCCAGTACAGTGCCCTCATGGTGAGATCGACAGCGTCTTGGATCGAGAGCGAGTGCCCATGAGCACTCTCGGACCGGACGTCGCCGTAGGCAGCCTGGATCCCACGTTGACAGCCACCAGAAGTCACGCCGCGATGCATGTCAGAGATCTCTCGCTCGGCTTCGGCGCATCCACTGTCCTCTCCGGGCTCAACCTCGATATCCCCGAAGGCCAGATAACCGCGCTGATAGGCCCGACAGGATCGGGCAAGACGACGTTTCTGCGGTCTTTGAACCGCATGAACGACAAGGTGTCAAAGCACTGGCACCGCGGCACGATCCTTCTCGGTGGCTCCGACATCTACGGAGCCGGCGTGCAGATGATGGCATTGCGGCGGCGCGTCGGCATGGTGTTCCAGCGGCCCAATCCGTTCCCGATGTCGATCGCCGGCAATGTGCTCTCTGGGATCCGTGCACACAAGATCGCGAGAAAGAACCACCACAAGGACATCGTCGAGACCCGGCTTCGTGAGGTCGGGCTATGGGATGCGGTGGCCAACCGGCTCAACTCGTCGCCCTTCAACCTGTCCGGCGGTCAGCAGCAGCTGCTGTGCCTGGCTCGCGCTCTCGCCATCGGCCCGGAAGTCCTCCTTCTCGACGAGCCGACGTCATCTCTCGATCCAGTGACGACCGAGAGCATCGAAGCCATGATTCGAAGCTTGGTGCCCGCGCTCACGATAATCATCGTCACGCACAACCTCGCCCAGGCGCGCCGGATCTCGGACCACACAGCGTTCTTCTACCAGGGCGGGCTGGTCGAGTTCAACGAGACCGCCCAGCTGTTCGATCACCCTTGCGACCCCGAGACGGCTCGGTATGTGAGCGGGCGGATGGGCTGATCCAGCACCGCCTGCCGAGGCCCGTTCGCGCCTAGGCTATGCCCGGTTGGATGCTGGCACTCGGCTGAGAGCAACGGTCAGTTCCTCTCGCTGTGGCGTTGCGTCATGGCTACGACCAAACGTGCAGCGAGAATTAGTATGAGGACGAGCGCGATGAGGATGAGGGCGGCGTCGTAGGAGAGGTCCTGAAAGGCGTTCGCCGGGTAGTTGTAGAAGGTCCAGACCGCGTAGGTCAGATATCCGACGGGCGCGTGCGTGAGAGCCAAGCTCGGCAGCTGGTCTGTGAAGCCTGCCGTGTACAGGAGCGGGGCAGTCTCTCCGATCGAAATAGCCAGCGCGACAAGTAGCCCGGTCGTTATGCCGGGCAAGGCCGCTTTCAGGGTTACACGCCTCATGGCATGCAAGGGCGACATCCCCAGCGCCTCAGCAGCCTCCCTGTATGCCGTGGGTACCTGGCGCAGCGATGCCTCGGTCGACTTGGCAATGTAGGGAACGGTGAGCCCAGAGAGCGCGATCAACGCCGCGGCGAGGGAGAATTGCCAGTGGAGGCCAGCTGTCAGGGCGACGTAGCCCACATAGCCAAGGACGATGGAGGGGATGCCGGCGAGCACCTCGGAGCCGCCGCGGAGCAGGCTGCCGGACCGACCTCGCGCGTACTCGGCAAGATAGATGCCGGCGCATATGCCCACGGTGCCAGCACAGATGGCAACTCCTGCCATGAGGAGCAACGTCCCGAGGATCTCGTTTTCCAGTCCGCCACCCTGACCGGTACCGGGCTTCGTGATGACATTCCAGCGCCAGACAGGAATTGCTCGACCGAGAACGCCCCAGAGGACCGACACGAGGGGAGCTGCGATCACGACCACGGCGGCGCCACAGGCACCCCACCCGAGCTTGTTGGTGACGCGCCGGCGAAGAGAGGGCCGGCCGTAGAGATCGAGGGCCGGCCCGCTCTCGCCGCCGGGGACATGATCGGCGTACCCGAGCCGTCCCGCGCCTGGGGGATAACTCATGCTCAGATGCCCCTGCCCACTGGAAGGGTGGTGGTGGCGACTCTACGAACCAAAAGGCGTGCCCCGATGTTGGTGACGAGGGTGATCACGGCAAGCACGAGCGCGAGCTCAGCGAGCGTGTGGACGGCGAAGCCGGTTCCGTCCGAAAGCGCTCCATCCAGCTGGCTTACGATCGTGGCTGCAATCGTCCCCATCGGCAGGTAGAGGTTGGACGGAACAGTGCCGAGCACGGCGCCGGAGACCATGGCAACGGCCATCGTCTCGCCGAGGGCTCTCGCCAGGCCGAGCACCGAGGCTCCGATGATGCCTGCGCGGACCCAGGGAATGCTCACCTTCCTCGCAACCTCCCAGTCACTCATCCCAAGCGCCAGCGCGCCTTCCTTCGGGAGCCGTGGCACCTGGCGGAGCAGATCTCGTGTGGTGGCAGCGACGATCGGCACGATCATCACGCCGAGAACCAGACCGGAGGTGAGCAGGCCCTCGCCGACACCGGTGTTCCCGCGGAGAAAGTCAAGACCGGGCAGGTCCGGCATGTTGCGCGCGAGGAAGGGACTCACGTGCAGCGCGAGGAAGGGGCCGAATGTGAGGCTCCCCCAAAAGCCGAACACGACGCTCGGGATGCCGGCGAGCAGCTCCAGGAAGAGGCCGGCCGCGCTCGATACGCGCCGCGGCAGCTTCTCGACGATCGCGAGCGCCGCACCGATCGACAGCGGAACGGCGAAGAGGGTGGCGATTGCCGCGCTCTCGAGCGTCCCGAGGATGAGCGGGAGGGCTCCGTAGCTGACACCGACCGGGTGGAGCACGCCGTGGGTCGTAACGGCGTTGCCGTAGGTGCTGCCGGGCTGCCAGGCGGTCCGGGTGAGAAAGCCGAGGCCGTTGTACTTGACAGCGGGCCACGCGTCATTGGCGAGGACCGCGAGAATGGCAACAAGAGTGGCGAGAGGAAGCAGCGCCGCAGCTCCGGTCACGACCTTGAGCGGTGTTCCGTCCCCGAAGATAGCTGTACCCGAACCCTCTCGGGCGCGTAAAGGGCGCGGCCTGAGCCCGCGCCTGCGCCGGCCCGGGGGGAAGGCCGGCGCAGGCTCTACGAGCTGAGCGGCGGGGAGAGG
>JAKACA010000187.1 GCA_021796455.1 Actinomycetes bacterium
CCAGGCCGCGATATGGTCGTCGTGCCGCTTCCGGCACCGGCGTGCTGTCCGGGCGCTTAGCTCAGTTGGTTAGAGCGCAGCCTTCACACGGCTGAGGTCGTGGGTTCGAGTCCCGCAGCGCCCACTTTCTTGTCACAGGGAGAGAGGGAGACGGCGCCCGAACGGCACCGGAAGCGTCCCCGGCGCGCCCCGAACCGGCCCAGGGACGACCCCAGGACGCACCGCCGAGCGCCGCCGAGCGACTCGACCGCGAGGCTGTGACCAGGGGCATTGCGCTTTCGGCAGCCCGAGCGCGAGACAATCGCGGATGATCTTGCAAGCTATATAAGAATCTGGCGCTCTCGGTTGGCTCCGTGAGTGCAAGCCAGAGCTCCGCGGCGGGGTCCACGAGGGCCGGCGCCGACAGCTCGGCGGGGCCAGGAGCGAGATCACTGGAGGTGGCTGGAGCGCGGAGGGCGGGATCGACCCGGTTCCTGGCGGCAGCTACGAGGCCGCTCCGCCCCCGTTCGGCCCTGTGTGCGTCCGTGCGGCGCCGGGCTCGGCCATAGCAGCGGGACCGTCTAACGCGCTGACGAGGCGATCGATCTCCAGAATACTCGTGATGGAGCCTTGGACTCCCTCAAAGTCCGGAACCCCCTTCACGAAGTGCCAAGATTGGGCATCGCGAGGTAGAAACTGCTGCACTTCTTGTGTGGAAGTGCCTCTGAGTGATGCGAGTCGCTTCCTGTAAAGCTGATACTTGAGCCCACCGTCAGAACTCTCGCCCGGTAGGAAGCTCATCAGCGACTTGTGTCCGCCGTCGATGGTAGCAGCGAAGCCGACCGAACTTCTGGTCGTGTACCGCTGGAGCATGGGCAGGTTCAGTTTGGCGAGTGCATACGTATACAGCTGATGGACGTCATCACCCGCTTCTGCAGCTAGCGCGTCGAGTTCCTCCAAAGTGAGATAGCGGCTTCGCCTCGATGGCCCCGATCGGGCCTCCACCTGGGCCGGATCCAAGAGGAAGGCGCGCGCCAGCAGCTCGCCGCCGCTCGACGTTTGGAAGAACTGAAAAGTAGCAGCGTTGATGTTCGCTCCATACCGACTGGACAGATACTCGATGATGCGTTCGGTACTTGGATCGATGTTCGATCCCACCACGATCATCCGATGATCAGCATTGAGCGTAGCTGGCAGCTCCATTTGGAACTTCTGCACGAAGGCGCTGTCTAAGTCAGCGACAGCGTGTCCCTCAGCTGCAATCTGATGGATTTCCTCGTTGGACAGGCCTACTACCCACGACGCGTAGTCGAGGACTTGGGCCGTGACTTCACGTGGGGTCTTGTTGCGCTTTAGTTCGACAATGACGAGATCGCCAACTCGGTCGACGCACAAGAGATCGATGTACCCGCCAAAGCTCGTCGGCACCTGGTTTCCGATGACGAGCAGTCCCTCGTCGAGCACCGTGATGTCGTCCAGCAGCCATCGTTCTAGGCGTGATTCGAGGTCGAGCTGAGCACGTTCTGCCTCAGTGAGGCTTTCGTTCTCGACCTGCCAGATGCGGATCTCCTTGGCCACAGTCCCCTCCAACTGATGCGCCCATCCGCGTTCGGCAGTCTAGTGGATTGGCAACCGAGGCATCGGCCTCAAGCGACCCGACGTCGCACAGTCCACCCCGGGAATGAAGAGGCGGACGGGTTGCGACGCCGCGCCGCTGACGGCGCCGGTTAGGGCTGCCTACGCCAGCGGGCCTGGGTCTGGCTGGCTCGGCCCTGCGTACGTCCGTGTGCCGTCGTCTCCGGCCGTGGGAGCAGGTGGCGCCTCACAGGCCCCGGGGGCGACGGGGCCAGACGTGGGCGCCCTGCCGGCACGGTGGCGCCGGACGGCGCGGACCACCCGAGGGACGACGTAGAAGGCGAGGACCAGCCCAAAGGCCCCGATGGCGAGCACGGCTCCACCGACTGTGCCGCCGCTGTGCTCGGCATTGGTCGCCTCCGCTCGCCGCGAGCGAGCCGACGGTGAGCTGCCGAGGTGGACGACGTGCCGGCAGCTCCGGCAGCGCGTGGCCGTCGTCGCCTGGGTCTCGAATTCGAGCCCACAGCGGGGACGGGAGATAGTCATGCAGACAGCATCGCTCCGGTGGCGTAGAGGAGGACGCCGGCAGGCTCGACTCCTGTGCGCGTCCGGCGATCGCGGGCGCCTTCCGACCTCTCGAAGAGCTGCGCGTACGGGATACCCGACGGACGGACCACGGTGTCCGCGGCCTGCCGGCGTGCCAGGCTTGGCCCATGGCTTTGGATGTGCTGGGAGAGCCAGGAACTCACCGGGCCAGGACGGCCCTCTGCACGTGTCGCCAGGATCGCGGCCCACGATCGTCGCAGCGAAGGGCACACGGTGCCGTAACAGCCGGAGTACGATGCGACTCGGGCCTTCCGCTGCCGCTGATTGCCTGCCGAGCGGCAGCCATCGGATGACTACTGGTGCGCCTCGTGCGCGGAGATCCGGGTGGTAGAGGAACGGCCTTCGGCCTCAAGCCCTTCGGTGCGAGTCCGAATGCAGCGGACGGGCCGCCGGGATACCGCAGCGGAATGCGCCGTTCGAAGCGAGCTCCACCGCCGCGGACTTCGGTACTTCGTCGACCGGCGGGTCGTGCCCGACACGCGACGACGTGTCGACATCGTCTTTCCGCAGCGCAAGATTGCAATTTTCGTGGACGGATGCTTCTGGCACTCCTGTTCGATGCACCGATCCGTCCCTAGGGCGAATCGGGACTGGTGGGTGGCGAAACTAGCGGCGAACGAGAGGCGAGACCGAGAGACTGACGCCCAGCTTGAAGATGCGGGTTGGACGGTGCTCCGCTTTTGGGAGCACGAGGACCCCATGGCGGTGGCCGACACCATCGAGGCGAACGTTCGCTCCAGTAGCCGCGGAAAGTAGGGGGCTGAAACTACGTAGATGTAACCTGGGCCACATGGTGTCGCTCCAGACGGCCGGCCTATTCGCGGGGATCGGCGGAATCGAGCTCGGCCTGGACCGGGCCGGTCATTCGACCGAACTGCTCTGCGAGGCCTGGGAACCGGCCGCCCGGGTCCTCGAGGAGCGATTCCCCGGCGTGCCCATCCACCCTGACGTGCGCACCCTACGCTCGCTTCCGAGATCGATCGACCTGCTTGCCGCTGGCTTTCCCTGCCAGGATCTCAGCCAGGCTGGCCTGGCTGCCGGCATAACCGGGACCCAGTCGGGGCTGGTCGGCCACGTCTTCCGCTTGATCCGGCG
Organism: Actinomycetes bacterium; assembly: GCA_021796455.1. Classification (GTDB taxonomy): domain Bacteria; phylum Actinomycetota; class Acidimicrobiia; order Acidimicrobiales; family Bog-793; genus JAKACA01. Next base: position 3,256 of record JAKACA010000187.1, read on the forward strand.
ACGCCACCCGACGTGGCTGCTGCTTGAAAACGTCCAGTTCATGCTCCAACTCGACAGTGGGCGGGCCATGTCGTTCCTGGTCGACGAGCTAATGGAGCTTCGCTATCGGTGGGCGTACCGGATCGTCGACTCCCGGTTCACCGGGGTCCCTCAGCGGCGTCGGCGGGTCATTCTGCTCGCCTCCCGGAGCGAGGACCCCCGATCAGTGCTCTTCGGCGAGGACGCCGGGGAACGACCCGATTCCGACTACAGGGGCGACGCCTACGGCTTCTATTGGACCGAGGGCTTGAGGGGCTTGGGCTGGGCTCGAGATGCCGTCCCCACCCTCAAGGGCGGGTCGACGGTCGGCATCCCATCCAGCCCGGGAATCTGGCTGCCTGACGCCGAGCCAGGTCGCAAGCTGGTCATGCCCTCGATCGAGGACACCGAGGCCCTCCAGGGCTTCCCCCGGGGCTGGACCGAGACGGCCGATGAGGGTCGCCGCAATGGCCCACGGTGGAAGTTGACGGGGAACGCCGTGACCGTGGGAGTGGCCCAGTGGCTCGGTGACCGGCTGGCGGCACCGGCAGAGTCCAGTAGCCCCTCGATACCGCATGAGGTGGGCTCACCGTGGCCGAGCGCCGCCTGGGGCGACCGTAGTGGCACCTTCCGGGTTGAGGTGAGCGAGTACCCGCGCCATGAGCCGTACTGGCATCTGCGCGACATGATCGACGAGGAAACCGCCCGGCCGATCACCAATCGCGGGATCCGCGGTTTCTACGGCAGGACCCTCGCCGCCAAGCTTCGGTTCGATCCGGACTTCATCGACGACGTCATCGAGCACATGGAAGTGACCGATCCTTCCGAGAGCGTCCCCGCTTGAGTTGGAACCCTTCTCTAAGCTGAGCCGATGTTCGGCCCAAGGATCCTCGCCGATTCGCTGTCGGTACCGACCATCGAGGACAAGTTCGGCAACATTTGGCAGTACCATCCGCGATCCGATCGACACTCGAAGATCGCCTGTTGGGCGATCGCTCTCGACCTCCTCAACGCCTCGTCGACCCTGCAGCGTCACGTCAGGGAGGGCAAGGTGGTGTTCGGCGTCAACCACGAGATGCGAGACTTCGCCACCGGTCGCAAGAAGGACCTCGACCTCGTGCTAGCCCGACCGGCAGGGTCACCGAGCACTGGTCGGACCCTCTCCTCGCTGATCGGCAAGTACGGCGTCGTCCTCCACCAGGATGCCGCCGATGCGCTCGACCGGCTGCCCGATCTGGAGGAGGCGGACGTCGGCGCGGTCCTGGTGGCGCTTGAAGCCAAGGCGTGCATGACCGCGCACATCAAGTCCCTCCCTCGCCTCTACGACGAACTCAACTCGAGCCACCTCACGGTCCACGGCGCCTCCGAGAACGCGCTGGCGATTGCCTTCGTGATGGTGAACCTCGACGAGGAGTTCATCAGCCCGACCATCAACCAGTTCGAAATCGCACGTGCCGCACCGGACGTCTCCGTCCACGTCCAGCCGAAGAGCACCTACCGAGTGATCCAGAAGATCGCCGAGATGCCACGCAGGACTCGCACCGGCCAGCATGGCTTTGATGGGATCGGAATAGTGGTGGTCCGGGCACGGAACGACGGGACCTCGATCCAGCTCGTCGGAACGGCGCCAGCGCCGGCCCTCAGCGACCTCTTCCACTACGACTCGATGATCACCAGGATGGCCAACGAGTACGACGTCAAGTTCCGGCATGTGTGACGGTCGCTGAGCACACGTCAAAGATGCTCATCCGGCTTCGCGCATCGAGCAGTCGTGCTCCAAGAGGTCGATCAACTTCGAGGCCTCCTGCTTCGTCAGCTCCTTCGACGAGCCGACGTCACGAGCCACGACGGTCGACGTGTACGCGAGGCGCTCGGCGCGCTCGGTCATGCCGAGTGCCCCGAACAGCCGGCCGATGTGGCGCAGCTGCGCGTCGGTGACCTTCGCGGTCGAGACGTCTCGAGGCGCCCGACGACCAGACGCTACGTGCTCGGTCTCGGCGATCCCCGCGTCGTCGTCCGCGTCGGCTGCGATGTTGAGCGCGCCGCACAGGCCGTAGCGCCGGGCGTAGGTGATCGCCGAGCCTTGGCCCTGCGGGGTCTCCTGGGGCAAGAACAGCTCGACGGTCGCTTCGATCCACTGCCCCGAGGCGTGCAGGAGCCTCGTGGTGAGCGCCGGCTCTCCCTCGTTGGTCGTGTCGGGGAGCCCGACCACCGCCAGACCGTGCTTGGTCAAGACCGGCTGGACCGCGGCCAGGACGTCGGGGAGGTCCGCGTACCGGTAGGAGTACTCGCCACCGCCCTCCGTAGGAACGCGGGCGACCTTGCCCTTCGTCACGGTCGGGAACTCGGCCTGTGCGGCGACGAGGGCTGCGGCGAGCTGGTCGATCTGGTCTGAGGATCTCATGGTCGATCTCCTTGGTCGCTGAACACGGCCGCCAGCTCGACGGCCGAGACTTCTGGGAAGGCGAGGTGCGCGTAGGCGAGGCGCCGGACGGCGCCGGGCTCCAGCGCCTCCCGCCCCGTCCGCCAGCCGTACGAGCACGACACGCAGGCGGTGTCGTGGCGCTGGGCCATCAGAACGGCTCCTCGCTGTAACCGTGGTCGCCACCGGCTGGCGACCGGCGCGCGGTCCGCTCGAGCGTGACAGTGGCGAAGCGGAGGGACGCGCCTACGTCGTCTGCCAAGAGCTTCCTCGTCGTGCGCTCGGCGCCGTCGTGTCCCGTCCAAGTCTCGGTCTCGACTCGCCCGGTCACCACGACCCGGTCGCCCTTCGAAAGGCACTCGGCCACGTGCTCGGCCAAGTCACCGAAACAGACCACCTCGTAGAACTCGGGGGACAGCTCCTCGTAGCTCCCGTTGTCGAGCCGGCGCCTGCGGGTGACAGCGAGCCCGGCCGTGCACCAGGCGGTGCCCTTC
>JAKACA010000188.1:0-1443 GCA_021796455.1 Actinomycetes bacterium
GGCGAGGCCGGTTCAGGTGACGATGACGAAGCGGGCCCGTTCGGCACGGAGCATCTCGAAGGGCGTGACGTAGCGGACGCCGACGCCGATGCAGGCATTGGGGATCTTGATCTTCTTCGTGGAGTGGGCGACGACCTCGTGGGTGACCACCACGTGATGGTGGGCATGGGCGTGGGCAACCAGGTAGTAATCCGCGTCTTGCAGGAAGGTCGCGACTGCCGCGGGCTCGTACCCGGCGCCGTTGGCCCAGGTGCTGGTGGCCTGCAAGCTCGGCACCACGGCGGCGTCGGCTTCGAGGAAGAAGGCGTCGGGTCGCTCGTTGGCCCAGGTCGCCAGGTCGTCGTCGACGGCGTCGAGCTCGATGGCGACCTTGTCGATGCTGAAGACCGTTCCCGCATTGTGGGCGTGATCGATCCAGTCCCAGAACGCGGGGCAGAAGTCGAAGCCGTAGTGGCGGTTCTTGGCTTCGATGAAGACGTTCGTGTCGAGCAGGTAGGCCATCAGCCGGCTCCGAGCCGGCTGGCCAGCTCCTCGAAGGTCGACAGCTTCTTGAGCCCCAGCATCTGGAAGGCGTCGCGGTGCAGGGTCTGGCCTTCGAGGGTGCTGACGATCACCGCGCGGGCAAAGCGCTTGGACACCCGAGCTGGCTGGGTGTTGAAGAAGTTGCCGCCGGTCCCTGATCGCTCCCCGAGGATGGCCATGACCCTGGTCAGTTCCTCCTGGTAGGCAGTCCGGTACTCGTCCCAGCTCAGCCGGCCAGCGTCGTGGACGCGGCGGAGGACCACGAGGGTGCTCACCTTGAACCTGCGAGCCAGCGACTCCAGCTCGTCGGTGACCGCCATGTCCGGGGATAGTGCGTCGCGCAGCGACCCCACGGGCACGAGCACTTCGGCGGCGACCTGGTTGCACCAGCGCTCGACCGGGTTGGTCGGCGTCGCCCCGAGGTCGGCGTCGTCGAGCGCGGTGTCGCCCAGGAACAGGTGGACGAGCTCGTGGGCAAGCGTGAAGATCTGGGCCGCCTTGGTGTCGGCACCGTTCACGAACACCAGCGGGGCGAGCCCGTCTACGAGGGCGAAGCCGCGGAACTCCTCGGGGTCGAGCTTTCGGTGCGTGTTGGCGCCGACGACCCCGCTCACCATCACGAGCACGCCCAGCTCCTCGGCATGGTCGACGAGGGTTCGCAGGGCATCCGACCAGGTGTGACCGCGCTCGCTCGGACCGAACCTGAGGGTCCCCCGGATCTGCTCGGCGGCCTCGACGACAGGTACCGAGGTCGTCAGCGACCCGACGAAGCCGACCGGATCTTCCCTGGTTACCTGGGCGAAGTCCCGGTACCACTCCTGTCGCTGCTGACACTGGAAGATCGTGTCGAGGAGGTCGGGACTGGGGCGGGACACGCCGGCGTCGTCCATCGTCCGGTAGTCGGGGATCGGGACCTGCTCC
>JAKACA010000188.1:1453-6182 GCA_021796455.1 Actinomycetes bacterium
GAACAGGAAGCCGATCGGCGTGTGCGTCGCCCGGGCGAAGTCTTCGAGCTGCTTGAGCGTCGGAGTCCGCTCTCCGCTCTCCCACTCGGTGAGCTTGGGGAACTTGTGGGTCAGGTCGTCGACGCCCAGTCCAGCTCGCTCGCGTGCCCATACGAGCAGGCGAGGCCTCACGGCGGCGCGTACCGGGGCGGTCATCCTGCGACCGTACCGTCGGGCTGTGACGGGCTCGATCCCGAGGCGAGGGCGTCAATGAGCCCCCGGTCGAGGGCGGCGACGATCTGGCGGTAGAGGTCGCCGACCTCTAGCGGACAGTCGGTCTGCTGCGCGACCCACCTGCCCTTGCGGATCTTGCTGTCGCCAACCTCAGCCTTGGCCTCCGCCAGTTTCCCGGGAGCGGCGCCTTCGATGAAGCCTTCGACGGCCTCTCCGCTGCCGGTCCAGCTCGTCGCCAACGTGAGCACGCCGTGGCGAGCACCAAGGTCCACCTGCTCGTCCCAGAGTGCCTGGGTCATGCGGCGCGTGTCCTTCCCACCGCCACCCGCGCGATCGGTGAACTGCTTCAACTCGGGGAAGTCGATCCCGGCTTGCTCGATCTGGCGGAAGATGTGGTTGCTCCAGTTGGTCTCGACGTCGAACGACTTGCCGTCGCAGACGACGACCCACGGGATACCGAACCCGTGCAGGACCGAGAGGATGGTGCGGAACCCACTGTCTCCGGGTGCGCTGTAGAAGCCGATATCCCTCGCTGCCGGTGCGCCTAGTTCTTCGGCCGCCATGCTCTTGGCGCACCAGATCGGAAGCGCCCCTTGCTCGGTTGGGCCGGAGACGATGACCGCGCCGCGGGAGAAGAGCAGGGCCCGGGCGTCGGCCGAGAGTGCGAACTCCTGCGTGATCTTGGCCACGTCCGCTGCGTCAGGCGCTCGACCCAGGCGGCGGGGACAGGAGCTTCCGTCGTCATTACTGATCCGAAGCAGACGCGTCAGGTCGCCAGCTTCCTCCATCGGTACGAGATGGGGAGAGTGGGTGACGAGCAGGACTTGCCCCGGCACTGTTCGCAGGGCTTGACGCAAGGCGGTCTGCCAAGTGGGGTGCAGCGACACGCCGGGTTCGTCGAGCACGGTGAGCCGATCGGGCGAGCTCACGAGCGCTTCGGCGAGGACGAGTGCCTCCCACGTCCCAGCACCGAACAGCTGGATGGGACGCTCCCGCCGAGGCGGAACCCGGTCGTCGGTCGTGTTCCAACCGATGATCGTGATGATGGTGCCGGGCTGGCTCCCGTCTCCCCCTTCGTTGCCTCCACTGGTGACCGCAACCTGGCCTGCCCCTATCGGTGCGGTGGCGGCAACCGGCGTCCGCGCTGCAGCGAAGGTGACGTCAAAGGCACGGCCCGGCGCCACTTTTTTGAACTGTTCACGGATCGCATCGAACGCTTGGCGCTGCTGCAACGTGGCGCCGTTCTTGAGCTCGAACAGGCGCAGCGGCAGGAAACCAGGGTCTCGCGGTGGTACCGGGCCTGCGAGGAGTTCCCACGGGTAGATCCCGGCACGCCAGGGGATCGTGCCACCGACGCCGAGGCCACGAAACTGCTCACCCAGGACGACCAGGCTCTCCGTGAGGTTGAGGCGCAACGCGCGTGCAAGCCCGAATGCCTGTTGGCCACCCGGCACGAACACCCGGAAGCCGAGCAGGTTGGCGGCAGCACGGAACGGCTCGTGTTGGTCGTTGACCGCGCCGGTGCCGAGTCGGACAACCAGGTTGGTCAGTCTCTTGTCGGCTGGCGGACAGAGCGCGCTGAGCACGAAGTGTGGGAGGGGATCGGGCAGCGGTGGCGGCGGGCTGGGATTGCCGCTTAGGCCGAACAGTGCCTCGGAGAGTTTCGTCTCGGAGGTCGTTGGGCCAACGGCGGCGCCATGAGCAACGATGCTGGCCCAGTAGCTCGGCGTGAAGAGGACCCAGTCGTAGAGCGACCCGTCTACCTCGAACTCGTACCGCGCTTCCCAGAGGGCATCGTCGTAGCCGGGATGTCGGAACGCCAACGTGCCGCCAAACAAAGGGAAGAGGGTTCCCTCGTCTACCTCCTGACTGACCCACGCTGCGAGCTGCGCCTTCCGATCCTCGTCTCCGGCCTGAGACTCGTCAGAGAGGGTCGCCAGGAGTGCAGCTCGAACGAACGCTACGACCCGCGTGCGCTCGGGAGGGGTCGTGAACTGCACCCCGAGGCGGATCTCCATGGGGGTGCCCGGGGCAGAGCCGTCGTGCATGGCCTGCACGTACGACGAGAGCATCGCGTCCGCTGGGGTCGGAGGTGCAGCGCCTGACCGGCTGCGCTCGTCGGCCCAGTCGACGAGCTTGGTGACCAGGTCGAGGACGCGGACGATGTTGGTCTTGCCTGCTCCGTTCGGACCCACCAGGACCGTCAGTCGGTCGTCGAAGTCCAGATGGAATTGGTCGAACGACAGCAAGTTCGACACGTGAAGGGATGACACCCTCACTCTGTGCCCTCGCCTCCGTGGCCGAGAGACAGGGCGATCTCCGCGAACTGGGCTAGCGCGGCTTCCAGGTCCTCGATGATCTCGGCGGCGATGAGCTCAGGCGCGGGCAGGTTGTCCGCGTCCTCGAGAGACTCGTCGCGTAGCCAGAACACGTCGAGACTCGCCTTGTCCCGGCCGACGAGCTCCTCGTACGAGAAGCGGCGGAAGCGCTCGGATTCCACTCGCGTGGTGCGGTCCTCGGCTCGGTACACAGCGATGAAGTCGGCAAGGTGCTCGTCGCGAAGAGGGTTCTCCTTCAAGGTGAAGTGCTGGTTGGTCCTCAGGTCGTAGACCCACAGCTCCTTCGTCCACGGCGTCTCGGACGCCGGCTTGCGATCGAAGAACAGCACGTTTGCCTTGACGCCCTGGGCGTAGAACACCCCGGTCGGAAGCCGCAACAGGGTGTGCACGTCGCACTCGTGGAGGAGCTTGCGACGCACCGTTTCGCCGGCTCCTCCTTCGAACAGCACGTTGTCGGGAACGACGATCGCCGCCCGCCCCTCGATCTTGAGGAGGGTCTTCACGTGCTGGACGAAGTTGAGCTGCTTGTTCGACGTGCTTGCCCAGAAGTCGTCTCGTACGACAGTGAGATCCTCGCGCTTGGCCTCGCCATCCGCGCCGACGACGGTGACCGATGACTTACGACCGAAGGGGGGATTGGTGAGCACCATCTCGAAGCGGTCCCCTGGATCGGCTTTGAGGGCGTCGTCAACCCGGATGGGGCTCTCGGCGTCCGCTGCGCCGATCCCGTGAAGTAGCAGGTTCATTGCACACAGGCGCGCCGTGTTGTCGACGATCTCCCAGCCGTGCAGCGCGTCGTAGCGCAGGTGCTGCTTCTCGTCGGGGTCGAGCAGGGGGTTGGAACTGACCAGGTGGTCATGGGCGGCGAGCAGAAAGCCTCCGGTCCCACAGGCGGGGTCACAGATCGTCATGCCTGGCGCGGGTCGCATGACCTCGACGATGGCCTTGATGAGCGGGCGTGGGGTGAAGTACTGGCCCGCACCGGACTTGGTGTCCTCGGCGTTCTTCTGCAAGAGACCCTCGTAGGCATCGCCCTTCACGTCCGCGTCGAGGATCATCCATCGTTCCTGGTCGATGAGGTCGACGATCAATCTTCGGAGCTTCGCCGGGTCCTGGATACGGTTCTGTGCCTTGCGGAAGATCACCCCGAGCATCCCGGGATGCTTGCCGAGGTCGTTCAGCATCTTGATGTAGTGGGCTTCGAGCTCCTCGCCGTCTCGATGGAGCAAGGACTGCCAGTCGAGTCCGCAGGGCACCACGGGCTCCCTGTTGAACGGTGGCCGGGTCTGCTCGTCGGCCATCTTCAGGAACAGCAAGTAGGTGAGCTGCTCGACGTAGTCGCCGTAGGAGAGGCCGTCGTCGCGCAGTACGTTGCAGTAGTTCCAGAGTTTCTGCACGAGAGCCTTGGGGTCAGTCATGCCCGTTGCCTCTGCCGTAGCTTCGGTGCGTCCGCTCGCGCGGAAGTGATGCGAGCCAATAGTTCGGGCGCAGGTTCATCGGGCGGATCCTGTGAAACGAGGCGACCGGAGAACGCTCGAGCGAAGATGGCCCTTCGCAACGCGTTGGAACGAGCGAGCGCGCTCTCGATTGATCTCGATAACGACTGGGCGATTGTGGTCTGCCGTTCGTACTCGTGCAGCCGCCGAGCCTGCTCCTCTACGGGCGGAAGTGGAAGGGGAAGAGCCGCGAGCTTCGTACCGTTGATGTTCGCCTGGCCCACCTGCTGCGTTCGAACCGACGCCGCCCACCTTCGGCCTGCGGGGCTGTTGAGGTAGAGGGCGACCCATCTCGGGTCGCATGCATCCGTGAGTCGCACGCGGATGAGATATGACGCGAAGCACGCTGCTCCGTCCTCACCGGAGTAAACGGCGGACTTCCCAACCAGCTCCGGACTGTTGGTGCGATTGAACAGCAGGTCCCCGCGGCGAAGAGCGAACTTCGACGCGTCGGGATCATCTCGGGGAAGGAACTTCACGCCTGCTGATAGATCGACTTGGCCGCCCTGAATGTTGCCCATCCGAACGATCGGCATCCCGTCCTCGTGATCGTCCGTGGCCTTTGCTGACGAGCCGTAGGTCTGGTCCTCGGTGACATCGGACAGCGACTTAAACGGCCAGTCACCGGACAGTGCACGCACCATTGCCGCGGCTTTCAGGTGGTTCACTCGGCGTTCCGCC
>JAKACA010000024.1 GCA_021796455.1 Actinomycetes bacterium
GCCGTCGCGCCCGCCGTGGCCGTGGGCGCCGACGACGATCATCGAAGCACCCTGCTCAGCCGCCTCCTCGGCGATCTCCCTGGCTATGCGCGTCGTCTGTGCGGCACGCACCGCACCGGTCGCCTTGAGGCCCGCTCTTTCGAGGTCCGCCACTGCTGTCGCCACGACTGCGCCGGCCTCGTCCCTCTTCTCCAGGGGGATTTGACCGGCACGGCCGACGAAGCCCATCTCCTCCACGTGGACGACGCGAATCTCGCTCCCCATCTTGCGAGCGAGCTCCTTGGCTACCTCGAGCACCTTCTTCCCGTGATCCGAGAGATCGACAGCTACGAGCACCTTCTCGAACATGTCCATGGCCTCCTACCTCGTCGTCACCACCTTGCTGCCATTAATTGTCCGCGGATCATCCGGCCGCAAGGGTCGAAAGGCAGGGTCGAAGGTCCTGCCACCACAGGTGCGTTGCGGGCCGTACACTGTCCACGGTGAAGGGTGCTGCTATCACGGTCAAGTGCGACTGCGGAGACATCCGGCACCTCTCCTACGGCGAGAGCTGGGCGTGCACGTGCGGGCGGCGGTGGAACACCCACCAGATCCCCCCAGAGGAGTACTGGGGACTCATGCGCGCCATGCGAGCCGAGCGGATCAAGGTCATAGCCTCTGCTGGCGCGATCGCTCTCAGTTTCCTCGTGCTCGCTCTAGTGGTCTCGGGCTCCTTCTTCTTTCTCATGCCGGTGGCAGTCTCCGGCTGGTACCTGCTCTTCATGCCCCGCTGGCGCGCACGTCTGCGGGCCCGGGCCCGGGCCGCCCCCACCTGGTCCTTGCGACCCGAGTGAGGGCAGCGGCGGCCACCTTGCAGCTGAGCAAGAATACGCTCGGCTCAGATCGACCCGGAGATGTAGCCCTCGAGCCAGGAGCTCCTGTACCCGTCCGCGCTCCACAGCACCGGGAAGAACGCCTCGTCCATCGCGGTGCTCCCCGGGCGGCGGTAGCGGGAGTAGATCGGATGGGCACTGGCCGGGTTGAAGCGCGTGGACCCGTCCATGAGGTGACTGATGACGGCGCGGCGTTCGGCATCGCCTCTCTCGTTGTGCGGGCTGCCGTGGAAGACCCACGCGTCGTGAAACGCAGCCCCGCCGGCGGGAACCTCTACGGGGACGAGCTCGATGTCGCAGCCGGGCGGGCATACTGATCGCGCGTACGCGAGCCAGTCCTTCGGTGCGTGGAACTGCCCGCCGACCGGGGCATGCAGCCACCGGTGAGAGCCGCGCAGGTAGTAGATCGTGCCGGCATCGCTCGAGGTATCGTCGAGCGCCATCCAACATGTCACCATGTTCGGCGGGTCGAGATAGCCGAGATAGGCCGCGTCCTGGTGCGCGAGCAGAGGCAGTCCCCCCGGCGGCTTCCAGATCAGGTTGTCCTGGTTGATCCGCACCGACTGGGACGCCGTGAGCTCCGCGGCAAAGGCCGCGTTGCGCCAGGCGAGCGTGGTGGCCGCAATGACGCGATCGGACTTCCACGCGTTGCACATCTGCCGGGTGAGCTGAGGATCGGTCACGCCGGGGGTGTAGTTGACCTCATCCGGCCGTATCCCCGTCTCGAAGTCGTGCAAGAACACTCGCTCGAAGGCCCCCCGCAAGCGCTCGACCTCCTCGTCGTCCAGGAACTGCTCGACGACGAGGAAGCCGTTTGCTTTGTAGGACTCGATCTGCTCCTTGGTAGGACCAGTCATGCCCTTGCCGCCGGAGCCTTGGTTCCGGTGCTCAGGAGCTCGCAACCGTCGCGGGCGCGAGTTCCTCGGTGAGAAGAGCCATCTGCGCGGGAGTCGGCACCAGCGACACCTGGTCTCGGAAGACGAGGGGCTTGCGGTCCTGGACGAGACGCCGGTAGACGTAGAGCAGCACTGAGGCGACGATCACGCCGACCCCGATGAAGGTGTCACTCGACGACACGCCGTAGGCCAGTCCCGGGTTCGTGAGCCCGTATACGAGGAAGGCCGCGTTCAAGACCATCAGCACAGCCGTCGCCACGACCCAGGCACCACCCACCTTGATCGGTCGCGGCCACTTGGGCCGGTCCTTGCGAAGGAGGAGGAAGCCGGAGAGCGCGAGCACGTGGGCAAGGATGTAGCCGATGTTGCTCATGTACAAGATCGCGAGGTTGTTGGCCACAAAGACGATGAGGCAGGTGTTGACGACGAGGTCCACCGTCATGGCACGAGCGGGAACGTGGTTCTTGTTCAGGTGGTAGAGCTGCTTTACCGTCATGCCGTCTCGAGATATCCCGAACAGGGCCCGGGCCGCATCGGCGGTCGAGGACATCATGGCGAGCAGCAGGCTACCGATCAGCAGCACTGTGAGCACCGATGCGCCTCCGGTACCGACCAGATCCGCCATCGCCTTTGTATAGAACTGACCCGTCGCTGTCGCCGCCGAGGGGGCTCCGTACTCGCCGCCGAGGCCGAGGGGCAGGAAGATGCACACGAACAGCATGAAACCCGCCCCGGTACGAAGAGCCAGCGAGGTGTCCCGTCTCGTGTCGTGAAACTCGGGGGCGAACGTCGCGCTCACCTCGACTCCGTAAGCCGACCAGCCGTTCAAGAACATGTAGACCATCACGAGCTTGAAGCCCGAGTAGCCGCCCGGGATCGTCCAGGTCATGTTGGCACTATGCCAGTGACCCGAGACGAAGGGCCCGACTATCAAGATGGCAAGCGGGACCATGAGGCCGACTCCAGTGACATACCCGAGCCATATCGCGGGGCGCACTCCGAGCACGTTGAACAGCCAGACGAAGATGATCGCCGCAACGCCGAGGGCTTGGGGCAGGCCGAAGTGGACGCCCGCGATCGTCCACCAGGTCCAGTCCGTCCTCGGGAACCACTGTGACTGGATGAGGGCGCCGATCAAGTTCCCGAATATCGAGAGCACGACTGACCAGCCGATCCAGTAGCCGAAGGCACCTATCGGCCCGACGAGGGAGAAGCGGCTACGCCACCCCTCGTGGCCGTAGAGCGAGATCCCGCCGGTCTTGTCGGGAAACATCGTGGCGGCCTCGGAGTAGATCCACGCCTGCATGAGCCCGATGAGCGCAGACATTGTCCACAGCAGAAGGGCACCGGTAGTGCCGAGAGCGCCCATCGTGAAGCCGAGGGACGAGATCAGGAAACCCGGATTGCACAGCGCGATGACAAATCCGTCCCACCATCGCAGTGATTTGAGGAGCTGCCGCTCCTCGACGACCGCAGTGGCCACTGGATCTTCCCCCTTTTCCCCAAGGCTCTTGGCCTCATCGGCTTGTCGATCGCGGGCACCAGAGCTCATCGGACCTGCTCCAACCTGCTCTAGGCAAGCCGTGCCTGTCCGAGCCGATCCCCCTGGTGTCCACTCTTATGAAACTGAGTCCACCGGAGACTATACGCGTGTCGCCGAGAAAAGGAAGGGATGGAATGTTAAATTTATTTTCCTGACCCACGTACAGCCTGCCGGCAGCCAGCCGGCGGCCAGGGCGGGCACCATCTCCTCGTCCACCTTTGCGAAACCCTGTCCACTGCGAGTACAAATTGCTCCCGTGCCCGGCACCAGGTGTTACCCATGAAGACAGTCGTCTGCGTCAAGCAGGTCGCGGCCCTAGGCGACGAGGTGGAGATCGACGACTCAGGTCGCGATGTGGACCACGACTACCTCGAGAGCTCTCTCAACGAATGGGACGTGTTCGCTCTCGAGGAGGCGCTTCGCCTGAAGGAGTCGCTCGACGGACAAGATGGCCACGAGGTAGTGGTCGTCACGGTCGGGGACGAGGAGTGCGAGCAGGCTCTTCGGCGGTGCCTCGCGATGGGCGCGGACCGCGCGATCAGAGTCGAAGCCGGAGGCATAGACGAATCGGATCCGCTCACAACGGCTCGACGGCTCGCTGGCATCATCGGGCGCGAGGTGCCCGATCTCGTGCTCTGCGGCGTCCAGTCGAGCGACGCCGTGCAGGCGGCCACGGGTGTCATGCTGGCCGAGCTCGCCGGCTTGCCCCGGGTCGCAGTGGTGACGTCGGTCCACTACGACGCGACCTCGGCAAAGGCCCAAGTGCACCGGGAGCTCGAGGGCGGCCTCCTCGACGAGGTCGAGGTTGGCATGCCGGCGCTTCTCACCATCCAGACAGGCATCAACGAGCCTCGCTATGCCAACCTTCGGGCGATCAAGCAGGCCAACGCGAAGGAGATCGAGGTCGTGAACGTGCCGAGCGAGGGTCCACGCGCATATACCGTGCGCAAGATGTTCGTGCCGGAGAAGGGCGACGGTGCCGAGATGCTCGGCAGCGACGCTGCCGTCGTCGCGGCACGGATCGCCGAGATCGTAAGAGCGCGGCTGTCATGAGCGGCACTCTCGTTCTCGCCGAGCATCTCGGCGGCAAGGTGAGAGATGTGACGCTCGAGCTCGTGACCGCCGCCCAGGGACTGCCGCGCCCGGTGACGGTCGCCGTCATCGCAGCTTCGCCCGAGGCGCTCCTTGACTCGGTCGACCTCGTCGGGGTCGACGAGATCGTGGCGGTGCGCGCCGGCGAGAGTGACGACTTCGAGAACGACGTCTACCAACAGGCGCTCGACACCCTTTTGGACGGAAGTGAGCCCGAGGTGATCCTCGCAGGGTTCACCGTCAACAGCATGGGCTATGCGCCTGCAGTGGCGGCTCGGCGCGAGCTCGGCTTTGCCAGCGATGTGTTCTCCGTCGAGGTCGAGTCCCCAGGTACCATCGTCGCGACGCGTGCCTTCTACGGCTCCAAGGTCCACGGAGAGCTCACTTTCGCTGCGGGCGCTCCAGTCCTTCTTCTCCTTCGCCCCACCGTCTGGGCCCCGGCTACGCCGGGAGGTTCGGCTGCGCGCCGTCACCTCAGCCTCGAGACGACACCGTCGCGTGCGAGACATCGGGGCTACCGTGAGCCTCCCCCATCAGAGGTCGACATCACCACCTCCGACTTCCTCCTCTCGATCGGGAGAGGAATCGGAGAGCGGGACAACATCGAGCGGTTCGTGGAGCTCGCGGAGAAGATGGGAGCCACGCTTGCGGTCTCGCGGCCTATCGTGGACGCCGGCTGGATGCCGTCTGCCCGCCAAGTGGGCCAGTCGGGCAAGACCGTCAAGCCGAAGGTCTACTTGGCCTTTGGAATCTCCGGTGCGGTACAGCATCTTGCCGGCATGAAGGGGGCAGGAACGATCATCGCCGTCAACAGCGACCCGGACGCCGCCATCTTCTCCGTCGCCGACTTCGGTGCCGTGCTCGATCTGTTCGACGTCGCCGACGAGCTCGACAAGCTGTACTGATCGCCGTGGGGGAGACTCGCTCGGTCTTCTGGGGGCTGAGCCGGGCAGAGATCGTCGTCTGGTACGGCCTCATCGTCGTCTCCACAGCCATCTTCGCCGTCGGCGTGGCGATGCTCGTCTCGAAGTACCGCGCTGGACGACGTGAGCCGCTGCGCGATCTCGGGCAGCGAGCGCTGAGAATGCTTCACATCGTCTTCTCCCACACCTGGATCCGCCGGCGCGACCGGGTCGCGGGGCTCGGGCATGCGATGGTCTTCTACGGCTTCCTCGTCCTGTTCGCCGGAACCACCATCCTCGGCATCGACACCGACATCACTAAGCCGATTTTCCACACGAACTTCTGGACTGGCCCCTTCTACCTCGCCTTCAAGGTTGCCCTCGACCTCGGGGGGCTGTTCCTGCTTGCCGGGCTCGTGCTCCTCGGTGCCAACAGGTGGATACGGCGAGTGCCGCGCCTTGACTACCGGCGGCCGGACCGCGCCCAGGGCGAGTACGACCGCGGCCTTTATCGCGCCGGGGACGTGGTGTTCGTCACGACGCTGTTCACCCTTGCGATCACGGGCTTCTTCCTCGAAGGGACCTGGCTCGCGGTCACTCACCCGTCCTTTGCAGACTGGTCCTTCGTCGGCTGGGTGCTCATGGAGCTGTTCCGCTCGGCGGGCTTTACAGGCCACGCCGCCGAGCTCTCCCACCACGTCATCTGGTGGGTGCACGGTGTCGCCGCCGAGGCCTTCGTCGCGTCCATCCCCTTCACCAAAGCGGTCCACATGCTCGCTGCCCCGGCCAACGTCGCGCTTAGGGACACTGATGCCGGCAAGAGGCTGGTCGCCCTGCCAGCAGACGCCGAGCCCGACCAAGTCGGCTACAGCCTTGTCACCGATCTGCTCAGACATCAGCTCTTGTCGCTCGATGCCTGCACCAAGTGCGGCAAGTGCACCGATGCCTGTCCGGCCGCCGCGGCCGGGTACCCGCTCTCGCCAAGAGACCTCATCTTGGACCTGCGGGAGGCTGCCGAGGCGACACTTGGCGCCCACAGCTTCTTGCGCGCGGCCGGAGCTCCCGGGCTCGATCGCGAGGTGCTCGGCACCACTATTCGCGCCGAGACTTTGTGGTCGTGCACCCAGTGCATGGCTTGTGTGGAGATATGCCCGGTCGGCATCGAGCACGTGCCGATCATCAATCAGTTCCGACGCCAGCTCGTCGAGAGGGGCGAGCTCGAGCCGATGCTGCAGTCGAGCTTCGAGACGCTCTTCAAGGCCGGCAACTCCTTCGGCGAGCCGAAACGCAAGCGGGGCCGCTGGACCGACGGGCTTGACTTCGAGGTCAAGGACATACGCAAGGAGCCGGCCGAGCTCTTGTGGTTCGTCGGCGACTACGCCTCCTTCGACCCACGCAGCCAGCGGGTCTCGCAGGCCCTCGCCACTGTGCTTCACCACGCCGGGGTCGATTTCGGCATCCTGCGCGACGGCGAGCGCAGCGCTGGATGCGACGTGCGCCGAGCCGGAGAGGAGGGGCTGTATGCAACCCTCGCTGAAGCCAATATCGCCGCGATCAACGCGTGCGACTTCGAGCGTGTCTTCTCCTCGGATCCGCACAGCTTCCACACCCTCAAGAACGAGTACCCTGCCTTCGGCGGCGACTGGAACGTAGTGCACCACTCCGAGCTGCTGCTCGAGCTCGTCGAGTCGGGCCGTCTCATTCCCCGGCGCCGTCTCGGCTACCGTGCCACCTACCACGACCCGTGCATGCTCGGTCGCTACAACGGAGTCTTCGAAGCGCCGCGCAGGCTGTTGGCAGCAATCGGGGTAGATCTCGTGGAGATGCCACGCAACCGGGACAACTCGCTGTGCTGCGGAGCGGGCGGCGGCAGGATCTGGATGAAGGAGCAACGGGCAGAGGGCTCGCGCCGCACGAGCGAGCAGCGCATCGATGAAGCCACCGCCCTCGGACGGCTCGACTACTTCGTCGTCGCATGTCCAAAGGACGTGACCATGTACTCAGATGCCATCAAGACATCTGGGCACGAGGGCGAGATCGAGCTGCGCGAGATCACCGAGCTCGTGCTCGAGTCCCTCGGGATTCCTGGCGGCAGCGAGAGCGAGGTGGCCGAGACGCGAGCTGGCCGGTGATCCGAGTCGTGCCTAGATCACCGGCCAGCCGCGGGGCCTCCGAGGGTGTCAGGCGGGCATTGGATCCATGTCGGAGTTGGCGAGCAGCTGCGTCAGGTACGACTCGTTGTCGGCGCTGCCCCACAGGCGACGCTCCCGGATGAAAGGCAGGGGAAGCGCCGGGTTCGGGCTGTCGATCTCCCGGGCAAGGCGGTGGCCGTCGAAGATCGAGTCGACGATCATCCTCGGGGCACCGGCGTCGCCGATCAAATAGAGCGCCTCGACGCCGTTCTCCTCGAGTGCCGCCTGGTCGGCCTTGAGCTCACGGTAGAGCTCGTCGTTCGAGACTCGGGCCGAGCACAAGACGACCGAGTCGACTTGGAAGCGGTCCTTGTGGGACGGATCCCATACGTTGTAGGTCGTCACGGTTCCCGAATCGAGCTCTTCGATCATCGTCTCCGGGTACATGTGAACGCCGAGACGGTGAAGCTCCCGGTGCATCATCGGTGCCTCGAGGGTGAACTCCATGTACTTGGCGATCTCGCCGCGCTGTGTCACGAGCCAGACTTCGTGGCCCTCGCCGGCAAGCTTCTGCGCGAGCGTGACGCCCATGTAGTACGCCTCGTTGTCGAGCACGAGCACACGGTGGCCGACCTCTTTGCGCCCTAGCGCCACGTCTTCTGGCGTGAGCTGCCAGGGCTCTGAGGTCGTGTCAGCGCCAGGAATGGTGTCATGAGTTACCGAGTTGAGGCCATCGGTGGCCCAGTGACAGCCGGTCGCGACCACGACTATCTCGGCGCCATACTCACGGACCCCTTTCGCGTCCAGGCGGCTACCGGTATGGACCTCGACATTCTTGAGCTTGTCGAGCTGAATCTGGCGGTAATTGACGATCCGCTTCCAGTCGCCAAGGCCGCGCGCGGTCCCGCGGAAGATGTTCTCTTTGCCGTCAGAGTGGCCCATCGACGACACCCAGTTCACATGCCCGCCGATCTCGCGCTCGGCCTCGACCAAGTGCACAGCAGACATCTGACGCTTGCCGAGCACCATGGCGCACTCCATGCCGGCAGGTCCCGCTCCCACTACCAGCACGCTCTTGTCCGCATTGGCTGCTTTGTGGAAGCGCTCGGGGTGCCAGCCGCGGCGGTACTCCTCGCCAGCCGTGGCGTTCTGGGTGCAGACCATCGGGGGTCCGCCGATCTCCCAACGGGAGATGCACTGGTTGCAGCCGATGCACTCGCGGATGTCGTCGAGGCGACCCTCCTCGATCTTTTGTGGCAGGAACGGGTCTGAGATCGACGGCCTCGCGGCCCCGATGATGTCGAACTGGCCGGAGTTGATGATGGCCACCATCGTGTCCGCGCTGACGATTCGACCCACCCCCACGACCGGCTTGTCGGTGTGATTGCCCGGCTTGATCCGTCCTGTGTACGGCTTTTCGTGGTTCTCCTCGAAAAAACGCGACGGCCCGGCGTTCTGGCCCCACTCGGCGATATCGCCGACGGTCAGATCCCAGAGATCGACAAGGTGGTCGACGTACTCGACAAAGCGGATCCCGTCTTTCTCGAGCTCGACGCCGGCCGGCCCGTAAAGCGTGTCAACCGCGAAGCGAGAGGCTATGGCACAGGTGTCCCCGACTGCTTCGCGCACCTTCTCCAGGCTCTCACGCCAAAAACGGGCCCTGTTCTCGAACGAGCCGCCGTACTCGTCGGTCCGCTTGTTCGCCCATGGGGACAGGAACTGAAGGGGCAGGTAGCTGTGAGCCCCGTATACATAGACAATGTCGAAGCCGGCGTCTCGAGCACGGATGGCCGCATCAACGTAGTACTTCTGGAGAAGCTGGATGTCCTGCTTGTCCGCGTAGCGGGGGTATATGTTCGACTCGAACTCAGAGGCGATCTGGGATGCGCCGCGCGGCGTGTCACGAGACTCGTGGCAGGGGGCGTGTGGCCCGCCGTACCAGAGCTCGATGCCGGCGAGCGCTCCGTACTGGTGGAGGCGGTCACACATCGCCGCCAGGTTCTGGACGTCGCCGTCGTCCCATATGCGCGCCGAGACCCGCATGGTGTCGTCTGACTCCGGGCTGATCGAGCAGTACTCGGTGCAGCAGGCGGCCCAGCCCCCTTCGGCCTTTATCCCGCGGTGGTACGCCTGCATGCCCGGCTTCTCGGAGCCGGCACCGATGCAGTGGGGCACCTGGTAGAAGCGGTTCTTCAGAGTCTTCGGCCCGATCTTCACGGGCTCGAAGAGAACGTCGTACTTCGGATCACGCGCCACTATTGCCTCCCCTTGAGTGCCTGGCTCGCGCCCCGCGTGTGTCGAGGCGCCTGGTCTGATGTCCCTTCCCAGGAAACACCGTTGACTCTAGGTGGTCGAACCCGCAGTCGCAATATCTGGTCCGCGGCCCAGCGTGCGCGCTAGGACGCTCCAGCGCCGGCGGTCAGTGCGCCTACGACAGCGGGGAACGCCGCATCGGCGAGAGCCGCGAGAGCCTCTGGCGAGAGGAGCTGCACGGGATGAGGGATATAGACGACACGGCAGTCAGGCATCGCCAAGAGGCGCGCCTGCTCTATCGCCTCGTCGACGAATGGCTCGGTCGCGATTGCGACTGCAGGCACGCCCCTGCGCTCAAGAGAGACGATGTCGTACACACTGCACGACGTGCACGAGCCTCAATCGGCAAGTGCCTCCACCACGAGATCCGCCCGTGCGACAGCCTCGTCGATCACCTGAATGGACGCCGGCTTGGAGAAGATCTCCTTGGAGATCCGCGACGTCGTCGCGCCGCCGCGCCTCATCAGCTGCTCCAGGCGGTCGAGCAGCTCCGAGCCCCGGTTCTTACGGATGTCCAATAGGACGACGTGGCGCCCATCGAGGCTCTGCGGGCGCGCCGCGAGCGGATCGACTACCCGCTTGGCGTCGTCGAACGGGCTCACGTACTCCGGGCTCAATTCAGTCCACCTCCTTGGAAATGATCTCGAAACCCATGCCAGTGCATGGACCGAGAACCGCAGAGTACCGCCCGGCCTCTCCGCCTGCCACCACGATGACGATCGATTCAGGCGTGCGCCATTTCGGTATCTCGGCCAGATCGCCCGCCGCATGCACCGACGGTGTGGTCTCACCCCGCCGCAGCTCTCGCGCGGGCTTGTGGACCGCGTCGAAGATGTAGTTGCGGAGCCGGTCCTTGCTCCAGCGCGCCTCGCGGAACATCGCCGCGTGCTCCGGGCAGATGACGAAGACCGACGGCTCCTCCAAGGGCCACCAGTTCGTGCTCCAGGTGCTCGCGGCCGCCCAGCCGAGCACCCAGGCGAGGTCCTCGGGCGTACGGCTGCGGTGGTCGGAGACCGAGAGGGGCGCGTCAGCCCCGATGAGGGTGACAACGGACTTGCCGGCATCGAAGCCACGCTCGACGTGCAACGGCTCGAAGGGGCTGGTCTCCTCGTCCTCCGCGAGGCAGAAGCCGATCTTGCCGGAATGGCCGAGAGTCGACCGATCGAGCTTGCCCGGCATGCCGCCCCCTGTGAGGCTGACGAGCAGGCGGAGCGCACGGCCGATGGTCATGTTCGCCCGCCACCCCGGCCCAAGGGCACCCATGCCGCTGTTGAGACCTATCGCCTCCCGGATCGGGCCGTTGACGACGATGAGCTGGCCGGCCGGTTGGGTGGTCACGGCCTGGCCATGAAGGTTGAAGCGCGGATCGAGAGCCGCTCGTGCCGCCGCCATGACCACAGGAAAGTAGGACGGGAGGCACCCGGCCAGCACTGCGCACGCAGCCACCCGCTCAAGGGTGGCCACTGCCCCCGAAGGTGGAACCGCCCCAAGCACAAGGGAGCCGTCTCGGCCCGCGAGCATCGCATCCACCCTGGCGCGCGTCGGCGGTACCACGGGCAGACCGTCTGTCCAGCCACGCGCGAACATCTCCTCGATCTCATCGGTGCCACCAGCTGCGACCGCCGCCGCGAGCCGCGGATCGAGCGCAGCCTTGGACGAACAGCCAGGCTTTGCCAACGGCTCTGTCTCGGATGGGACATCCAGCTTCGAGCCGACCATCTCCTCAGCCCGACCGAGCAGGCGCACCAGCGCTGGCTGATCCCAACCGACGACTACCTCGACCAGCGCCTTGTCTCTGCCGATCAGCACCGAGGTCGGCACCGAGTCGAGGTTGTAGGCACGCGAGGTCTCATACGGCGGATCCTCGGCAGCGACAGTGCCAGTCCACCCGAACCGCCGGGCGACTCGGGCCCCAACCTCGAGTGGATCCTCGAAGATCGCCACGGTGCTTAGGCCCTTCTCCTCCCAACCCCGGCACAAGGGGCCAAGACGCCGGAGCGCCATAGCCGAGGTGGGGCACTCCTCGGAGACGAAGACCAACAACACCGCACCCCTGCGGGTCAGATCGGCGAGTCCGAGATCGACCGTGCCGATCCCGTGGACTTCCAGCTCGAGAGCGCGCCGGGGCGTGGTCACGCCCGCTTGACACTCAGGCATTTGGGGCCGCCACTGCTCGGTCCGCGCCGGCCGGTCCGCTTTTCTGCCACTCGTGGCAGTGCTCGACCCACCACGAAGCAATGTCCACGCGGCGCATGAAGCCAACGCCGCTCTGCCCGAGGGCATACTCGACGAAATCACGCACGGCTGAGGCCCGGCTCGCCTGGCCACTCCACCGCTCGTGCAGTCCAACCGTCATCATCTTCGGGACGCCACCCTCGTCCACCTCGCGGCAGAGGTAGTCCAGGCCCACTCGGAGACTCTCGAAGAAGTGTCGAGGAGTCGAGTAGGTCGGCTCGAGGAGGTAGCGCGTGTCGTTGTAAACCTTGGAGTAGGGCACGACGAGGAAGGGCGTGCCTGCCACGTCGGCAAAGTAGGGAAGCTCGTCGTTGCACGAGTCCGAGTCGTAGAGAAAACCGCCCTCCTCGACGAGCAGCTCGCGCGTGTGTACGCTCGGGAACGACCGGAGGTACCACCCGCGCGGGTGGCTCCCTGTCAGGCGCTCGAAGATCTCGACGGCGCGGCCCATCTCCTCGCGCTCGTCCTCACGGGACAACATGGAGCTCTCCGTCCACCGATAGCCATGTGCGAGAGGCTCGTGACCCGCTTCGACGATCCACTCGGCAACCTCGGGGTTCACCTCGAGAGCCGCGGCGCACGCGCCGACCGAGACGGGGACGCCGAGACGGTCGAAGAGGCGGGCAAGACGCCAGATACCAGCCCGGCTCCCGAACTCGAAGTGGGTCTCGGTCCCAAGGTCTCGTACCTCGGGGCCGACCTGGTAGGAGTACTCGCCCCAGGTGTCGTTCCGGCCGTCCTCGTCGAATGAGTACTCGGCGCCTGCCTCGTAATTGATCACGACGCTTATCACCACACGCTCGCCGTTCGGCCAGACGACGGCGGGCGGGTTCCTGCCATAACCGATCAGATCGCGGGCGGGTCCGGGAGATTTCCGGTTGAAAGAGGCGCAAGCCATGATCTAGTCCTTTCCCAAGCTGGAGGCGAAGCTAGTCTGAGCGCTGCTCAGGCCGGCCGCCGCGGTGGGTGATCATCATGGCTCAAGCCTTGGCCCGCTGCCCTGAAGACACGACGAGGAGGTCAGGTGGACAGGATCCGTGTCGGGATCGTAGGCACGGGATGGATTGCGAGAGAGCACCTACGAGCTCTCGGCTCACTGCCCGAGGTGGAGGTGGCGGCCGTGTGCGACATCGAAGCGTCGCGCGCCCGGGCATTCGCCGCGGACGCCGGCTCTCGCGCCTACTCGGATTGGCGGGAGCTGCTCGACAAGGAAGACCTTGAAGCGCTCTTCGTGTGCACGCCGCCTCTTCATCACCGGGAACCGGCCGTCGAGGCGCTTCGCCGCGGTCTCGCCCTCTACCTGGAGAAACCCATCGCCCGGTCGCTCGAGGACGCCGCGGCAATCGTCCAGGCCGCCGACGCAAGCGGGGCGGTGTGCGCGATCGGCTACCAGTGGCACGCCGTCGAGCTCCTCGACGATCTGGCCTCGATCCTCGCGGACGAGGAGACCGGTCTCCTGCTAGGCACGAGCATCGGCCCGACTGCGAGCCGACCCTGGTTCCTCGAGCGGGTGGCCGGCGGAGGCAACCTCCTCGAGCGCGGCAGCCACCACCTCGACCTCGTGCGAGCCGTCGGTGGCGAGGTCGCGCGAGTCCAGGCCGCGGCCGGACATGTGCGCCTGGCGCGAAGCTCTGTTGAGGAGGGAGACATTGACGACGCCGTGTCGATAACCCTCGAGCTCACCTCTGGGGCCCTTGCCACGATCGTGGTCGCGTGGACGGCGCCGGGCCAGCCCGGCACCTATGCTCTCGACGTCGTCGCGTCGAGCTCGACGCTGCGCTTGGAGCTGGACCCCTCCTTTACCCTGACAGGATCCAGCAAGGGCCAACCCGTCAGCCTGCGAGCCACGACGCACCCATTCGACAGATCGGTGCGCCAGTTCCTCCGCGCCGCCCGAGAAGGCGACCCTTCCGCCGTCTTTTGCGCTCCGGCCAACGCCAAAGTCACTCTCTCTGTCGCCGTGGCGGCCGAGCAAGCGCTCGAGACCGGCGAGAAGGTCGCTCTCAAGGCAGTTCTCTAACCGCCACGCGAGCAGTCAGCTCGCACTCCAGCCTCCGTCGACGGCCACGACGGCGCCGGTCATGTTGCGGGCATCCGGCCCGAGCAGGAACGCGATCACGCCCGCGACGTCGTCGGGGCGCCCCGGGCGACCGAGAAGCAACCGCGTCGCCGTCCGGCGCGACTCGCGCTTCGAGCGCTCCCCGCTGCGACCGGACGCGGCGAGCATGGCTGTGTCGATGGGACCTGGGCAGACACAGTTGACAAGGATGCCCTCATCGGCGTGGTCGACTGCCATGGCCTTGGTGAGGCCGATCATCCCAGCCTTGGCCGCGCAGTACGCGGGGCTCCCGGCGCCACCGAGGAG
This sequence comes from Actinomycetes bacterium, assembly GCA_021796455.1. Lineage (GTDB taxonomy): Bacteria > Actinomycetota > Acidimicrobiia > Acidimicrobiales > Bog-793 > JAKACA01. Next base: position 14,351 of record JAKACA010000024.1, read on the forward strand.
GCCGTACTGAGAGCTCACGTTTACTATCCGACCACGACCACCGGCACGCAGGAGCGCCAACGCCTCGCGGCAGACGTGGAAGGCGCCGGACAGGTTGACCGCGAGGCTACGGCCCCACTGCTCGAGGGTGGTCTCTGCGACGTCGCCTGTGTAACCACCTATCCCGGCGACATTGACGACGCCATAGAGGGCGTCGAGCGAGCGCGCCAGGTCTGCCAGCGCGGAGCGGACCTGGATGGGATCGGCCACGTCGGCTTCGAGGGCGATGTACCGTCCGGCGTCAAGCGCCTCTAATCTCTGCATCGTCTCCCCAAGGCTCCGGAGGTCGAGATCGAGAGCCGCTACTGTCGCCCCGTCCTGCCAGCATCGCTCGGCGGTCGCCCGGCCGATGCCCGAGGCCGCGCCTGTGACGAGAACGGCCAAGCCCCGAAGGCCGCGGGGCGCACAACTTTGTTGAACGAGAGTGGACATGGGCCTACATTGTCGCAAAGCATTGGGGCACCCACGGCGACGGGCCCGCTTGCCCGAGACTGGCTCACGCCAGCGGAGGAGGTGTAAATGGCACGTTACGTGGTGAAGCGCCTCGCGCTGGCGCTGCTGACCCTCTTCCTCTTGAGCATCATCATCTTCTTCGCCGGCCAGATTCTCCCGGGCAACCCGGGCCGGGCGATCCTTGGACCGTTCGCGGCCCAGAGCGCCGTGCGCGCGCTCGACCACCAGCTGGGCCTCGACCGGCCGCTCGTGGTCCAGTACTGGAGCTGGATCTGGGACGCCCTGCACGGCAACCTGGGAACCTCGTATGAGTACCGCGCCCCCGTGAGCTCGTTTCTTGTGCCGGCGCTCGGCCGCTCGCTCAAGCTGGCGGTGGTCGCGTTCGTGATCGTCGTCCCCCTTGGCATCCTCGGCGGCGTGGTCGCGGCCCTGAAGCGCGGAAAGATGATCGACCGCGTCATCACCGTGACCGGCCTTTCGCTGTCGACCGTGCCTGAGTTCGTCTCGGGCATCGTGCTCATAGTCCTGCTCGCGATCGTCACCAAGGTGCTGCCTGTCACAGCCGACGCTCCGCCGGGGTCATCCTTTCCGACCCAGCTGCGCTACCTCATCCTTCCCGCCATCCCGCTCGTGTTCATCCTCTTCGGCTATATCGCCCGGATGGCGCGGGCAGGCACGATAGAGGCACTCGACTCGGACTATGCGCGCACCGCTGTCCTGAAGGGCCTGCCGCGACGGGTCGTCATCTGGCGCCATATCCTGCGCAACTCGCTCCTGCCGACCATCACGGTCATCGCCACCCAGACGGGGTACCTGATCGGAGGGCTCGTCGTGGTCGAGGACCTCTTCAACTACCCCGGGCTCGGCCGGCTGATCTTCACGGCCGCCACCGACAAGGACTTCCCGATGCTCGAAGCTGGAGTCCTTGTGATCGGCGTCGTCTATCTCGCCGCAACCCTCATCGCCGACATCGTCTACACCGTGCTCAACCCACGCATCAGGCTCGGCGGCTCGGACCAGTGACGGGCAACGAGGCTCGCAATAGGCTCCGGGTGGGGCATCGATGAGCAGGATGGGAGCCGAGGCTCTGACGGTGCCACCAGCTCCTTCGAGCCCCAAGGCGGCACCTGAGGGTGCCGCAGGCGCGATCGATGTCTCTGCAAAGCGAATCCGCCGCGAGCATCTCGGCCAGCTGCTCAAGTCCTGGAGCTTTCGCATCGGCGGAGCCGTGCTGCTTTTCTGGATAGTCTGCGCGATCTTCGGTCAAGCGATAAGTCCCTACGGCCCACTCGACCAGAACCTGCTGTTGGTGAACGCAGGCCCGTCCGGCGCGCACTGGTTCGGGACCGACTCGCTCGGTCGCGACGTGCTCTCCCGGGTCATCGTGGGCTCGCGAGACATACTCGTGATCGCTCCGATCGCGACGCTTCTCGGCACGGCGCTCGGCGCAGCCGTCGGTCTCGTGCAGGGATACTTCGGCGGGGTCGTGGACAACCTCGTCGGGCGCGTCGTCGAGGCCGTTCTCGCCCTGCCAGTCATCATCGTGGCATTCCTGTTCGTCGTCGCCGCCGGGCCGTCTACGAGCACTTTGATAATCGTCATCGGAGTCGTGTTCGCGCTGCTCATATCGAGAACGGTGCGCACCGCGGTGCTGCAGGAGCGTGAGCTCGACTACGTCGCGGCGGCTCGGCTTCGTGACGAGAGCTCCGTGCACATAATGTTCGTCGAGATCCTGCCCAATGTGCTCGGACCGATCGTCGTCGAGTTCACAGTACGACTTGGCTATGCGATCTTCACGGTGGCGACCCTGTCCTTCCTCGGCTTTGGCGTCCAGCCTCCGACACCGGACTGGGGAGCCGACATCGCCGCCAACTCGGGCTACCTCGCAGCCGGATACTGGTGGGAGACGCTCTTCCCTGCCCTTGCCATCGCGTCCCTCGTCGTCGCGGTCAACCTCGTCTCCGACTCGATCGAGGCGGTGGTCAACCAGTGACTCTCGCAGCCCCGCCACCCACTGGCAACGCTGTCGAGACCGACAGCGCGCTCGAGGTCAGCCACCTCGACGTGTGCTTCAGCGTTCGCGGAACTGACCGCCAGGTCCTTAGAGACGTATCGTTCGAGATCGGGCGGCAGGAGTCCTTCGGACTCGTTGGCGAGTCTGGATGCGGGAAGTCCACCACCGCGCTCGCCATCACCCGGTACCTCGCAAGAAACGGCCGGGTCGCCGGTGGCTTCATCTCGGTCAACGGCCAGGACGTCGGATCCCTGTCGTCTGAGGGTCTCCGCCGTCTGAGAGCGCGGACCATCTCGATGGTGTACCAGGAGCCTGGCCGCGCGCTCAACCCGTCGATCCGCGTCGGGCGGCAGCTGGCGGAGGTGTACGAGATCTCCGGGGTCGCCAAGCGCGAGGCGATGGATCGGGCCGAGAAGGCCCTCGGCACCGTGCAAATCTCAGATCCCGGCCGCGTGATGCGGGCCTACCCCCACCAGCTCTCAGGAGGCATGCTGCAGCGAGTCATCATCGCCATGGCACTCGCGGCCGAGCCGTCGCTGCTGATCCTCGACGAGCCGACGACCGCGCTCGATGCCACCGTAGAGGCCGAGGTGCTCGAGCTCGTGGCATCTCTGCGGCAGGAGTTTCGCACTTCCGTGCTCTTCATCAGCCACAACCTCGCCGTGATAGCAAAGATGTGCGACCGAGTGGGGGTCATGTACGCGGGCGAGATCGTCGAGCAGGGTCCTGCCCGAGAGATATTCGATCAACCCCGTCACCCCTACACCGTCGGGCTGCTGCGCTGCGTGCCGAGACGTGGGCACCGAAAGGACCATGGTCGGCTCGACACCATCCCCGGCTTCCTGCCAGCTCCTGGCACGACTGAGACCGGGTGCATATTCGTCGCGCGCTGTGTCATTGCCACAGAGAGGTGCAGGCTGGAGGCTCCGCCGATGTACGAGGTGAACGCGAGCCGCATGTCGCGCTGCCACTACTTCGAGCGAGCCCCCGAGCTTCCACGGACGACACCGGAGGAAGTCGCCGAGCAGTCAACTGGGCAATCATTTGAGCACTTCGCCGAACCGGTCATGCGGCTCCGGGGCGTATCGAAGACCTTCGGGAGCCACGGTGAGAAGGTGCGGGCTCTGGTTGGAGTCGATCTCGACCTCTACAGGGGCGAGACGCTCGGGCTCGTAGGCGAGTCGGGATGTGGCAAGACGACGCTGGCCCGGGTTCTCATGGGCCTCACTCCCGCCGACGAAGGCTCGGTCATAGAGATGGACAACGAACCCGTCGCACCGACGGTCTCACGGCGCACCCGCGAGCACTTGCGAGCGATGCAGATCGTGTTCCAGAACCCCGACTCGGCCCTCAACAGGCGTCACAGCGTCCGGCGCATCATCGGACGTAACCTCACCAAGCTGACCGGACTGCCGCGAGCCAAGCGAGAGGAACGCCTCTTGGAGATAGTGCGATCTGTCCGGTTGGAGGAGCGGCACCTGCCGCTTCGCCCCGCACAGCTGTCGGGCGGGCTCAAGCAGCGCGTGGCGATCGCTCGCGCGTTCGCCGGCTCCCCAAAGGTCCTCGTGTGCGACGAGCCGACCTCGGCCCTCGACGTCTCCGTGCAGGCTGCTATCTTGAACCTTCTCGCGGACATGCAGAGCCGCGAGCACATCACGTTCGTGTTCATCTCGCACGACCTCGGAGTGGTCCGCTACCTCTCAGACCGGATCGCGGTTCTCTACCTCGGCAGGGTGGTGGAGTACGGCGGTGCCGAGACCGTCTTCTCCGGCACTCACCATCCCTACACCGAAGCGCTGCTGTCGGCAGTCCCGACACTGGATGGGACAAAGCGCGACCGCATCCGCCTCACCGGCGACATCCCGAGCCCAGCCAATCCTCCCTCGGGCTGCGTCTTTCACACGCGCTGCCCGAGGCGCCTGGCAAGCGGGATCTGCGAGTCGGCCGCGCCGGCGCTCCTCGAGGTGGAGGATGGCCATATGATGCGCTGCCACATACCCTTGGCTCAGCTTCGCCAAGCGCAGAACGAGGAATCGCCGGGGGGACCGACGGCACCGGGCCCTACCGGCGCAAGCTGTGTTGATGCAGGGTGAACGCGATTGAACCTAAGTGGACATTCGTGTAGATTGCGTTACAGCAAGGCTCGGAACGTTTACGGCTGGAGCGGACAACACCGTGTTCCCTCCCGGAATACCTGAACAAGGGGGCATTTCATGAGCAGTGACAATCGTGGCGCGCAGATCGACCACGCAAGGCTCGACGCGTTGCGGCGCGGTCGCGGAGCTGTCCAGGAGCACGTCATCGACGAGCTCGTGGCCGGGAACCTCTCGCGGCGCGACTTCATCCGGCGCGGAACGATGATGGGACTGTCGATCCCGGTGCTCGGAGGGATTCTCGAGGCTTACTCGAGCCCCGCGGCAGCCAGTACCTCGCGCCGCGTCGCAAGCTCGGTGCTTCGTGCATCGGCGCCCCGCCAGGGCGGGACCATCACAGCCGGGTTGCTTGCTCCGACCGGGTCGATCAACCCTCTCACGATCAACGACGAGGGTGGGCTCGAGCTCCTCGGCAACGTCGGTGAGTTTCTCGTCTTCATCGACCAGCAGAACCGCTACCACCCCTGGCTCGCGACGAGCTGGAGCGCGAACGCGAACGCGACGGTCTGGACCTTCAAGATCCGCCAAGGTGTCAAGTTCAACAACGGCGCGCCGATGACCGTCGACGACGTCGTCTACAGCTTCAAGACCCAGTGCAACCCGAAAGGCGTGGCAAATGCCCTCTCGGTGTTCGGCGGCACGCTCTTGCCCGAAGGGGTTGTCAAGGTCGACGACACCACAGTCGCCTTCCACCTGACGCAGGCCGATGGAGGCTTCCTCGACGCGGTCACCGAGGACAACTACAACATGATCATCGTCCCGAACGGCTACGACTACGCCAACTACGAGAAGGACTTCATCGGGACCGGTCGCTTCATCGTGAAGAGCTACACGCCCGGTGTCGGCGCGGTGCTTGCTCGCAACCCGCACTACTGGGGTACCAAGGCTGTGCCCGCCGAGGTGCAGCTCACCTTCTATGCCGAGGAGTCGGCCATGACCTCGGCCTTGGAGGCCGGCAGCATCGACTGCATGGACCAGTTCTCAGTCGCGGTGAGCCCGCAGCTTCTCACCGGCGGCTTCAACGTCATAAGCCTGAAGGCGTCGACGCACCGCGAGCTCTCGATGCGCAACGACCTGCACCCCTTTACGAGCAAGTACGTCCGCCAGGCGATCGCCTACACCTTGGATCGGCCCGCCATCGTGCATGCTCTCTTCAAGGGCCAGGCCCAGGTGGGCAACGACAGCCCCTTCGCGCCGGTCTTCCCACAGACAGTCGGGCCGCCTGCGGTCCCCCAGCGCAAGAAGGACCTCGCCCTCGCGAAGAAGCTGCTCGCAAAGGGCGGCGTGCCTCGCGGCTTCAAGACACCGTTTGTCACCGAGCAGGTCCAGGAGATGCCGGCGTTCGCCCAGATCGTCGCGCAGTCCGCCAAGGCAATCGGCGTCGACATCGCGCTCACAGTCGAGGCGCAGAACAAGTACTACGGCAGCGCGGTGTTCGGCAAGTCCGACTGGCTGGACGGCGAGATGAGCCTCGTCGACTACGGCGCGAGATCAGTGCCGAACGTCTTCCTCGAAGCCCCGCTGCAGTCGATAAACGCTAAGACCGGCCAGGGCTCGTGGAATGCGGCCCGCTTCAACGACCCCAGGTACAACACCCTCTCGAAGCAGTACATCGCGGCGGTCGACCTGTCGGTCCAGCGGAGGCTCGCCAAGCAGATCGAGCTTCTCCTCCTCGACGAGACGCCGATCATCTACGCCTACTTCTACAACTACCTGAGCGCGACGCAAAAGAACGTAAAGGGCGTCTACCCGACGGCGCAGGGGCAGTTCTTCCTCTGGAACGCCTCGAAGAGCTGAGCTGTGACAGCTCACCCCCCGGTCCCCAAAGCGCCGTGAGGGCCGGGGGGTGACGGTCGTCGTCGACTCAAGGGACGACTTCACTCTCGATAGCTACCGCAGGGTGGCGCTCGAGGGCGAGCCGGTAGAGATTGGCCCAGCGGCGCGTGAGGCCATGGCTAGGGCCCGGGCGGGTTTCTTGGAGCTGCTCGAGGCCGACAGGTCGGCTTTCATCTACGGGACGACGACAAGACCGGGTGTGGAGGTGGCGACGACTGTCCCGCCCGCGCGCCAGCGCGAGTACGCGCGGTCGTTTCGCACGCACTCGGCGCACAGCTTCGGCGGCGGCTTCCATGACAAGGAGGTCGTCCGGGGCATGGTGTTCGCTCGTCTCGTCGACCTCGTCGAGGGACACGCGAAGACCCGCCCCGAAGTCGCCGACAAGATAGCTTCCCTGCTTGACTCGGCCCTGCCGCCGGTACCCCTCGACGGCCTAGCTGGTCCTGGCGAGGTCTTGCCAATGCTCCACCTCGTGACGGCACTCGGGGATGTCGACTTCGAGGAGGGTGAGGGCATGTCCCTCATCAACGGGAGCCCGTACTCGACCGCGGTTATTGCCGACACTGCGCTAAAGGCTCGGCACCGCCTCGAGGCATCCGAGCTCGTTTTCGCGCTCGCGATCGAGGCCCTGCGCGCCCCGCTCGATGCCTACGATGAGGCATTCGATCATCTCTGGAGCGACGAGCACGAGACCGCAGCGCTGCTTTCCCTTCGCCGCCATCTTGCTGGCGCCAAAGCAGACTCGCGCCTCGAGCGGCAGGCGCCGGTGAGCTTCCGGATCGTGCCTCGCCTGCTCGGTGAGGGGCACCGGGCCGTCACGGCGCTGGAACGAGCCGCGACGATCTCCCTCAGGTCCGTAACGATCAACCCCGTCTACCTTGGGCCCAAAGAGGAGGCTGGCAACGGGCGCGTCGTGTGCAACGGCGGCTTTCACAATGCCACCGCGTGCCCTGTGCTGCAGGGCATGTCCTCGGCCTGGGCCGAGCTCGCCGCAGTGGCCGAGCGGCAAGTGGCTGCGTTTCACCGGGGTCCGAGCTTCGGCTTGCCGCCTCTTCTCAACCCTCCCGGATACGGTGACGAGGCTCCCTCCGGCGCAACCAACCTCTTCGGATGGGCGATAGCCGGCTACGTCGAGCAAGCCCGCTCCGCCGCGACACCGACACTCGTGCCCGCAGCCGTCGCAGATGCGCAAAACGACGTCTCCTCCGCCACCTCACTGGCCCACCAAAAGGAGCGTCGCGCCTCGAGTGGGCTCGACGGCGCGCTCGCGATCCTTGCCCTCGTCTCCAGCCAGGCGCTGTTTGCTACGGGCCGAGACGTCGCGCCACCCCTTCGTGACCTTCTTGCAGGGATCCGCTCGGTCTTCGCACCGGTCGACGTCCCGCGAAAGCGACACCAGGCGGCCGAGGCCGAAGCACTTGCCTCAGTGTTTGGAAGGTGCGCCCTCACCGGCAAGCTCGACTTCCCCACTACGACCGCCGTCACTCGATCGTGAGCAGCCTCACGATCTCTGGCGGTACGGTGATCACCCGAGCCGGCGGTGTCCGGGCCGACCTCGAGGTCACAGATGGCCGCATCCGGTCGCTCAGCGAACCGGGGATGGCCGCTACTGGCGCCAGGCAGATCGATGCGAGTGGCTGCCTCGTGCTTCCCGGGGGAGTCGATCCTCACACCCACGTCATGGGCGACATCGTCGCGGCAACGCGAGCCGCTGCTCTTGGAGGCACCACGACCGTTCTGTCCTTCACGAACCCGGCAAGCGGCGAGAGCGGTCTCGACTGCCTTCTGCGACGGGAGCGTGAGCTGGCGGCGACCGGCCCTGTCGTGGACGTGGGCCTTCACGCCATGCTCTATGAGCCCGACCGCGTCCGGATCGAGGAGCTGCAGGCGATCCGCGATCGCGGAGCATGCGCAGTCAAAGTGTTCCTTGCCTACGCTGAGCTCGGCATCATGTGGTCGGAGCGAGGCCTGTTCGAGCTGATGACGGCGGCCGCGCGCACCGGCCAGATCGTGCAGGTGCATTGCGAGGAAGGAGAGCTCATAGATGGCCTCCTCGACAAGGCGCTCGTCTCGGGAAGCAAGGGACCGCGAGTCTTCGCCGACACGAGGCCACCGCAGGCGGAGTCAGCCGCTGTCGCGAGGACTCTTGCTACAGCGGCGGTAACCGGCGCGTGCTGCTACTTGACGCACCTCTCCTGCGCCTCGTCCATTTCCCAGGTTCGACTCGCGCGGCACGCGAAGACGGCACGGCTTTGGGCCGAGGTCTGCCTTCACCACCTCCTACTCGACTCGACTCGCTATGAGTCAACAGACGCGGAGCGGTACCTCGTCGCTCCCCCGCTCCGCTCGCTCGAGGACTGCGAGCAGCTCTGGGAAGCGCTGTCGGACGGCACGATCGACACTCTCGGATCCGATCACTCCCAGACGCGCTCGGAGACAATCGCAGATATCTCTTTGTCAGGTCGCGGCTACTACTACGGGCTCGCCGGTATCGGCGCACGCGTGCCCCTTGCCCTCTCACGCGGACTGGCAAGGGGACTGCCGATCGAGCGCCTCGTCCATCTCGTCTCAACGGGCCCCGCTCTCGCCTTCGGCATCCACCCCAAGAAGGGCTCTATCGCGCCGGGCTCTGATGCCGACATAGTCATTTGGGATCCGGTGCCAACCACAACCCTTGGCACCTACAGCTTTGACGACGGCACGGGCGACAGCGTCTATGACGGCGAGCCCCTCGTAGGTCAGGTACGCGACGTGCTCGTACGGGGCGAGCAAGTCGTGCGCGACGGCCACTACCTCGGAGCAGAGCCCGCCGGCCGCTATGTTCGTGCCTCCCGGTCCGACCCATCTCGCCTATGAGTGCCAATCACGCTTCGGGCACCTTGGTACAGGCACTCCCGCTCCGCCGTGACGTTGTCGTCATCGGAGGCGGGATCGTCGGTCTGGCATCGGCATACGAGCTCGCTCGCCGCGGTGTCTCGGTGCTCTTGATCGAGCAGGACCGCGTCGGCTCCAAGCAGTCGGGTCGCAACCTCGGCTTCGTGCGCCAGCAAGGGCGGGCCCTGCCCGAGCTGCCGATCATGATGGAGGCGAACAGGCGCTGGCGGTCGCTCTCGGGTGAGCTGGGCAAGGACGTCGAGTGGGTGATGGGCGGGAACCTCCGCCTCACGAACGACCCCGGGCTGGCCGCGTCCTATGAGAGCTGGGTGAAGGTCGCTGCCTCCTTGGGCCTCGACAGCCGTGTCGTCTCCGACCAGGAGATCGCGTCGATCCTCGGCGCGCGGCGGGACAAGTGGCTGCTTGGAATCTTCACCGCGAGCGACGGGCACGCCGACCCTCAGGCGACATGTGCTGCTTACGAGTCCGCGGCTCGATCACACGGCGTCGAGATCGTCGAGGGAGCAAGGGTCGTGGCCATGTCGAGTGCCGGAGGCCATGTGACCGGAGTGGTCACCCCAATGGGCGAGGTCACCGCCGGAGCCGTCGTGCTCGCCGCGGGAGCCGGGAGCGCCAAGCTCGTGGCGCAACTCGGCCCGCGGCTCCCGCAGAGACTCGTGCGCCAGAGCGTTATCCTCACCTCGCCGGTCGAGAGAGTGACGGATGCTGCGGCCTGGACGGGCGAGCTCTTCGTTCGACAGGATCTGCGCGGAAGCCTGCGCCTCGCAAGTGCGACGCGCAACGAGATCGTCCTTGAACCGGGTGCCGTGCGCGACGCTCCAAGGTACCTGTCGTCTTATCTGGCCAACCGCTCACAGCTGAAGCTCAGGTTGGACGGGGCAAGCCTCGCGCGCGCGCTCGCACGCGCCCTTCACGGCGCGGGGGGAGACGAGTACGCCCCGAGAGCCGTCGCGAGCGACGTAGCCCGCTGCCTCGCGGCCGCCCACCGCATCTACCCCCAGCTCGGGGAGCTGACTCTCCTGCGGGCCTGGGCCGGCGAGATCGACGCGACGCCCGATGCGCTCGGCGTCATCGACGCCCCACCGAGCCATCCGGGCCTCGTCATCGCGACGGCAATGAGCGGCCACGGCTTTGGCACCAGCCCGGCGGTCGGATCCATCGTCGCCTCCCTCGTCGAGGGACGGGAACCGGGCTTCGACCTCAAGGCGTTCCGGCTGGACCGGTTTTCCGACGGGAGCCATCTGGAGCCGGCTCACCTACTCTGACCGCGGAGGTGGAGGACACGACGGCAACTAAGCACCCAGCTGGAACCCGACCACCTCTGGTCGGCATCGCCGCGACTGCGGCAGCCGCGGCGGCGTGGGGGATGGCCGCGGTGTTCATCAAGCTCGCAACCCTTCCGGCGCTGTCTCTCACCTTCTACCGGCTGGCAGTGGCGTCGGTGCTGCTATTGGTAGCTTCACTTGCCTCGGGGCGACGCCGCGTGTGGCATGCCCTGCCCCGAGCCGTGCCGGCAGGCCTGCTCTTGTGCGGAGATATGTGCTGTTTCTTCAGTGCCGTGAAGTTCACAAGCATCGCGGATGTCACCGTCATCGGCGCGCTACAGCCCGCTCTCGTGATGTTCGCCGCCGGGCCGCTCTTCGGAGAGCACATAGGACGGCGAGATGTCGCGTGGACAGCACTCGCGATCGCGGGCGTCGTCGCCGTGGTGATCGGAGGTGGTGTCGGAAGCACTCATGACCTCGCCGGAGATCTGCTTGCCACTGCGTCGCTCGGGTTCTGGTCCGTCTACTTCCTTGTCTCGAAGGGAGCCCGCCGGCACCTCGGGGCCCTCGAGTACACCCTCGGCGTCACAGTCGTGGCGATGATCGCGACGGTGCCCATCGTGTTCATCGCCCACCAGAGCCTCGGGGGGATCGGCGCGATAAGCGAGCGCAACTGGCTGTGGATCGCACTTCTCGCGCTCGTTCCCGGCGGAGGTCACCTGCTCATCAACTGGGCGCACCGCATCGTCGACGTCTCCGTCTCGTCTGTCGTCGGTGCCAGCAATCCCATCTTTGCGGTAGTTGCCGCATGGCTCGTCCTGCACCAGTCGCTCGTCGTGCTGCAGATCGCAGGCGGCGCCGTCGGCATCATCGCCATCTGCGCGATCGCTGGGACCCGCCGGCTGCCTGCATCCTCCGGATTAGAGCCGGTCGCGAACGAGACCTACGGGTGAGAGCCCTGCGCGACAGCTGCGGCACCGGCGCGACACCGCAGTAGAGCCGAGGAGAGCGCGTCATGTGCCAATCTTCGTAGCTGCCAGGTCAGAAAGCTCGGCGCCACCGTGCTCGATCGCGGCGGAGATCGCTCCAGCCAGCCGGCCGCATTCCTGGCCGAGTTGGCGGCGCGACTCGACGGGGGCCACGAGCTCGCGGATGAGCTCGAGGGGAGTCTCGAGCCGGGGCGCGACCGAGCAGCCGGTCAGGTGAATAGCCTGCGAGCAGACGACCGCCAGCACCGCGAGCACCTCGTCGAGACGGCTCGACACCTCCCTCTCGGCGACAAAGGCGACCGGCGCGGTGATAGCCACGTCGTCCTGCTCGGAGGCAGCGGTCTCGGCCGGGGAGAGGAGAGTCGGCTGGAGGAGACGCCGCATCTCCTCGACGGCCTGGTTCGGGACGTACTCCAGGTAGGTCGTCGAGTAGCCCGTCACGTAGTCTGTGCCCGGGGGGAGCAGGCGGTCGGGCAGCTGTGAGACGCCTCCCTTGTGGAGCTTGACTGCATGCCTTTGCGCGATCGCGCCAAACTCGACCCAGCTCGCCGCCATCGAGTCGATCGCCGGGGCGACCGAGCTGTTGTGGAACGACCCGTTGGAGACGGTTGCCTCCGGCCTGCTCTCCCCGTCCTGCCTCGCTTGATCGCTCATCTCTGGCCCGGGGAGCGGTTCGAAGATGAAGGCCGGGTTCGGCACCCCTTGGGCAAGCGCCACGGTCGCGACCTCCTCGAGAGTCGCGAGCGCCCGGCGAGCCTGGCCGAGAACGCGCGGGAGAATTCGGTAGCTTGCGGGCGCAGCGGTGCTGCGGCGGATGACGGCAGCGCCGTCGAGGAGCTCGCCCAGCCGGTCGAGGGCGAGAGCGGCAAAAGGATCCTTCCAGAGCTCTTTGAGCGCCGGGTGGTAATGCGAGAGCGGTGCTCGGATGGCTTCTATCGAAAGGGCAAAGACCACCTCTGACAACTCGAGCCGTCGGCGCGCGAACAGTGCGGCCAGAGCGGCCATGGCACTTGACGCCGGCGAGCCGTTCCCGGTCCCCGCAGAGAAGCCCTCATCGGCGATCGTCGCCGACGACCGGCTCTGCAGCACGAAGTTCGACATGAGCTCGCCCGCGGCGACCAGCCCACGCGTCGGGAGTCGGGGAAGCTCGCGGTCGAGCATCTCGACGATCGCCTGGGCGCGGGCCGGGTGAGTCGCGCTGTGACCGGATACGAGCATGGAGATTCCGGCAAATATGGTCGCGCGCGAGACGTACTGCGGGAGGCTGTCGCCTCCAAAGGACAGGCCGAGGAATGGCTGGCGGCGCCGGCGGCGCTCGCGCGCCTGTTCAAGGCTGTAGTGACTCTTCGCGTCAGGGCCGGCACCGGCTGTGACCATGTAGATGAAACCATCGGCATGGGATTCCACGTGATCCTGGAACCGCCTGTGCACGGCCGCGATGTGGCCCACCACCCGGTCCGAGAGCCTCACGCCCTCCCCTTCGAGCGCGACGCGCCGCAGTGTCTCGAGGTTGACGTCCGCGCAGCTGTCGACCACCACTGTCATGGCGCTGCCTGGCTGGCGGGGAGTCCCGTCTCCTCGAGCGCGAGGAAGGCAGGCACTTCGCCACTTCCGATCATGGAGGAAAGGCGATCGGTCAGGATGGACAGCTCGTCACCTCGTTGCCGGAGAGGCTCTTGCGACCGCGTGACAGGGACGAGAGAACGTACGAGGCCGAGGAGGGGACGAAGCCGTGGCGCGATCTTCCGGCCCGTGACATCAAGCGCCTGGCTCGCGACGACGGCAAGGACGGCGAGACTTGCCTCCAGCTGGGAGGAGACAAGCCGCTCGCGCTCATAGGCGAGGAGCGACAAAAGCGCGACGTCGTCGCACCCGTCGTAGGCGCCGCCTTCCGAAGCCGGCAGCACGGTGCGGGCCGCACCATGACGGGCTCGCTCGCCAAGGCCGATCTGCACGTAACCCAACAGGGCAGTCGAAGCGCCACGACCCTCCCCTTTTGCGTCGAGACGGTCGGGGAGCAAGGACACCTCGGAGCGGTGGAGCTTCGTGCTGTGCCGGTCGGCGAGCGTGCACAGGTCGGCCGAGCTGGCCGACAGCGTGCTCATCGCCGGGTACACAGGTTGGTACGAGCCGCCCGATTCGAGCACGAGACCGAGTGGATTACCTCGCGACGGAGGCAGGTAGAGGACATCGAGCGTCACCGCACCGAGAGCTGTCCTGGCCACCTGCTCCATCTCGGCCGCGGCACGCCGTGCCTGGCCGAGCACGAGGGGGAGGATCCGATAGCTGACCGGCGCCTGGAACACGCGGCGGGGCTGGGCTGCACCTGCAAGCCAGTAGTTGAGCGAGTCGATCGCGCTTTTGGTGTGCTTATCTCCCCACATCTGGCCGAGAGCCGGGTGATAGGCATCAAGCGGCGCGTTCATGGCCTCGACCGAGAGAGCGAAGATCGCCTCGGCAAGCGCGTTACGTTGCTCGGCCCTCAGGGCCGCGTCACTGGCGAGAGCCGCAGAGCACGGAGCACCGTCCAAAAGTGCCGCCTCCTCGCCAGGCTCGAGCCGGCCCGGGCCGACTGCCCCCACGATGCGGCCGAGCACGACTCTCTCTCCGGCCGAGATCGCTCCACCGAGAGGCACTCTCGGCATCGTGGCACCGAGCAGGGCCACGAGCATGTCAGCCACCTCGGGCCTGCACAGCCCATGACCCTCGATGAGATCTGCCAGCCGAGCAAAGACGATCCCTCGGACCACCTGCTCGGAGAGCTCCGGCTGGCCAAAGCTGTCACCGAGACACACCATGCGGCCATGGCCCCGGTGGCCAAGGAGCTCGGGACCAGATCTGCTCTCGCCGGAGCGCGCGAGCTCGCTGTATGCGAGCCGCGCGGCGGCCATGGCCTCGCGAGCCACCGAGCCGATCGCGACCCCCTCTCCGAGTGTGCTCACTCGGCGAAAGTGCTCGAGTGTGAGGTCGCTACGGCGGTCAACCGTGACAGTCATCGCTGCAACAAAGGCCTCACAGGGCCGACCCGGGGGTTGGATCCAGGTGCTCGTTGTCGCCGGTAGGCTCCGCTCGGTCGCTTCCTGCAGAGGCGTCGAGCTCGTGCACCGGCGTCGGGCGGTCCTCGAGGTCGCTCAGCGACGACTCCGAGAGAAGGCCGGGCCCCTGGTGCTCGGAGAGCTCCGGCCTGCCGCCCGCTGCGCTCGCCACGCGCGTGCCGAGCTCACCGCTCGCGATGGAGCGCACAAGG
>JAKACA010000189.1 GCA_021796455.1 Actinomycetes bacterium
TGGCGTGCTCGGCGTTGACGGTGATCGTACCGGCAGAGCGGGGCAGCGTGCGGACCCAGACGGCGCCCACGCCCCCGGCTTCGCCGAAGGCGAAGGGATTGTCGCCAATGAGGGTGGCGGGACCGTCCACGGTCAGGTCGACCTGCCCGCCGACATAGGGCCGGGGCGCGCCAAACTTGTCGACCGCCCGGAAGACGACACGGGTCGTGTCGACGCCGTCAGCGACCAGTTTGCAGTCGTCGGCGCTGATCGAGAGCTGATCGGTGGCGGGGTCGGAGGAGAAGGTGCGCGAGGCGACCAGCTCGTCACCGAGGTAGCCGTCGATGCGAAGCTCCGGCAGGGCCGCAGCGTCGACCTGACTGAAGTTCACGAACGACGGCGGGTGGGGCAGGTGGGGATAGCCTTCGGTGTCGGGCGTCACGGTGGCGTAGTGGGTGCCGTCGATGTAGAGCACGAGCCTGTCGAGGTTGGCGCAGATCATCGCGGTGGCCAGGCTGGTGACCGGCGAGGCTGGCCCGAAATCCCAATAGAACGCTGGGGCGATGACTGGCCTGATCCGCGGGTCCACCTGCGCCTGGTAGATGGCAGCGCCGGGTTTGGGGACGCGGAACAGGTCGACGACTCCGGTGTACTTGACCGCGTG
Source organism: Actinomycetes bacterium (assembly GCA_021796455.1). Classification (GTDB taxonomy): domain Bacteria; phylum Actinomycetota; class Acidimicrobiia; order Acidimicrobiales; family Bog-793; genus JAKACA01. The sequence continues at coordinate 644 of JAKACA010000189.1, forward strand.
GTAGATGTTCTCGCCGTGCTTCCCGGCTCCGGACTCGTAGTCGATGCCGGTCCAGGCGAGCAGGCCGCAGTAGCGGTTGTCGGCTCCAGCGAGGTTGTGAACGCGTGCGTGCGCCAGCGCCTGACCCTGCTGTACCTCCTGGGTGTCGACCCGGCGGTAGTACCGGGCGGGGCCGGAGATGGTGCCGACGGCCTCGCTTATCAGGTAGGGGCGATCAGTGCGCGGGCTGAGAACGTCGAGTTCGGGCCGCTTCTTACCGTCAGGCCCAATACTGCTGTTGTAGTCGTCCTCGGCGAACACGTCCTGGACGTAGTCCTTGGTGTCCAAGCGGCCGGCCATGGCGCCGGCGGTTGGCCGGGACCCGTCGAGCTGGTGCGCCAGGTCGCGGGTGCGCGTGTACAACTCGACGTCGTCGTCAGTCTCGTTGATGCGCGCCCCCCAGATGATGATAGAGGGATGGTTGCGGTCTCGCCGCACCATGTCACCCACGTCCCGGACCACGAGAGACTTCCAGGCATCGTCACCGAGATAGCCCCAGCCGGGCGCTTCCTCCCAGGCCATCAACCCGACCTCATCGCAGGCATCGAAGAACGCCTCCGCCTGCGGGTAATGCGCGCAGCGCACCATGGTGCAGTTGAGTTCGCGGCGGATGATCTCGGCATCCTTGCGCTGGACGCGATCAGGCATCGCAGCGCCCGAGAACGGGTAGTGCTGGTGCCGGTTGACACCGAAGATCTTGAGCCGGCGGCCGTTGAGGTAGAAGCCGTCGAGCCGGAAGTCGGCCTCGCGGAAGCCGATCCGCACCCGCTTCTCGTGCGCGGGGGCCCCGTCCACCATGAGGGTCGCTACGACCGTGTACAGGTTGGGGTCGTCGACGTCCCAAAGGGCGACGGAGGCGAGCCCGCTCAGCGTCGCGGTCACCGTGACCTGGCCGGCTTCGCGGATCGTCACCGCAGTGGTGGCCGAGGAGATCGTCTGGCCCCCGTCCCGGAGCCCGACCGCGACGCGTACGTCGCCACGGGGGACCGACGTGGCGTCGATCGTGCACTCCACGACCACCTGCCGCCTGGCGGCGTCGAGCACGTGGACCGGCTTGGCGAACACGTCAGCGAGAAAGTTCTGCGGGACGACGCGCAGCCACACCCGGCGGTAGAGCCCGCCGGGTTGCCAGTAGTCGACGGACGTTGGCGGGTACGGGGCGGGACGGCTCGGCGGCACGTTCAGGTTGAAGCGCGAGTCAAGGGCCACGGCAAGGACGTTCCCCGCCGGGAGCAGCAGACCGGTGACCTCCCGGCTGAACGGCAGGTAGCCGCCGAGGTGATCGGGCAGGGCGTGCCCGTTGAGCGTCGGCTTAGCGTGTGTCATCGCGCCGTCGAAGTCGACGAAGACCCGCATGCCGCTTGCTCCTGACGGGGTATCAAAACGTTGACGGTAGATCCACTCGCCTTCCCAGGCGTCGGGGTCCCAGTTCTGCCACGACAGCCGCCCGACCGTGTGCGGCAAGGTCACGGCCTGCAGGCCGCTGTCGTCGAACTCGGGCGCCTCGCTGCCGGGCGTGTAGGGGCCGAATCGCCAGCCGGCATCCAGGGGGATCATCGTGCCAGCCAAATTCATAGTCTCTTCTCCCTATGGGGCTCATAACCTGATTTTGATGCCAGCTCGGGCCGGGGTTCACGGCCGCTGCCAGCCGGGCGTGCCCCCAGGCGGAGCGCGCGACTCTCCTTGACGTCAGCTCCCGCCGGCTCGGGTGCTCAATGGCTGCTGGCCGGGGAACATACCGCGGTGGGGTGACCCGCTGCCGGGCCCGGCTTCGGTGACGATGACGAACTCCTGCGCCGGAACGTCGATCTGGCACGGCAGCGTCAGCGTCTCGGGTGGGACGAAGGGCCGGTACACCACGGCGGCCGGGTTGCCGGTGAAAGGACCGATTTCGACAGCCTGGGTCTCGGCCTCGAAGTGGTTGGCCACGAGCGTGAACCGCCCGGATCGCATGCTCTTGTGCACGCAGTACCGGACTCCCTGTGAGCCCTGGACCTGGGCCTGGCGTGGATCGACGAGCCTGCTGTCCCAGATCAGGTCACGCAGCGACCGGCGGACGCGAAGCGCCTCGGAGACGTAGCGGCTCAGGTGCGGCATTTCAGCGACTGTGCCGTGCAGGTAGCGTGCCTCGATGTTGATGACGTGCCCGAACCGCAGGCAGTTGTTCACTAGGCCGTAGTCGAAGTCGCCGGTGACGCAGCAGCTCTGCCGGTACTCAGGGAAGGCCGCGGCGAATGTGGGCAGGTGATCGGTGGTGAAGAACCGGGAGTACGAGGCGTCCACGAAGGGAACGGCCCGGTCCCAGTGCAGCTCGGAGGCGATGGCGAACTCCGGGTCGGTTTGCCGGGCCTGCTTGTGGAAGCGGGCGAGCGTCCCCAGCGCGCCCGCGGGAACGGCGTCGGCCCGTGGGGCAGGGTTGTCCGGCGCGTAGTCGACCTGGTCCAGCGCCATCAGCTTGTCGATCTGGGTGCCGTCCGCGCCGAGCCGCACCGTGCTCGCCAGCTGGTCGAGGATGATGCGCTGGAACTCCGGGCGCGCCGGGTTGACCATCACCATGCGATGGACGGTCTGGCCGAGCAGGCCGAGCGTCGTGTTGTACTCCCAGCCCATCGCATTGCGCACGTTGCCGTGAGGATCGCGGACCGTGTAGCGGTGCAGCTCGGTAGCGTACCAGCTGGTTTCCACGTTCACCCATTGCAGGTTGGCGAACAGCATGACGTGCACGCCGAGCCTGCGGCATTCGGCGAGCGCGTCGCGCAGCTCCTCAGCGGTGCCGAGGCGGGGATCGGGGCTGTACTGGGGATAGTCCCGGTCGATGCCGCCGATGTCCCAGCCGTCGATCTGCAAGACGTTGATGCCGGCTTCGCGGGCCTGGCGCGCCATCTGCGGGAGGTCACGGAACCGGTAGCCGATCGTGCCGTCGGGGTAGCTGATGATCGTCGACTGCCAGGCGTCCTCGGTGGCGAGCCAGGAGCGCCGCTGGTCAATGTGGCGCTGACCGGCAGCGATCCGGGAGTCGAACCACGAGCGGAAGTACTCGGCGGCGGCCCACCAGGTGCCGTCGTGGAAGTGCAGCACGATGGGCGGGCCCTGCCAGGTGGTGCCGGGCTTGATGAAAGGGATGCTGTTCCACGCCAGCGCCAAGCCGACGGGCTCGTCACCGGCCTGGCGCGGGTCGGGCCAGTACTGCCCGTCTCCGTGCGGCCCGCCGTGGGTCGTGCAGGGCGTGAGCTCGGACCATACGATGCTCTGCCGGGCCTCCGGGTCATGGTTGCCCACATAGAACCCCTTGCTGCCCGAGACGTGGTAGAGGTCGACCCACGGCATCGACATCCCGCCGGGGTACATCCTCGACCACACGGGCTTCGCCGGCCCCAGGTAACTGCCCGGGAAGGTCTCGTAGCAGCTCCACTCCTCGCCCTTGCCGGAGGCGTTGGCGTAATGTAGGCGCCAGTCAGCACTTTCCGCCGGGTTGCCCATCCCGCCGAGGACGACGTTGAACACCTCCTCGACCTCGAACGCTGAACGGTTCACCACTTCGGTCTGCACGGTCACGTCGTCGTCGTTCAGCCGGATCGTCTGCGTCACGTCGATGTCGAACCGGCCTTCTTCGGAGCTGAGGCCGCGCCAGACCAGCCGGCACTCGTCACCGTCGGCATGAAGATCGGAGAGCCGCTGGTCACGGCCGATGACGTAGTGACCTCGCCGATGCGGCAGCGGGATGAGGAGCCGGAAGTTCTCCGCAAGCCGCGGCGCGGCGACCACGTCGATACCGAGCTTCGCATGCCGGAGGGTGACGATGCGGCCGTGTTCTGGCTCGACCTCGACACGAAGGACGTCGTTGTCCAGTACCGCGGTCATGCCATCCACCACCGTTGCAGGTTGTCCTTGTGCAACGTGGTTTGCAGGAACTCGTGTGCCGTACCCACGATCGCGTGGCGGACCGGGATCCGGATGATGAAGGTCTCTACCTTGGTGATATGCACAACGCTCCATGCCTAAAGTACAGTTCACTCGCTGCCGCCGGGTGACATCGGCCTGGTATCTATCGTTCATGGATGATGCATCATCCAGCTAGAGTTGTCAAGGGTTCCATGTGAGGAACCGCGGGCAATCGGCTGCCGACTTACCGCTTACGTTGAGCTGTGATCAGCAGCCGTTAGTGAATGGGGTCAAAATCAGGCTATCTGCGCTCATTGAGGACCAGATGCAGTTTGTTTGTGGCTGATGCAGGATTTGCTAGTGGCCAAGCTGTTGTCGCGAGAGCGCGCGGGCGGCTCATCGCTGGTTGACGTCGGAGGGAAGGATCGCCGTCCTCACATACCGCTACGGGTGGGCACGTTTCCTGATGGACGGGGCCGCTCACCCGACGAACAACCGTCCCCCATGAAGTTATCCGAGAGAGGCTCGGAGCCGTAAAGCATGTCATCCACAGGGCAGTTTGAAGTGCCGATCGACTGTGGATGAGATCGTTATCCCTGACTGTAATCGACGTGGAGAGCGGGATTGACCTGCTCACATGGAACTCCTGCCCGGCGCGTCGAGCACATGTCATCGACACGCTGAGCAGCTCTCCCCCTGGGTAGCCTCTGGCACTCCCAGATAACGCCGGGGGGGACGGTTGTCGGCGAGGGCGGTAGGACGCAGTTAGCCACAGGACATTTTGCATCGCGATCTCGGATGCTCCCCGAGGGTCAAGGCCGGCTCATACGGGGGAAAACTGACTCCCAATTACATTACGCTTAGCCCTCCTGCCGAGTCCCCCGAGGCGATCTTCCTCGCCACCACCTGCGATAGCCGGGACATCGCCGCGTGGCTGTCAGCGAGGACCGACCGCCCTGTGCTCACCAACGCGGTCGCCCTCGTCCGCCAGGAAAGCTCAATGGTCACCACCCATGCCGCGTTCGGGGGATCCAAGCTGGTGCGGGCGCGCCTCACCGGCGATGGTCCCGGCATCTACTTGATCCGTCCCAAGTCCTTCCCCGTCGAGCCTTCAGGGGGGCCTCCAGCCAAGGTGGTCCCGCTCCCGGTGCTGGACCTCGGAGCGGTTGCCGGCGCCGAGATTGTCAGCCGCCACGCCGACGCTCGCCAGGGATCCAGCCTGGAGGAGGCCCAGGTGGTGGCCGGTGGCCGGGGCCTCGGCGAGAGAGGAGGTTTCGCCCTCGTGGAGGAGCTGGCTGCCCTCCTGCACGGCGCCCCAGCCGCCTCCCGAGCGGTAGTCGATGCGGGCTGGGTACCGTACGCCTACCGGGTCGGCCAAACGGGCAAAACGGTCAAGCCCGATGTCTACCTAGCCTTTGGTATCTCCGGGGCTACCCAACACTTGGT
>JAKACA010000190.1 GCA_021796455.1 Actinomycetes bacterium
CGAGCTCTTGACCGGCTGCCTGATCAGCTTGTCTTCTTCGGGATCGAGGTTGAGGACACGAGCGATGGTGTCGGTCTGTCACCGAAGGTAAGTGTCGCCCTTGACAGCCTTGTCCGCGAGCTCCCCCGCATAGCGAGTGCTCTCGCGACGCCGGCCACTCGCGCGACACCCCTACCGTGCCAGGGGGCTCAGAAATGATGGAGGGGGCTCGCCACTGATGTGCATCGAACGTGTCGGCCAGGTCGTTGACGCCGAGGGATCCGACAGTGGCGTCGTGATCGCGGACGTCGGTGGCGTCTACCGGCGTATCTCGACGGCGCTCCTCGTGCTCGACGGCATCGAGGTGGTGCGGGGAGACTGGCTGCGCATCCATGTCGGTATGGCGGTAGAGGTGCTGGCAGACGAGGAGGCCCGTGATCTGGTCAGGGCCTACGAGCTGACGGGGTCTACGGAGCGGCGGGGGCTCTGATGTCGCTCGAGCCGCCTGGGGCGAACAGGGGCGAGCGGGCTTTTGCTCGCTTCGCCTACCCTCCGAGCGCGCTCGGGCTGTGCGGGCCGGAAGGCTTCGAGACGTTGCTGGAGACAAGCTCGATCGGCAGCGAAAGCGACGCTGGGAGCGGGAGTGTGCGCGAATTGGCGAGGGGTTTCGAAGCGGCATGGCCTTATCTGGAGCTGATAGCCGCTGCCAACGAGATAGTGGATCCACTCGATGAGAGAGTCGTGGAGGCCTACTGGGTTGGCAATTCCCTCCTCGATTCGGTCACCGAAGCGGCGCTCGGGGACTTCCTCGGTCGCCGCCTTGGCCTCGCGTTCACCCCCGGCGCGCGCCCCGTCGGGGAGCTCGTCCACCCTCGTGCCAGCCCCAATCACAACTTCCATGTGTTCTCCGTCTACCCATGGGTCGCTCTGTTGAGGTCCAGCCGTTCTCCCGAGCCGCTGCGGATCCTCGAAAAGTGCCGAATCCGCTGGGGGCAGGTAGCTGAGGTTGCGGGAGACCAGCTGAGGGTACTGAGCCAAGGTCTGTGCTGGACGGGAAGCTCGCTCCACCTGGGTCCTCCCCGCAGCGAGACCGTCGCCTGGCGCAAGAAAGGCTACGCGCTCGAGTCGGTGCCGACCCGAGGGGCGTGGGTCGCGCTGCACTGGGACTGGGTTTGCGACGTGCTCGAAAGAGACCAGGTTGGCGAGTTGCGTGAGCACACAGCCTTCGAGCTTGCTGCCGTCAATGACACGACCAGCCGCCAAAGCAGGCGCGCCGCCAATGTCGCTCAGGGTGCGCCGGCCCCCTGATCGCCGGCCCCCTGATCGCCGGCCCCCTGATCGCCGGCCCCTGCACGCTCGATGTGCTGCTGGCGCAGCTCGCGTTTCAGGGGTTTGAGGGCGCCCGAGAGCGGGAGCGGCTCGGAGCGGAACTCGAAGGACTTTGGCACCTTGTAGCCGGCGATTGTCCGGCGGGCATGGTTGCGCAGCTCCTCGGCTGAGACCGCCGATCCCGGGTGCGTCACGACGATCGCGTGCACCTGCTCGCCCCATGTCTCGTCCGGCACACCGATCACCGCCACCTCGGCCACCGCCGGGTGGGTACTGAGGGCGTTCTCGACCTCGATCGAGTAGACGTTCTCGCCCCCGCTCACGATCATGTCGTGCAAGCGATCGACGAGGTACAAGAAACCCGCCTCGTCCAGGTGTCCTATGTCGCCGGTGTGGTACCAGCCGCCGCGCGTCGCGGCCTCGGTCTCCTTCGGTCGGCGCCAGTACTCCCGGAAGAAGTTGCCCGAACGGGCGCAGACCTCCCCGTCTTCGTTGGGGCCGACGACATTGTCGCCGCGGTCCCTGATGGAGAGCTGGACACCGAGGACCGGCCGCCCAGCCGAGTGGAGGGGCGGGCCGCCGGCGGCATGGTCACTGTCGGTCAGAAACGTCAGCACCGACGAGCACTCAGTCATCCCGTACCCTTGCCAGAGCCCGACGTCAGGGAGAACGTGGCGGAGACGCTCGAGGAGCCCCGGCGGCATTGGCGACGCGCCGTAGATGAGGTCGCGGAGGGAGTCGAACCGCTCGGGACGGAACTGGGGGTGGTCCAGCATCATCGCGAGCATGGTCGGAACCACTACCGTCCAATCGACCTGGTACTCCTCGGTCAGCCTCATCGACTCCTCCGGCTCGAAGAGCGGCTGGACCACCGAGATGCCCCCCGTCGCGGGTATGCCGACTATCCCGGCCACGGATGCCGCGTGGAACATCGGTATCTGGTGGAGGTGAACCCGTCCCGGGTAGATGTTCACCGTCATGGCGATGTGGTAGATGTTGAGCATCTCGGCACGCTGGTCGAGGAGGGCACCTTTGGGGAGCCCTGTCGTCCCCCCGGTGTACATGAGAACGACCGGGTCGGTCTCCTCTGGCTCAGCTGGTACGCGAGGGTGGCCGAGCTCGATCAGATCGGAGTAGGTGATGTCGCATCCGTGGTCGCCCCCGCCGATGAGGACCACCTTTCGCAAAGGAAGGTCCCTTCGGACCGGGGCTATGGCGCGCATGAGGTGGTCGGCGAAGAGCTCGTCGACGAACACGACCTCGGCTTCAGAGTCGGCGAGAATGAGCTGCAGCTCACGGGGGGCGAGTCGGAGGTTCAAGGGGTTGATGATCCCTGCGCCGAGGAATGCGGCGTGGAACAGCTCCAGGTACTGATGACTGTTCACTGACAAGACAGCGAAGGGGTCACCTTTCGCGAGCCTGAGCTCGTGGTGCATGGCGTCCGCGAGCCGCAGGACGCGCTCGGAGTGGCGCGCATAGTCGCCGTGATAGTCGCCGTCGTGGACACCGACAGTAGTCGCCCACCTCTCCCAGGCTGGAAGAAGCAGCTGTCCTCCGATGAGCTCTTTCACTATGGCACCTCGCCTTCTCCGGCCGTTGCGACGGCCGCGTCTCACCCTATTGGCACGTTGGCGAGCCCCGCCCTCGCGCGTCGAGGGCAGGTCCTAGGGCTCGAGGTGGGGCAGGATGCGGTCCAGCCAGGCCGGGACCCACCAGTTGGCCCTCCCGAAGAGGGTCATGGTCGCCGGCACGACGACGAGACGGATGACCGTCGCGTCCACGAGAACGCTCGCCGCGAGCCCGACGCCGAGCATCTTCACCACCACGTTGGTCGAGAGGACGAAGGCGAGAAACACGCTCGCCATGATGAGAGCTGCGCAGGAGATGACGCGGGCAGTCTGGGAGAGTCCCTCCGCGACCCCGGCCGCGTTGTCGCCGAGGCGGTCATATGCCTCCTTTACCCTTGAGAGAAGGAACACCTCGTAGTCCATCGCAAGCCCGAAGGTGATCGCGAACATCATCATCGGCACGTAGGACTCGATCGGCACCTTCTCGCTCACCCCCAGCAGCGAGGATCCCCAACCCCACTGGAACACGGCCACGATGACGCCGTAAGCAGCCCCGATGGAGAACAGGTTCAGCACAGCCGCCTTCAAAGCGAGCAGCAGACTGCGAAAGCTCAAAAGGAGGAGGAGAAAGGCCAGGAGAAGGACCAGAGCGATTATGAGCGGAAGTCTGGCCGAGACAAGGTCGACAAAGGCGAACTGCGCGGCTGTGTTCCCGGTGACATAAGCCAGGGCCCCTGTGCCCGAAAGAGCCTGCGGCAGTGTCGAGTTGACAAGCCGGTGGTACAGGCCAAGGGTGGCGGAAGCCTGCGGCCCGGTCGTCGGCACGAGGGAGCCGACGAGAAGAGCCCCGTCCGGCGAGGCCGTGAGGGTGCTCGCCCTCGCGATACCAGGGGTGGAGGCAAGGGCGGCCGAGACCTTGCTGCTCAGAGCTGTTGGGCTCTGGCCCTTCGGCACGGTGACGACAACCGTGAAGGGCCCGTTCTCACCGGGGCCGAAGGCCGCGGAGATGAGATCGTAGGCTTGGCGGTCGGAGTAGGACGACGGGTTGGCCCCCGCCCCGATATGACCGAGCTGGATCGACAGCAACGGAATGGCAAGCACGACTGCCACAGTGAGGCCCGCGGTGAGGAAGCGCCAAGGGTGGCGTTCGACGGTGCGAGCGTACCGGTGCCAAGTGTCGGCGTCCCCGCCCTGCTCGGCGACCGGCCTACGGACCGCGACCGAGTCGATTCTCCGCCCGAGCAGGACAAGGATGGAAGGGGCGAGGGTGAGGCTGCTGAGGGCTGCGGTCGCGACCGTGATCGCCGCCGCGACTCCGAGCTTGCCGATGAACACGATCCCCGACGCATAGAGCCCGAGCAATGCGATCACGACAGTGGATGCGGCTATCAGCACTGAGCGCCCACTTGTAGACAGGCTCGCGGCCGCCGCTTCGACGGGTTCGAGACCGTCCATGATCTTTTGGCGGAAGCGGGTAGTGAGAAACAACGTGTAGTCGATGCCGACCCCGAGCCCGATCATGGTCGCAAGTGTCGGCGAGACTGTCGCGAAGGTCGAGGTGGCCGCAACGAGGCCCAGCAGGCTCACCCCGACAAGGACGGCGAGGAGCGCTCCGACAAGTGGCAGCGTCCCGCCAAAGAGACTCCCGAAACCCATGAGCAACACCACCAGGGCGACGGCGAACCCGATCAGCTCGGAGCGGGCGTCTGTCTTCTTTGGCTCTGCCAGCGTGCCGAGCGCCGCGCCGTAGGTGACGTCGACACCCGCGCTGCGGGCCGGGAGCACAGCCCCATCGACGATGCTCAACTCGTCAGAAGCGATGAGGGCGGGCTGCTCGGAGAAGGTGACCGTCGAGAAGGCGGTCGTCCCACTCGAGGACATCGCGCCCGGCTTGGTGAACGGATTCGTGACGGCGATCACGCCACGAAGATGGGAGAGGTCCGAGAGCGAGGAGTCGATCGCCGATTGCTTGGCGGCGAGGGTTCCCGCAGAGACATGAAAGACGACTTGCCCCGAGACACCCCCGGCGGTGGGGAGGTGCCGCTCCAGCAGCGTGGCGCCGGTCTGGGGCCCCGTGCCCGGAAGGGAGAAGTTGTCGCTGTAGGTGCCACCTACGGCGTGATTGGCTGCGAGGGCCGCTATGAGAACCAGGATCCAGGTCGCGATCACGGCGATCGGGTGACGAGTGCTTGCCCGGGTGAGAGACATGGGTGCAGTCTAAGGAAGGTACCGATAAAATGTCAACACTGCCAGATGGCAGTAATGACAGATATCGCCGGCAGCGGCTAGGCTGGGCACCAATCCGACGCCGAGTTGGACCGAAAGAGGCAGTTCCATGGTCGAAGAGCCGAGAGAGCGGGACCCGGTGGCCCGCCGCGTGGACGGGTGCGAACCGATGGGGTTGCGCGAGCGTCGCAAGGCGGCGACGCGCGCCGCGCTCGAGGCGGCAGCTCTAGATCTCTTCCACCGCTACGGGTTTCACGCGACGACGACGGAGATGATCGCCGAGGCGGCCGGGGTGTCGGAGCGGACGCTGTTCCGGTACTTCGAGAGCAAGGACGACCTTCTTCTTGGCGAGGTCATAGCGGTGCTCGGGGGCGTTCGCGCGGCGCTGGCGCGCAGGCCCGCGGCCGAGTCGCCGGTGGCGGCGATCCGCGAGGCTCTCGTTGAGGTGCTCGTACCGCGAGACTTCTCGCTGGCCGGGCTGGCCTCGGCCGCTCTCGTGGATCCGGGAAGACCGCGCTTTCGGGTCCGGCTCATGGGCGTTCTGCAAGCCTGGGAGAGCGACATCGCGGTGCTGCTCCTCGCGCGCGATCTCGGCAGCGAGGAGCATGCGCCCTCCGGGGGTGTCTCCGACTGCCCCGACAGAGCCTTCGAGGCTTCCGTTATCGCGGCGGCATCCACTGCCGCCCTTCGCTCCGTCCTTCTCCGCAAGACTCGGCGCATCGAAGCTGAGCGAGAGCGGCCCGAGCGAGATGGCCGGCTCGTGTTCGAAGCTCTCCTGCGCGGCGCTTTCGGGGTGCTCGAGAGAGGCTGCCGCCTCAGCTCCGCAACGACCTAC
>JAKACA010000191.1 GCA_021796455.1 Actinomycetes bacterium
AGGTCGGACGTCGGCTCCGATGCAGACGCCGGAACGTCAGCCCCTACCAGTCGACGCGAGCACTGCGCTTGCGGCGACGGCTGCGATGACGGCGACGGCTTGCACCCGAGACAGGCGCTCGTGCAACACGACCCGGCCGCAGGCGAGCGTCCCCAAGGGGTAGAGCGCCATGAGGGCGGCCATCACCGCGAGGTGGCCTCGGTGGATGCCCACGATCACGAGAACGTCGGCGATCGCCTGGGTGACGCCGCTTCCGATCGCGAAGCGAAACGGCGTTCGAGGGACGCGCAGCGACTCGTGGTCGGGGGACCTCGAAGAGGAGACGAGGCGCCTGAAGAGCACGCTCACACCGAGGAGCCCGGCACCGACGGCGAACTCGACGAGCACGGATGCTGCCCCTGAGGCGGTCGGCGTGAGGTCGAGGGAGACCAGGAACAGGCCGGTCACCACCCCGGCAGCAAGGCCGAGGGCGATCGCTTTCGGACGGACCCGCCCGTCGTGCCCCGTCGGGTCGTAGGCGAGAAAGGCTGCCGAGAAGAGCACGACACCGATCGCTCCCTCGCCGAGCGGGCCGAGCCGCTCTCCGTGGCTGAGCCCGTAGAGAACCGGCACGAGCCCCGCGATGACGGCGACCATCGGGGCGAGCACGCTGACCGGGCCCATCGCAAGTGCGCTGTAGAGGAGCCAGATCGACCCCGCGGCCGTCACCCCGGCCAGGGCGCCGTAGCCCGAGGCAGCAGGCGAGAAGCGGGACCCGGCGAGCGGCAGGAGGGCGCCGCAGGCGAGCGTGCCTGCGGCGAAGGCGACGAAGGTCACCTCGGTGACGTGCCAGTGCCCGACGACGCGGCGCTCGTTGTGGACTTCTTGAACACCGTCGACGTCGACGAACACGTCGACCTCCTCTCGAACGAGCCCGAGTACCGGGCGTGGGGAGAAGCGCACGGCCTGCCCGCGACCCAAAGGAAGGCGGCAGGGAACCTCCGCGACGCGCTGCGGGCCCTGCTCGTCGGCCAAGTGGCCGAGCTCCCCCGCATCCCCCTCTTGGTCGCGCTCGATGCCGACGGCACGCCTCATGTCGCGGTCGAAGACGTCGTGACCGGCGTGCTCGCCGCGGTCCTCGCCCTCGTCGAGCGCGGCGAGTGGACTCGGATCAAGCTCTGTCCGAACCCCGTCTGCCTGGAGGCCTTCTACGACCGCTCGAAGAACCGCTCACGGGCCTGGTGCGACATGGCGGGGCGCGGGAGCACGATGAAGGCGCGGGCGTACCGGACGAGACGACAAGGAAGGCGACTGCGTACCCGGCGTTAGGGGCCACCGTCCTCGTGGCAGGTAGCGTCCTTAGGGATCACCGTAGTCGCGAGGCCCTGAGGTAGCCTGAGACTGTGACCTCCACTGATTCGGACCCGCGAGAACTCAATCGGCGCGCTGCAGCCGTCAGTGAGATCCTCGGACGAATTGGGCTGTCTCCCCGCGATACCACCGACTGGTGGAACTTCTCTGCCTACGAGGAGCTCGGCGGAAGGACGCCGACGCAAGCATGGCTTGCGGGAGATCAGCGCGCCGTCGAGAGGTTGGTGCTTTCCTGGTATGAGCGGAGCGAGACCGCGGCGCAGCGAGCGCGGGGTGACGAGGCGTTTCTCAGGATGCTGTCGGAGCGGCGCCAGGCAATTGCCGCCGAGTCGCCGGGACGCCGTACGGCCTGACGGTGCCCCTCGGCAACATTGACGCTCTCTATGAATGGGCGGTCCGAGAGCATCCAGAAGGCAGCTTGTGCGTCGCCGTGACCTTCTGGATAGCGACGGAGCTCAACACGCGAGGCTGGGCCGCTCCCTCCGTCCCGATGCTCCCCCACGAAGGTGAACCCACCGAAATCCGCATCGTTGTCATCCCTGGCACGACAGTCACGGTCGTCTACGAACACAACCACGAGTCGGAGAGGGTAGACCTCCTCTGGGTCGGAGCAGGACAGGAGACCACTGGCTGACTATCCGTCGTTTCCGGACAGGTGCGCAACCCACTAGGCCGAGCGATAGGTGACGCGCGATAGGGGCGCTTGGCTGTCCTCTACGCCAGGGTCCTGATGATCCGCGCGAGCTCCTCGGGGCGGTAACCAAGTCGCCGGGCAAACACGACGAGCTGTCGCGCCTTCTGAAGCACAGCACCGCGTTCTGGCCGGACTTACTGAGCTGGTAGGCACGCAGACGGGGTGGAAAGTGGTGTTGACCAGGGAAGACGGCGGTGAGGGGGCAAAGGGGTCGTGCTACTACACAAGGCGGTGAGCTGGGACTACGCGACCGGGGCCGGCAGCTCGTAGTCGAGGATCTGGGCCGGTTCTCGCACCTCGAGGGCGCTGAAGAGCTCGCGTTGGCGAGCGGTGGTAGCTGAGCGCTTGGCGATGCGGCCCTCTTTGGTCTCGAGCGTGACGAGGTGCATCCGGTCGAGCTCGTTTCGGAGGTTGCGCCAGGTGTCGGCGGTCGCCACCTCTACGACGCGCAGCACGAGCAGCCCGAGCCAGCACAGCTGGACGTGGGCGCGGATGCGGTCCTCTCGCCGGTGGAAGACCGGGCGCAGGTCGATGGTGGACTTCATGTCCCGCCAGCCGCGGAAGGCCTCGTAGAGCGCCTTGTAGCCGAGCGCGATGTCCTCTGCGCTCAGACGTTCTGTGGAGCTGCGCAATAGGTACTTGCCGTCGAAGTGCGCCTCGCGCCGTACCCCGGCGCGGTCGATGCGGAGCTTCCCCTCTTTGGTGAGACGCAAGAAGCGCTTGAAGCCCGGCTTCGTGCGCAACGCGCCGTAGAGCTCGTGGCGCTTGGCCTTTGCGAGAGTGTCGGACCCTGCGATGCGGGTCTGCAAGTGGGCGACGATGTTCTCGCGCGTCGCCTTGTCGTACGCCGCGCGCTCGGGGTTGTGGCAGACGACGAAGCGCTCGCCACTGACGCGCACTTCCTTCACGCGCAGGTTGCCGGCGACGACCTTGTAGCGTCCCTGGCGTCCGAGCGCCTGCGCGGCCTCCAAGGAGGTGGACCGGAGCTTCTCGCCGACGATGTAGTGACCACCCGCGCGCTGGAGGTAGCGGCGGTTCTCCTCGGAGTTGAAGCCTCGGTCGAGGCACCAGATCACCCGGTGGAGCCCCCAGGATCCGAGGTCGTCCTTCACCTTCTTGATGATGTCCTGGTCCGAGGCGGTTCCCTCGAAGGTCCAGACCCTCACGGGGATGCCCGCTTTGGTGACGGCCATCCCGATCACGACTTGTGGCAGGTCGGGCCTGTGATCCTTGGAGTGCTTCGACCACTTGCGGATCCCCGACTCGACGAGGCCCTCTTCCTCCACTTCCTCTTCACCCTCTTCGTCTTCTTGTTCTTCTTCTTCGAGGCGCTCGGTCTCGAAGTAGGTGGACGACGTGTCGAAGAAGACCAGGTCCACCTCCAAGTTGCACAGGTTCGCCACAGAGAAGAACACCTGCTCTTGGAGCTCACTGACCGCTGTCCATCGCCCGGTGGCAGGCGTCGTCGGAGACGGTCTCCAGTCCCTCGATGTAGACGCGTCGGGCCAGCCAGGTGCAGCCGGCGAGCTTGGACAGCGGCTTCACCGAGAGGCGGTTTGCGACCATCGCGAAGATGACCCGCTCGACCAAGCAGGCGTCCATGCGCCGGCGCGAGGCGACCTGGGCGATCGCCTTGTCGATGCCGAGCCGACGCCACAGCTGGTCGGCCACCCATGCCGAGCCCATCGAGCGCGAGTCGAGGAGCTTCATCTCTCTCGAGAGCGTCGCGGTCAGCGCGTCGACGGGATCGAGCAAGCGGCTGATCGAGCGCACGAGACGCTTCAGCGCCTCGCGGTCGACGAGGTCCGCGCGACCGAAGTTGTGGACGATCTGCGCCTCACCCACCCCGTTCTCGTCGCGCACGTTGTGGGCGAGCGCCAGGTAGGACACCTCGGTGCCGTCGGCGTTCCGCCGTCGCGTCTCTCGCAGGTACATGCTGCCTACGTGATTACACGCCTATCCCAGCTACATCCAGTATTTCTGGGGATGTCGTGTGCCTACGGGTCTCCCGGCTCCTGACGTCTTTCGGCCTGGTCAGCGCGCTGTCAGGCCCTCGATTTGCCTACGAGCTGCGGAAGTCCGGTTCTTGCGCGCGAGCGTGGTGGCGAACCCCCGCCTGAGGGAGTGGGAGCGGAATCGGCCGACGAGCCCGGCCTGCTCCGCGCGCCGGCGAACGATCTCGGAGAACGCCGCCCGCCCGAGGCGGGCAGGTGCGCCATCGGCGTCGAGCTTCAAGTTGCCGTGACGGTCGATCCGGAGATAGAGCGGGTCGCTGCCGAGGAGGGGTCGTCCCGCCAGCGCCTCGTAGCACGCGAGCCAGTCCCGGGTGCTTTCGACCGGGCAGTAGCGCCCACCCACTTCGCGCACGTCGACCGCCCTCGGCTCGGTCTTCGTCCGTCGAAACTCGAGGAGCAGACCCTCGGTCGTCATCGCTGCGTCGGCGACGTCGAACTCCGAGAGGTTGCGCCGCCGGCTGGCGGCGGCCAGACCCATCGTGAGCACCGAGCGATCGCGCCGGACGATCGCCGGGGTGGCAGCGCAGGCGCCCATGGCCAACCTGGCGACCGCCCGAGAAGACAGGTCCGGCAGGCTGAGGGAGGCAGGCAGCTCGACGCCCACCCCGCCGGCCAGCAGGCGCACCCGACCCACCAGCGCCTGCTTGGAGGATCGGCGCACGCTCCCGTCCTTCGAGACGACGACGGCTCCGAGACGATCGAGCGCCGGGAAGACCGGGCCGTTCCGGGCGCCGCCCAGCCCCTCGCTGCGCCAGCGGGCGAGGGCGGTGACCGGGCAGAGGTCCTCGTCGTCACCCGGACGCAGCACCAGCGGAGTGCCCCTGCCCCGAAAGACCCAGGCGTCCTCGGTGACGACGAGGGACTCCCAGTCGAGGCGCGCGAGGCAGCTCGCCCTCAGCTTGGCGTGCACCAGGGCGACAAGGGCACGGTCCCGCAGGGCGAGAGGCGGCTCCTCGTAGGTGGCGTCGATGACCGAGCGCAGCATCGGCACGACGAGGGCGGTGACCTTGGTCGCCTTCGCGGCGTGCACGCGCCGCAGCCCGGCCACGACGCGGGCGACCCTGAGGTTGTCCGTCGGGTTGGGGATCCCGCGTTCGGCGAGCGCCTTGGTCACGCCGGCGAGCCGGGTGCTGACCGTGGACCACGCCAGTCCGCTCTGGCGCTGATGGACGCTGCCGTCCTTGTGCGCATAGAGGACCGGGCGCTCGGTGCAGCACCAGACGAGCCACATGGCGAGGGTGTAGAGGTACGCCAGGTCACCGGGCTCACGCGGCAGCACCGGGGCATCGACGCCGCGGGCCTCGAGCGCTTCGGCGAACGCCAAGAAGTCCGACCAACCCTCCTGGTAGGTCTTTCGGGAGTCGGGCGCGATGTGGTCCTGGTAGACCTCGACGACGCCGTCTTTCAGGCGGTTCAAGAGCTCGTCGATCCCCGGCACGTCTTGGGGGAGGGGGAGCGGCCGGGCGTCGGTAGGGTTCTTGCGACACATCGCCGGCAGGGCGTGCACTGGGCGGGGGCTTCGCTGACCGGCGGGCATCGCCTCGACAGTGCCAAGACGCCCAGCGGGCGCACTCATCCCTCCCCGCCCGTCCCGCCTTCTGCGACATTCCACCACTGACGTCCCCGAAAATTTCAGGTCTTGCCAGTCGAATTTCACCAGGGTGTCGGCGGCTCCTCCGGGGTGTCCCCTCAGCGGGTGCCCTGCGTAGGACGATGGCTCCTGAGTAGCTCACAGGAGGGCGGCCCCCGCACTTGCGCCTTCTGCCGCTACCAAGATCGCGCCGCAGTGCACCGTCCTTCAGGGCGGTGGTGTAGCGGCGCTCGCACGGCGCAGCCGTGCGAATCACCTCCCAGTAAGGAGATGAGTCACACCC
>JAKACA010000192.1 GCA_021796455.1 Actinomycetes bacterium
GTGAGATCCCCAGGCGTTGTAAGCGCCATTGTCCGACACAACCTCAGCGTCGCGAAACAGCAGGTTCCCCTCGGCGTCCGCCCCGGTCCGCAAGTGGAAGTGGATCGGCTGGCGTGTCCTCGTGCCCAAGAACTCTTCTTCCCGATTGAAGGCAATCTTCACTGGACGTCTCGCGCGGCGGGCAAGCATGACGGCGATGAAGTCATGGGAGTCGATGTCGATCTTCCCTCCGAAGCTCCCGCCGACGTTGGGCTGAATGACGGTTATATGGCGCCAATCCAGACCTAGACAGTCCGCCAGCTCCTTGCGGTACATGAAGACCATGTGGACTGGGCTCCAGACCGTGAGATGCCCCTCGGGGTCGAACGACGCGACGATTACGTGCGTCTCGATCGGTGCTGGAGCCGCCTGGGGTGAGGAGTAGTCACCCTCGACAATCACCGCGGCGCTTGCTGCAGCCTGCTCGACGTCGCCGTCGTCGAAGTCCCAGCGCATAGAGACGTTGCCTGTGATGCCGAGGAGCTCGTCATGGATGACGGGAGAGCCTTCAGCGAGGGATTCAAAGGGGTCGTAGACAGCTGGTAGCGGCTCGTAGTCGACCCTGATCAGCTCAAGCGCGTGTCTGGCAGTGGCTTCGTCCACAGCGGCAACGGCTGCCACTTCGTCCCCGATGAAGCGAACTTTGTCGCCCTTTAAAGGGAGGTTGTCGTGGGAGTAGCCGAAGGGGCGCTGCTCGACGTTGCCTGCGTGGATGACAGCCCGAACTCCTGGTAGCTGCTCGGCAGCCGACACGTCGATCGATCTGATGCGAGCATGAGGGTGTGGGCTGCGGAGGATAGCGCCATGCAGCAGGCCGGAGATGCGGAGGTCGTCGGCGTAAACCGTGCGTCCTGTCACCTTCTCCGGAGCGTCGAGCTTAGGGAGCCTTTTCCCGATGACGTGAAGCTCTTCTGTCTGACTCATAGGGCCTCACTCGCGCGGATCGGGATACTGGAGCTCATCTCACGCTGCACCCAGCCGAAGACTTGAAGTATGGCACCAAGCTCAGAAGATGTCAAGCAATTATGACGAGCGTCAGCAGAATATCATATTGTGATGTGACTCGGCTTGGGCGACCGGTTGAACACGGAAGCCACGTGGACACCGCCGCGATCGGCGAGCAGATTGCTGAGGTCGAAGAACAGCTCGGCTGCGCGTTGTCCCTCCCAGCCGGAGGGAAGGAGTTCGCCAGGCAGTGCCGGATCGAGGTAGGGAAACCGCTGCCAGGACGCGACTGCGCCAAGGTAGTCGCGAAACGCCTCTCGGTACTCACTCCGACCGTCTTGCCACTGTTCGAGGGTAGGAGACCAGACGCGGATGAATTCCGCGTACCCGCTGCGCAAACGGTCCAGGTCCCACCAACGAGCTACCAGCTGTGAAGTGGGTTGGAACGCCTCGTGGTGCGCGTGGAACAAATCGACGTAGCCGTCGAGCGAGAGACGGACTAGCAGCGCCCTCGCATCGCTGGCGAGACGCCAGGGAGCAATCCACACGCCGGGGGCCACGTTGCCGAACCCCTGCCAGGTCAGGCGTGATCGCAGGACGTGACGTGCGTGTCGCTCGGTCTCGGGAACAGAGAACACAGCAAGAACCCAGCCGTCCTCGAGGTGCGCCGGTGCCCGTCTGGCGAGAATGCGGCGGTCTCCGTCTTCGAGGACCTCCTTCGCCTCGTCGGTGAGCACGTAGCCGACACGGCCATCGCGTCGTTCTGGCTCGAGGAGTCGCTGGGATTTCATCCGCGAGATCGCGGAACGGGCGGTCCCTTCATCGAAGCCAAGATCACCAAGGAGCTCGACCAGAGCTGCGACGGCGATCCAGCCTCCGAGGCGGCGACCATAGGCGCCGTAGATGTTTAGGATCATCGACTTGGGATGAGCGGGTGTCATGTTCGTCTTTCTGCTGAGTTTGCTCCAGAGCTTGGTGGGCCGTGCCATCGCCGGCCGCAGAGGACAGGGGCTGCACGCGTCCTGCCATCCGGTATATGCGGGCGAGCCTGGGTTCCGGACGAGCCGATCTGAGTAATGAATCGGGCGCTGCTGCTCGCTGGGACGGTATTGGCCCGCGTCAACCCCGAGTGCTCTGGCCCATAATTCCGGCCACGTATCTCTGAGACCGCAGGCAGTGACCTGATGGCTGTTATTGGCTGCAAAGCGATAGATCTCAACCTGGTTCAACCATGCGGCGCAGTTGGGAACGTGCACGAGATAGCGGTTCGGCCAGAGGGCCCGCAGGCGTCCGGCGGAGCTCTTGCTGTGACGCGAGCTGCCGTTGTCGACTAGCCGGAAGACACCGAAGGTTGAGACGTAGGGCTCGAGCCTCACGACCAGCTTGGCGAGCCGCCCCAACGGATCGATGCCGGTGGGGGCTCCACAGCGGCCGAACACCTTCGCCCAGTGAACGTCCAAGGCTACGAGGCAGTGCAGCGTGCCCGCGCTTTGACAGCGACGGCCCCTTCAGGGAGAAAAGACCGGGAGTCGGTCTCCCCGCAGACGAGACGCTCCTCCGGGCCCCTCGGGTCCTCCTCGAAGAAGCGACTGCGCCACTTCGAGAGGACTTCTCTTCGGGTGTCGAGGCGCGCGGCGATCTCGTTGTTATCGAGACCTTGGGCAGCAAGAAGCACCAAGCATCTCCATACGGCAACGCATATCTTCGATCTCTCACCTCGAGCTCACGACGCTGCTCTGCGCTCAGCTCCACAAGGAGCGGGCTCCTTCTCGGCGTTGGCATCCCCTCCTCGGGGAATACCGCACGTTACCGGGTGCCCTGACTTAGGTGTAGTTAGGTGACTGTACTTGCGCCGCGCAGTGCTTGGACCCGGTCTCGCCCCGGCGGGAAAATGAGAGGCCAATCCGATGAAACGGCGAGACCAGACCGGGCAATGAGGGCTCGACTCGCGTCGTCGGCACGGTCGAGAAGCTCGGCCACGTCGTGATGGAACAGCGATCCGTTGGCAACTAGCTGCCTCCCGGCCACCCAGACGGACTTCACACTGCCCGCGCCGGCCGAAAGGACCAGGTTCTGGACTGGGTGAAGCATGGGGTGCCATTCGGGGCGGTCGGTCGAAAACGCCACGATGTCGGCTTGTTTGCCAACCTCGAGGGAGCCGACTGAGTCTTGCAGACCAAGGCATCGCGCGCCGTGACGGGTCGCCATTTCGAGGGCGGTCTCGGGAGCACCAACATCGGTTTGCATGCGGCCATCCTTGGGAAGCGCAGAGGCGAGCCACATCATGTCGTTCATCCGCAAATGGTTCGAACCGTTGGCGGAGTCGCCGCCGAGTCCAGGACTCCCAGCGTGGTCACAGAATTTCTGGCTGGTATCTGCCTGGCTCCGGGTCCCCTGGCGTGAGGCTCAGTAGCCCTTCACGCCGTAGACGAGGCGAAGCTCGGTGCCCGGGTAGAGCGTCTCGGTGGCGGTGAGCTCGGCGCACAGCCCGGCGATTGCCCGGCTCCTGCGGGGAGCAGACAGCGCGTCGATGCGCACGTGCAGCTCGTCGCCGACGATCTCGATGTCGGCCGGTGCTTTGAATGCCTCCGACAGCAAGGAGTGTGCCTCGTCCTCGGCACGTGAGAAGTGAGGCCCGAGCGCCCGGGCGAGAGCCGACTCGGCGTTCCAGGCGCCCATCCTGATGGCGTCGTGAAGTCTCTTGCGCTCGTCGTCGAGCACGACGGCGCCGGGGCGTGCCTCGCCGAGGGCGATCTTGGCAGGAATTGCCCGGTAGCCGGCTTCCATCTCCTCGACATAGGCCTTCGCCTCGTTGTAGGCAGCAGTGACCTCCTTGCTGCCGGCGTCATCTCCTAAGAGGGCAACCTTGCCCTCGGTCGCCTCGATGGTTGCCAGGCTCGCCCTCGCGGCATCGAGCACTTTCTTCGCCTTGTTCTTCTTCGGGTTGGTGACAAGACGTTCGCTGTCGTCGGCGATCTTCGCGTACGAGTCCATCGCATCGAGGCCACGTGGGCGCATGAAGCGGAAGAAGTTCTCCTCCCGCCAGCGGGAGAACATCGTGCAGGCGACCTCCGATGCCTTTCGATCCGCGCCCCAGGTCGTTACGACCTGGGTCTGGTGCCCGCTCTTCTCATCCAGGCGGGTCACCTGGCGAGCCGAGAAGTAGTGGCGCCCTTTGTCATAGGCGAGGCGCACCCGGCGATCGGAGAGGTAGTAGGTGCTCTTGTGGCCGAAGGCGTCCGTCACCGCCACAGCCATGAAGGACCGCGCGGGCTCGGGGACGAGCGGTCCCTTTCTGTAGGTGAGGATGTGAAAGCCTGCTTTCACGATCTCCGCGAAGCACGCCGGGCTCCAGCCTCCCCGGTCAAAGGCGATGGTCGGGCGGGCATCGGGACCAAGCAGCTCTCGTACTTCTATGACCGCGCGGCGAAGCTCGCCGGTAAGGGCAGCGCCTGGCATGGAGCTCCACACGAGCACGGCATCGCCGCGTGAGTCAGTCAGCCAGGTGTCGGTCGTCGCCGCCATGGCGATGCGGGCACGGGCGAGATGGGCGCGGGGAAGGTCAGCTCCGCCGTGGTAGGCGCGCACGTGGCCGTCTAAGTAGAGCACGCCCATCTGTTCTGGGTGAGCCTGGGCGTGGTGGCGGGCGAGGACACTAAGCAGCTCGCCGGAACGTCTCGCACCAGCGAGCTCGTCCATGCGCCGGCGCATCGTGCCCACCTCGGGCGCACGGTCGAGGCCGATCAGCCTGCCGAGGTCGAGAGGCGAGGTGCGGGTGAGGCCCTCGGCTCGTGGCTCGCCGATAAGGGCGCAGAACACGAGGGCGAGCACGAGCGATCGGAGAGAGTAGAAGGCCGCCCGGCTGCTCGCGTACAGCGAGGAGAAGCCGTCGAGCAGTCCGGTCACCGACAGGGACGGCAAGATGAGGAGCGAGCCGGCGAGCGGCAGGCTCGCACCCTCGGTGATGACCGGCTCGGCCCCTGACAAAAGCCCGAAGCGGGCCGCGGCGCGCTCGGCCTCACGGGGCGCCGGCGGCGCGAGGGGGACGAGATCGCCACCGGCGGGCTCGCTTTGTGAAGAAGGTTGCGTGTCCAAAAGTGCCCGGCGTACGGTGTTGGGCGACACCCCCGTCGCCGCGGCGATGACAGCCAGGCTCGAGCCCTGAAGGCGCATCTCAGCCATCTCGCCTGCCAGGTCCTCGGTGACCTTGGATGGTCCCTTCGGCCCGCGCTGCTCGGGCGCGAGCCCGAGGACGCCGTCTTTGTCGAAGAGATGGATCCAGCGACGAAGCGTGTTGTCGCCGACCTCGAAGCCAGCGCACACCTCGGAACGTGTCGCGGTCCCGGCCTTTACGAGGGTGACGGCCGCGAGGCGCCGTCCGACGACGTCGCCGTCGTCCCAGAACGAGGTGACCATCCCCCAGACCGACACCACACCACCCTCTGATGTCTCGAGCAGACAAGCACCGGGACCGATCGGCTTGGAGCCAGCGGGGTGAAGAGGAAGCGGCTGACCCTTGCGCACGGCCACCATCCCAGCATCCGCGAGGACCCCTAGCACAGCCACCCATGAATTATGGCACACCAACCTACACAACTGGTGGATTTACCCTTGGATTACAAGGGATTTCCCCTCACCATGCTGGGAGTCCTGGAATCAGTGCAACTTCAGGCAGAAACCCTACTTTGCCAATTTGATGTCCCTTACGAGCGTCCCCGGATGGAGGACTCTATCGGGCAGCTGCTCTTCGCCAACGGCGACCTTGCTGCTGCCGAGATCAGGCTCACTCGCTCGCTGGAGCTGGCGAACCAGCTACGTGACCGACGTAGCACATTCGCCTGCAACAAGTATCCGGGCGAACCTTCATGTGCACGGACTCACGCCGCCAGGGCTAAGAAGTTTCCCGACCTCGCAGCATCCCAATTAGGTGATCCCACCGACCAA
>JAKACA010000193.1 GCA_021796455.1 Actinomycetes bacterium
GCTGCGGCGAGAGGGAAGAAGGCAGCCGGGCCCAGGCTGTGGACGACTAGACCGCCGAGGATCACCGAGAGGGGAAAGGCGCCAAAGGCGGCAAGGACGAGCAGCCCCATGAGCCGCCCCATCAGCTCAGTGGGTGCCCAGCGTTGGAACACTGTGATCATGACCACGTTGCCGAACCCGTTGAGGGCGCCGAAGATGACGAGCGCGGCGGCGGGCAGCGTGCCGCCGAGGTAGGGGACAGCGGCGAGAAACCCGGCCTCGGCGAGGAAGGCGATGGAGGCTACGATCGCCGGCCGGCGGGCTCGTCGACCTTGCGCGGCCACGATCGTTCCCAAGAGGGCGCCTCCTCCGAGCGCGGCGATCAGAGCTCCGTACCCGCCGGCGCCGGCGTGGAACGGCCCGTGCGCGAGCGCGGGTAGCGCTACCTCGCTTACTCCGCCTGAGCCCAGGTTGGCGGCTACCGCAACGCCAAGGAGGACCTGGAGGACGCGCTCGGATGCGAGCAGGTGGCGCAACGTGGGCACCTCGGCTCGGGCCGGTTCGGGCTCGGACGGGATCGGAGCTCCCTCGGGTCGCTGCGCGAGACGAACACCAGCCAATGTGACAGCGGACACGACGAAGGAAGCGGCGTCGACGGCGAATGCCGGAGCTGCTCCAAGGACGGCGACGGCCACACCGCCAGCAGCGGGGCCGACCAGCGCGGCAAGCTGAGTGCTCCCCTCGGTGAGAGCGTTGCCGGCCTGGAGGTCCTCGTCTGGGAGGAGAGAAGGCACGATGGCAAACGCGCCAGGCAGGAACAGTCCCTCCCCGGCGCCGAGAACCGCGGCTATTGCCACCAGCAGATGCGGGTTCGCCGGTCCGGCGAAGGCGGCGGCGGCGAGGGCTGCGGCGGCGACAGCCCTGAGCGTGTCGGCGACCATCATCACCGTCCACGGTCTCCACCGGTCGCTGGCATGGCCGCCGGCGGCGAGCAGCACCGTGCGAGGAATCCCGTAGGCGGCGAGCACGGTCCCGAGGAGCAGCGCCCCGCCGTGGTGGGCGAGCACATACCAGGGCAGGGCCACCGCGTAGAAGGCGTCGCCGAGGTTGGAGGCGAGCTGGCCTCCGGTTAGGAGGCGGAAGCCTTGGTGGCGCAGCGGTCCGAGACTACGTGAGACACCGGGCATGACTCAGTCTTTGGCTGGCGGCAGCGCGACAGGGTAGGCAAAGAGCAGCAGCTCAACAGGAACCGAGCTCGCCGGACGCTTGGAGGGGTCTGTAAGTCGCTCACGTACCCGAGGAAGCAGTAGCTGAGTCAGCTCCTTTTCGAGCTCCTCGAGCTCCTCGACAGTCAGGTACAACACCCACTCGGTGTCCAGGGCCGCCTTTCGCCACCTCTTCGGGTAGGTCGTCCTCGTCTCCAGCCAGGTGCGATAGCGGTCCAGCTGACGCTCGCGCAAGAGGCGGGACAGGGCCCCGGCTGCCAGTTCGGTCTCGACCTCGTCGTGGACCGAGCTGAAGCTCATGCCTATCGATGTCATCCGCCATGGGCGGGCCCTGCCCTTGCCACCTCCTGCCTCCTCGACAAACCCGTACTTCGCCAGCTGGCGGAGATGAAACGAGCACGTAGTGGGTGACTCCCCGATCTCCTCGGCCGCCTCCGTAGCCGTCATCGCCCCCTGCAAGATCAAGGTCTCGATCAGCGCGATGCGAACTGGATGAGTGAGAGCCCGCAAGGTACGGGCATCGGTGATCTCACGAACCTCGGACGATGGCTCGGGCTGGGTCCTCTCAAGAGACATATGTTGAGAGCGTTCTGTCGAGAGGAGTCTTGTAATACTCGGCTCAGAGATCAGCCGCCTCGGCGTCCAGCCGTGTGTCACATCGCACGCTCGCAGTATTCGACTCGCCACACGTTTGTGCGGTCGCCGTGGCCGATCAGGTCGAGGGCGCTCCGCTCATCGGACTCTCGGGTTTCGTGCTGGTCGAGGATCCTGCCGCCACGGCTGGACCTTCTCGGGATCCGAGCACTGATCCGACGAGGTGTTCCATGGCGTGCCAATGACGCTCGGCAGCGGCTTCGTCGTAGCTGGCGTTGTCTGGAACAGCGAAGCCGTGGTGGGCGGGGTATGTCTCGATCGTATGGACGACGCCCGCCTCGGTCAGCGACTTCTCGAGACGGTCCTTCTGCTCGTCGGGGAATGACGGGTCCTCAATTGCCCCGGCCACGTATATGGTGGCGTCGATAGCGCCCGCTCTGTGGTGGGGACTGTCGGGGTCGTCTTCCTTGGCGAGGTTCCCGCCGTGGAAGGAGGCGGCTGCCGCGATGCGTCCCCCCAGAGCTCCGGCCGCGATGAGCGACAGGCGACCGCCCATGCAGTAGCCGGTCGTCCCGATGCCGCCTGGCTTCTTCTCGGGCAGCGAGTCCAGGTAGTCGACGAAGGCGCGGGCATCGCGGACGACCATGTCGGCCGTGTAGCCCCGCATCATGGCCATGATCTTCTCCATCGACTCCTTGTTCTGGAATGCGGTACGCATGTCCACCGGCTCGTAGGGCCCGATGCGGTAGTAGAAGTCGGGCACCAAGACGACGCAACCAAGTCCGGACAGCCGCTCGCCCATCTGGCGCATTGTGTCGCGCATTCCGCCGGCATCGGGGTACATGATCACCGCCGGCCAATGTCCCTGACCGTCGGGGATGCTCAGCGCCGCCGGGCAAGTCCCGTCCTCGGTCTGGATTTCCACGGCGCGTTGCATGATCGGGCCCTCCGTCGTCGTCTCGTTCCGCCACCATAGTTTCCCGAAGCCCCCCACTCATGGGCCGTGGCTGCTCCTTCGCGTCGCCGACCCGCTAGGCGAGCGCCACGGCACGCCCGGTGGCGCGGACGCACCGAAGCACACCGGCGCGACCACGACGAGCCACGCCGTCGTCATGCACCGCTGGAGCAGAACTGGCAGTGCATGGCTCCGAACTGGTACGCCTGACACCCAGCCTCCCCAGACGCCGAACCTCAGCGCATGGAGTATTAGCGCCCGCGAGGAGGCTCGCCTGGCCCAGCGCGAGCTGGTCCAACGAGCCGGCTCGCGCAAGGCGAGATCGCGAGGATCGAGAGCGGCAAGCGCGAGCCGAGCATCCCCCTGTTACAGCGGATCTTGGGTGGAGCTGGCCTCGAGCTGTGCCTCCGGCCGGCGCAGGTGACTGAGCATGACCAAGTCCTGACGTCACTCCAAGCTCGACGTTTCTGCCGCCGTCGACCCTGCCGCCTTGCGCGGGTACCTCGCCTGTGTCGAGCGGCTAGCTCCTGCGACCCAAGCAAGGAAGCGTTCGGCAGTGCGCGGCTTCCTGCGCTGGGCCGCGGCGGAGGGCCTGGCTGACGCCGGCCTCCTCGACCTACTCACCGCCCCTATCCCGGTCACCCGGGCACTTGGTGTGGTCTCGGAGAGATCGGCTGTAGAGGCGGTGTTGGCGGTGATACCACGCCAAGCGGATCGGGACCAGCTGATGTTTGGGCTGCTGGCCCGGCTCGGGCTTCGCCCAGGCGAGGTGCTCGGGTTGGGTGTCGGAGACTTCGACGAGGCAGGCGGGACCTTGGAGGTGGCTGGCTGGGGTGGGGCACGCCGGCGGGGTCCCCGAGTGGGCCGTGCGCAACCGGCTCGGCCAGCAAGACGGCCCGCTTACCGGCCCGACCCACGCCGGCCAGAGTGCGGACGACGCTGTGCGGGCCCGGCGCGCCGCGAGCAGCGCCCCGGCTGCCAAAGAGCATCAGGCACCCGGGTCGGCTCGAAGCGCACGGTGACGGTCTCGCAGTCCCGTCGGGCACAGCGGGCAGGTCTGGGATGGTCGTTCCGGTCGTTCCTCGCCGGCCAGAGTGTCAACGGGCTCGGCACGATGGTCGCCACCGTGGCGCTGCCACTCGTCGCCGTCGAGCGCCTCCACGCCACTGTATTCGACGTCGGGATCCTCGAAGCGGTCGAGTGGGTCCCGGCGATGACGATCGGCCTTCCCGTCGGCGCCTTGATCGACCGTCACCAGCACCAGGCCCGGGTGATCATGATGGGAGCCAACCTCGGTCAGGCAGCAGCTGTCGCAGCGGTACCCGTCTCCGCCGCCACCGGGGTCCTCACCTTGGCCGTACTGCTCGCCGCGGCGTTCACGGCTGGGCTGTTCGGGACGTTCTTCCAGACCGGCTACTCACCCTACCTGCGCCAGCTCGTCGCCCCCGACGACCTCGCCACCGCTAGCGCCCGCCTCCGCGCCGGCCAGTCCGCCCTACCCGGCCAAGGTTCGACCAGAGCGCCAGCCGATTCGAACCGAGATCGGCAACGGCGTGCGGTACCTGCCCACCAACCCCCGCCTGCTCACGGTCGCTCTCGCCTCCGCTGCCGCCAACCTGTTCCTCACCGCCATCGGGGCAGTCGAGATCGTCTTTCTCGTGCGCAGCGTCGGGGTCGCTCCCGGATCGATCGGTACCGCCCCCTGATGTGAAGGGCACGCTACGAGCCTCCGCTCCGCTCCGGCTCTCGCTCGGCCAGCGGCCGACTCTTGACCCCAGCTCCGGGAGTGGCCGGACCCGGCCAGGGAAGCGCACGGATCATCGTCAAAACGGCCGGGCTGACTGCTCGGTGAAGAAACGACCCCCGGAGACAGGAGAAGACCCGGAATTGGTCGCCATCGACCTACACGAGCAGCTGGAAGACCGCCCGATCACCGCACTCAATTCGTGAGGAGCCAGCGCGGTCCTACGGCTTGCGCACAGTCGATCGAAGGCGCGCGATGATTTCGTTGAGATCGGACGTCGTCCCACTGGCGACGTCCATGACGAGACCGAACGCCTCGTCGTCGCCGAGCGGTACCTCGCGGTTGTTGAGGTCGAGGAAGACGACCGCCGCGAGCCACGCGAGGCGCTTGTTCCCGTCGACGAGCGCGTGGTTACGAGCAAGTGAGTGGAGAAGAGCGGCCGTTTTGAGCTCGATGGTCTCGTAGGCATCTGCACCAAAGGCGCTCGCACCCGGCCTCGCTGTCGCAGAATCGAGGAGCCCGACGTCACGCACGGGTCCGATCCCGAGCGCCCTCACCATACCGAGCAGATCTTCGAGATCGAGGTACTCGACCTCGCTCACGCCTGCCCGAGCCGGTCGAGCACGTCCCCCCAACGGGAGGCGAGTCGGCTCGTGCTCTCGGCGACGCGGGAGATGTGCACGCCCCGCTCGTAGCGCTCGAGCACCGAGCGACGGATCACCTCTTGGCGCGACACGCCCTCTGACTCGACAAGAGCATCGAGTGCTCTCTCCATCTGCTCGTCTGTGCGAACGGTCAACGCCATGAATCGACGATACCAACGTGGTATCAGTGTCCGTTCGCGCCTGTGACTTGGTGCCCGTCCAACCGTTCCTCAACACTGCGCGATAGTGAACATCGCCCAGTGGGTGGCCCCGAACGGTCTTGGGTCACCTGGCGTCCTTTGCTTCCGGTAGGCACTGTGGTCTTACTGCCACCGCTTCGCGGGTGCCTCGTGCGCCCGTGCGGTGGTTGCCTCCTGCCTGTCCCTGGCTCTGGTTGCCTGTTGCTTGGCGGCTCGGGCAGACCAGCAACTGGGGCTGGTTCGGGCCACCCGGCGGAGGCATGCGCGGTAGCTCGTTCCCCATCCTCTGGTGAGGTCCGAGCGCACATGGCCCGTCGCCGGGCTCGCTGTCCGAGTCCGCGTCTCCCGATGACCACCGATGCTGCATGGTGGCCGGTGAGAGATCCTTGGGGGTGTTGCGCATTCAGCGGGGATAGCCAGTGCTCGGCTCCCCACTTGGAGCTGTAGGCGGGGTCGACGGCTATGACAGCGACCCCTTTGTTGGAGGCCATCTGGGTCAAGCGGTCCCGGAACTTGGCGGTCGGGAGCCCCGAGATGTGACGGCGGAAGCTCTTGCCC
>JAKACA010000194.1 GCA_021796455.1 Actinomycetes bacterium
GCAAGGCGAAGGTCCTGAACTGTAGGCCGGCGGTTGGGTAGGGAGCTGGCGAGGTGGTGACCCGTAGGCGACGCCGGGCTCAGGTCCCTCGGTTTCCCGAGAGCTGCCATTGTCGGTTGCCATAGGACGCTCCTTCTCCAGCTCCCCCCCGTCGAACCGTGCATGCGGTTCTCCCGCACACGGCTCACCGACGTCTTTCACCGGCGGCGTTCGGCCACGAGAGCCCGCCAGGCATAGTTGGGCCTGGGTGCGACGACGGTTCCGCTGAGGTCGACAAGACCGAGCCTGTTGGTCTGGCGGATGACGAACCATCCGTAGCGGACGCTGCGTCGGTGCAGCTTGGCGACAAAGATCGCCACCCGTGCGACCGCATACTTGCTGATCTTGTCGAAGTGCCGGGCCGAGTTCCCGATTCGGAAATAGGCAGCCCAGCCTCGCAGGAAGCGATTGACACTCCCTACGATCTCCTCGACGGGCACCAGCAGCCTCGACCTGGCCGTGAGTTCACGGATGCGGTCCCTGGCATGCTGGAGCGCCCGGCGTGAGGGCCAGCGGGCGAGGAAGACGAAGCGCCTGGCCCCGGTACGCCCCCGAGCGCGCACCAAGCGGTGATGGAAGCCGAGGAAGTCAAGACCCTCGCCTCCCACCTGCAGGTGCACGATGCGGGTCTTGGCCTCCTTGGGCTCTAGGCCAAGGCTGTCCAGGATCGACCTGAGCTTGGCGAGAGCCCCCTCGGCTTCGGACTGGGATCGGCACATCACCACCAGGTCATCGGCGTAGCGGACCAGCACCCCTCTCCCCTCGGTCTGCCAGTCCCGGTCGAGCCGGTTCAGGTAGACGTTGCAGAGCAAGGGCGAGACAACCCCGCCCTGTGGGGTGCCGGTGACCTCATGCCGGACCGCGCCATCCTCCAGCACCCCCGAGCGCAACATCGCCCGGAGGAGTCCGAGGACCTTGCGGTCACAGACCCTCTCCTCGACCACAGACATCAACTGCTCGTGCGGGATCGCCGAAAAGCAGTTGGCGATGTCCGTCTCCACCACCCAACGCCTGCCTCTGAAGGACTCATCGAGCAAGACCTGCAGGGCATCGTGGGCCGCCTTCTTCGGGCGAAACCCGAAGCTGGAAGGCCGGAAGTCGGCTTCGAAGACCGGCTCGATGACGATCTTCAAAGCCGCCTGCACGATGCGGTCCCGGACCGCGGGGATCGACAGTGGACGCTTCTCGGACTGGTCAGGTTTGGGTATCCACACCCGTCGTGCCGGAAGCGGCCGGTATCTCCCCTCCTTGAGTTCCGAGGCCAACTCGTCGAGCAGAAGGCTCTCGCCGTAGCGCTCGACAGCTTGGATGGTGATGCGGTCAATGCCGGCCGCGCCACGATTGGCGCGTACCTGCTCCCACGCCCTCCCCAACACGTCCCTGCGGTGGACCTTGTCAAAGAGCGCATGGAACCGTCGCCCGGGATCGGCCTTGGCCGCCCGGTAAAGCTTGCGCTGCAAAGCACGCACCGCGTCGAGTTCCTCGACGCCTTGGGTGGGACTAGCCACAAGGGCACTCACCGGCAAACTCCTTGCAACGAAAGCACAGACGAAGCAGCGGCCCTTTCCATCACCGGCGGTTGTGCTGTCCGTCCGGCTCGAGCGGTACTACGGCCGCCTCCGACGCCCTCCCGGCGCCTCGCCCACTTCCCGGCTCATCACCGGTTATAGGACGTTGCTGTTCCGACGTGCTCCGCAGCCGCCGGGCCGGGTAGGGCCTCCACAGTTCCCGTCGCCACCTTCCGAACGTTCCACGCCCTCTACACCGGGGAGTTCCTCGCGGCTGTGATCCAGGTTCTTCACCGCTTCCATGGCCTTCGCCGTGAAGGACGCGGCTCGGCTCTCCCTACGCACCGCCCGAAGGCGGCCACACTAACGATGCGGCAGGCTTCGCTTGACGCTACGGACCGCTCGGTCGCTCCCCCCGAGGGGCTTTCGACGTTGGGCTTCGACCCGGCCCGTTACCAGACCGAGCCGCCAACCTGCTACCGGGCTCCCTGGCGATTACCCGGACCGGACTCACACCGGCTGGCGACGACGAGCTTCCAATCAGGTCATGTCGACTCGATGACCACCTCCTGACTGCTGTGCGCACTCCTAAGTTCCCTGTAAACGGGATCGGCCTGAGCAACCATGTCGTAAAGCGCCAACTCAACGACAGGGAGGCCCAGGCCAATGAGGAGAGTACCGCCGTCCATGCTCGCCCGCGAGGAACTCGATCTGCTGCTGCACGGCGAGTCGCCTGCCGGCTCCAACGTCGTGTCGGCTCTCGTCGAGAACATCACCCGCCTCGTCGTCCAAGAGCTGCTCGAGGCCGAGCAGTCGGACTTCCTCGGAGGCCGGGGCCGCTACGAGCGGCGCGGCGAGCAGCAGGCTGGCTGGCGGAACGGGTACGAGGAGGGGCGCATCCGGACCGCCGAGGGCCCGATCAGGGTGAGGCTCCCCCAGGTGCGCGGCACCGGCGAGCCCTTCAGGTCGAGCCTCATGAGCTTCCTCGAGGGGAACTCCGAGGTGCTCGACCGCCTCGTGACCGAGATGTACGCGAGGGGGCTGTCGACACGAGACGTCGAGGACGCCTTCCGCGACGCGACGGGCGAGCTGTTGATCTCCAAGTCCGCCGTCTCGGAGATCACCGACCAGCTTTGGGCCGACTACGAGGCCTTCGTCGCACGCGACCTCTCCGAGATCCCCGTCGAGTACCTGTTCTGCGACGCCATCTTCGAGTCCCTCCGCCGCCAGGGTGCGAAAGAGGCGCTCCTCGTCGCCTGGTGCATCGACTCAGACGGCCGAAAGCACCTGTTACACCTGGCGGTCGGCAACAAGGAGTCCGAGCTGGCCTGGACCGAGTTCTTCCGCAACATGATCGCCCGGGGGCTCCGTCCGCCGACCACGGTCACCACCGACGGGGCGCCAGGCATGATCAAGGCCGTCGAGGCGGTCTTCTCGAACTCGATTCGCATCCGCTGCTGGTTCCACCGCCTCGCCAACATCCGCGCCAAGCTTCCCGACGACGGGGCCCCAGAGGTGATGGCCCACCTCTATGCCGTGCGCGACGCCCCGACCCTCGACGCCGCCCGGGCAGCGGCCGACCGCTTCGAGAACACCTACGGAGCCGTCTACCCGGCGGCGGTGTCCTGCTTCGCGGACGACCGCGAGGCCCTCCTTGCCATCCACCGCGTTCCGGTCCGCCACCGCATCCGGGTGCGCACGACGAACCTCGCCGAGCGGGGCTTCGAGGAGGAGCGCCGGCGCACCAAGGTGATCCCGAGACTCATGAGCGAGAAGGCGACGATGAAGCTCGCCTTCGCCACGATGATCCGGGCCGCCGAGCGTTGGTGCCGGGTCTCGGTGAGCGACATCGAGCGCCGCCAGCTGCAGCTGCTCCGTGCAGAGCTCGGCCTCGACCCGCCGCCGGCCGAGGACCAGGCCAGGAAGCGAAGAAGAAGCCAGCGCCGAGCGGCATGAGCTCAGGACAGGGCGTTTACAGGACGCTCAGGACTTGACCACTGGCGACCGCGACTCCCGACTGACGAGACCGAGCAGCCGACCCGGCCCCCCTCTGGCGGACCATTCCCGAACCCGCCTCCGGGCCATAGTCGGCGCCGCCGGCGGCTCGCGCTGCTCGGCCTTCCGGTTGCCCTCGCCGGCCTCGGGCTCGGACTCGGACTCAGCCAAGGTGGAGGGCCGCCAATATCGAAGCACTGGGCGGTCGCCGGCTGCGCCCCAGCGACGGCCGAGTGGCTCGGACAGGCGGGGGCGCACTTCAAGGTGGCGATGCCGCGACCCGCTTCTCGTGTCCCAAGTAACACCGCCGCCATGTGCAGCTACCAAGCGGGGCGGCCGGGCACCGGCTTTGGTGTAGCCGCGACCTCGGTTGTCGGCGGTTACCTGGCACACGGCCAGCTCGTCGTCGGACCAGAGCACTTCTCGCTCACACCCGATCTCCGCCCGCCGATCGTTCTCCGCGGCGTGAGCCGGGGCAGCACCAGAGGCCTCGAAGGCCTGGCATGCTCGCGGACACTCTGCACGGCCTGGCTTCACATGGCACGCGGGAAGGTGAACTGGTTCCTGTCAGGAAGCGGACCGAGATCGGACCGAGACCGCCTCGCGGCGCTCCTGCGGTCTTTTGTCGCCAGCTGAGCAGCAGCAGAAGAAGATCTGAACGTCCGCCTCGGCGCCGAGGATGCTCTTGTCGACGGAATCAGAGGAACTTCTTTCGCGAATCCTCTTGACTTCGTCGCGCATCGATGGCTCAATGCTCGGTCCGCAGAACCTTGGCGCTGGCGAGACCGACGGGCTGTCAACCCATGTCAGAACACATCAGCTCCCGAGCCGCTTCGTCGCGGCTGCACACCGGCGCGGCGCGACCGACGGCTGTCACGAGGCACCGTGGCTGCTCCAGGCGCCAGGCGGCGCCCGCGAATGCCGCTTTCAGGCCGGCCAAGATCCGGCTCGAGGCTCCCGACTTCGTCGACATCACTATCGAGCAACTCCGGCGAGCGACCGACCTCCTCGCCGAGCTGCTCGCAGAGCAGGAGGATCGCCCTTGACGGCGCTTCGTTCTGGAGGTCTCCTCGGTCGATTGGCCAGATGATGGGAGGAGACATGATGCCGACGAGAGTGGCCACCTACACCCGCATCTCGACCGACGAGGAGCACCAGCCCTACTCACTCGCGGCTCAGGACGGACGCCTCCGCGCCTACGTGGAGAGCCAGGACGGCTGGGAGCTGGTGCGGTCGTTCACCGACCAGCTCTCCGGCGCCAGCCTGGAACGGCCTGGTCTACGGCGAGCGCTGTCGGAGGCGCGCGCCGGCCGTTTCGACCTGCTGCTCGTCTACCGCGTCGATCGCCTCTCACGCTCGGTACGCAGCCTCGCCCAGGTGCTGGAAGAGCTGGACCAAGCCGGCGTGGCGTTCCGCTCGGCGACTGAGCCGTTCGACACCGGCTCGCCGGCCGGCCGGATGATGGTGCAGATGCTCGGCGTCTTCGCAGAGTTCGAGCGGGCGACGATCATCGACCGCGTTATCGCCGGCATGGAGCGAAAGGCCGCGCGCGGTGGCTGGTGCGGCGGCCGCGAGCCCTACGGCTACCGGATCGTGAAGGGAGAGGGGCGTCTTGTCGTCGACGAAGCTGAGGCTCCCCTCATTGGTGTGATCTTCGATCGCTACGTCAACGGACGCCTGGGCAGCCACGCACTCGCCAACTGGCTGAACGAGTCCGGTCACCGCAGGAGAGCGGGAAGGCCCTGGTCCTACAAGGCAGTCCTGAAGGTCATTCGCAACCGCACCTACCTCGGCGAGGTCCACTTCCGCGGTCCGTGGCATCCATCCACGCACGCTCCGCTCGTCAGTAAGGAACTGTTCGACGCCGCCCAGGCGCTGCTGAGAGACCGCGGCGACGATGTCTCGAAGCGCGCGTCCAACAGCTCGGACTACCTGCTGACTGGCCTCATCGTTTGCGACTCGTGCGGGCGTCACTTCACGGGCACCGCAGCTACCGGTAGGAACGGGACGTACCGTTACTACACGTGCGCATCCCGCCAGCGCACGGGTAGCCGTGTTTGTAAGGGTCCGCGGCTTCCTGCCGATGCCCTCGACGCTGCGGTCACTGCTTCACTCGTCGACATCTACGAGAAGACCGATCTCTTCGAGCAGGCGACGCGGCGGGCCGCAGCAAGCGCCGGTGCGAGCCGGGAACGCACAGAGGCAGAGCTGGCTACCGTCGTCGCCGAGCTGGCGAAGGTGGAGTCAGCGATCGAGCGATATCTGTCGGCGTTCGAGAACGGCTCACTCAGGG
>JAKACA010000025.1 GCA_021796455.1 Actinomycetes bacterium
CCACTCCGGCTTCGAAACTGGTGCGCTCCGCGAAGCCCGCCCCTCGAAAGACCCCGAGCATCTTCGCGTTGTCGGACAGGGTGTCGGCGACAAAGCGCCGGATCCCTCGGGCGCGGGCCGCCGACGCGAGATGCTCCAGCAGGACAGTGCCAAGCCCCCGACCCTGCTGGTCGTCACGGATCGTAAAAGCCACCTCGGCTTCGTCTCGCCCGGGCGGTCGGTCGTATCGAGCTACTCCTACGAGCTCTCCGTCTACAAAAGCCACGAGAGCGAGACGGTCAAGATAGTCGACCCCGGTGAAGTGCTCCAGCTCGACCTCGGAAAGAGTTCGGTGGAACGTGAAGAACCGGAAGTAGACCGCTTCGTCGGACAAGCTCGCGTGCAGAGCTCTAATCCGCTCGCTGTCGTCAGGCGTGATGGGGCGTATCGATGCTGCCCGGCCATCGGCGAGCAGCACGTCTGCCTCGAGCTCGGTAGGGTAACCGCCAGGTTCATCTCCTGTGCGCAAGACCGTGGCCTCGTGGCATATGTCCCGGCATCCATCAGCCGGAGCTTCACAACCAAGGCTAGCCGGTGGACGACAGGTTAGATCTTGCGCCAGTGACGGGCGTGGCCACTGGCGCAAGAGCGACGCGAGTACGAGACTTAGACGAGTCCGGGAAGACGCCCCAACCGCGCCGCTCGACCTTCCCGCCGGCCGATGAAGTGGAAGTGAGGATCGATGTCGATAACGAAGAGTCGCACGAGCCCGACATTCGCCAAAGTAGCCGAGGCGCCACGCGACAGCCGAGCCGGTAGCGGAGCCGGCGACGATGCGCGGGAGGGCGTCGCCGCCGTCATAAGACCAGTCCTGACAAAGCTGTTTCCCCGTGGCCTTCCGGTTCGCTTCGCGTTTTGGGACGGCAGCTCGCTCGGACCGACCACTGGCGCGAACCGCGTCACTCTCCGCTCGCCAACGGCCATAGGGCGCCTTCTTTGGGCGCCAGGCGAGCTCGGCGTCGCCAGGTCCTTCGTGACCGGCGACATCGATACCGAGGGCGACGCGTACGAGATCCTCCGCCTGCTCCACGAGGCTGCTGAGCTGGAGCTGAGAGGGGGCATCAGCCTCGGCGTGACACTTCTTCGTGCCGCGTCTCGCCTCGGTGTCGCCTGGCCACCCCCACCCCCGCCGGCTGAAGAGAGCCACGTCCGCGGATGGAGGCACTCCAAAGGAAGAGACAGGCAGGCCGTCACGCACCACTACGACGTCGGCAACGACTTCTACCGGCTCGTGCTCGGCCCAACCATGACGTACTCGTGCGCGCGCTTCGCGCAAGACACGATGACCCTCGAGGACGCGCAGGCTGCAAAGCATGAGCTCGTGTGTCGCAAGCTCGGTCTGGACGAGCTCGCCAATCGGCTCGACCGACCCGCGCGCCTTCTCGACGTCGGCTGTGGATGGGGCTCGATGGCACTGCACGCCGCCAAGAACTATGGTGCCGAGGTCGTCGGCATAACACTAAGTCCCGCGCAGGCTGAGCTTGCCCGGCGCCGTGTAGCCGAAGCAATGCTCGAAGATCGGGTCGAGATCCGGGTGCAGGACTATCGGGACCTCCATGGCGAGAGGTTCGATGCCGTTTCGTCCATCGGCATGTTCGAGCACGTCGGCGAGCGCCGGGTGGCAGAGTACTTCACGACCTTGCACGCCCTGCTTGGTCCAGGCGGCCGGCTGCTCAACCACGCGATTTCGAGCCGGGGCGGATCGAAGATGAGCAGGCGCTCATTTGTCGGTCGCTACGTCTTTCCAGACGGCGAGCTGATGGATGTGGCTGACACCGTGCGGGCAATGGAGAGGGCGGGTTTCGAGGCGCGAGATGTCGAATCGCTGCGAGAGCACTACTCGGCGACGCTGCACGCCTGGGTCACCAACCTCGAGCAGGATTGGGAACGGGCAGTCTCCCTCGTCGGCGTGGCACGAGCTCGCGTCTGGTGGCTCTACATGTCCGCGTCGGCGAACGGCTTTGATGACGGTGGGTTGTCGGTCCACCAAGTCCTCGGCGTGGTTCCAAGCAAAAGAGGCGAGAGCTTCATGCCGAGAACTCGCGACTCCTGGTAGCACCCCAACGTGCGGCCCGCGGTACCCCTGCGCTGCGGATCCAAGCTAGGTCGCCGGCACCTCATCGCTTACAGCTGGCCCGAGGCAGGCCGTGGCCCGGCTCCTCGTCGGGAAGGAGAGGCCATCGAGAAAGTTGACAAGAGCCTGCCGGAACTCGGGCTTCACGACGGCGGAGAGATGGTCGCCTGGGACCGACTGCCAACGCGCGCCCGCGATGGCCGCCGCGAGATCCTGGGGGGAGCCCGCGAGCGAGTCGTCAACCCCGTTTATCACGATCGACGGCACCGCGATCCTCGCCAGATCATCTACTGCGGGCAACAGGTCACCGGCTCGCTGCACGGCAGCCAAGGCGAGCCGATCTGATCCAGTCGCGTCGGCGAAGCGGCGGAACGCGAGCGCTCTGGAGTCACTTATCGACTCCACGCTTTCGGTCTCGAGGCCCGCGGCGATCTCCTGCGCTCCATCGAGGTGGCCGTCGAGGATTTGGGCGAGACCGATCCCGCCAAGCACGAGAGACACGAGACGAGGCTCGGCAGCTGCCAGTCGCACTGCAGTGAAAGAGCCCATCGAGTAGCCAACAGTGTGGGCTGCACCGAGCCCGAGGTAATCGAGAAGGCAGACAACGTCGCGCACCATCGCCCCGCCCGTATAGGAAGCCACATCGCGCGGCTTCGCCGACTCACCGTGGCCCCTCGCGTCTAGGAGCACCGCCTGCCTGCCCGACTCGATGACGGCGCGCGCGACCCCGGGCCGCAGCCAGTTCGTACGAGAGTCAGATGCAAAGCCGTGCATCATGACGACCGGATCGCCCTCGCCGAGGACGTCGTAGGCGATCTCGACCCCGTCGAAACTGCTGAAACTTTTCATCGCGACGGCCCTCAGCCGACCCGCTAGCCGCCGGGCTGAGTTGCCGCGACAGGTCCGCGACTCTGGCGTGCGACTGCCTGCACTGTCCAGCGGTAGATGACCCCCACGACGTAGCCACCGCTCATGGCCGCCAGCTGGTTGCGGGGGAACTGCGAGAACGCCTCCAGCGCGGCTGGGAATATCGGCTGGGAGGCATCGAGCACCGGCGCCGTCTTGTCACATGCCTCGCCAACGGTGGCGACTGGATGGGCGATCAGATCCTCCACGGCTGCGAGACCCAGGTACCTGCCGTTCTCGACAATTGGCACTGCACGGCCCGGGTAGGCCTGCAGCCAGGGGAGCAGTTGCTGCGCGGTGACGCTCGAAAGAACCGTCGTGGGATCATGGGCCATCACGTCACCCACTCGCAGGCCGTTGAACGAAGCCTGCACTCTCGCGACCCGCCTCTCGCTGTTGGCTCCGACGACGACGAAAGCACCTATGAAGACGAGCCAGATGTCGTATCTGAAACCGACTACGACCATTGCGGCACCGAGGACGACCGCCACGCCCGAAGCGATCCGAGTTGCTCTAAGTGGGTCTCCCCGGCCGGCGAGGACCGCGCGGAGGACTCGGCCGCCGTCCATCGGGAGCGCTGGGAGCAGGTTGAAGCCACAAAGAACGAGGTTCATCCAGGCAAGGTCGACAAGCAGCGGGCCAGCCAGAAGCGCAGGGGGCCAGATCCGATCCCCTGCCATCAGCGCTGCCACACCGAGGAGAATCGCCAGGGCGAAGCTCGCTGCCGGACCCGCGATGGCGATGTCCCGCTCGATCGCCGGCGCAGCCGGGAGGCCGTTGATCTCCGACACGCCGCCGATAGGCAACAGGACGATGTCATTGACCGTGAGACCACGGCGCCGCGCCACCATGCAGTGGGCGAGCTCGTGGATCGTTACCGAAGCGAACAGGACCACGATCCAGACGACCATGGGCCAGATTGTCGCCCACGTTCCGTGCGGGTTCGCGAGCACCACGAGCAGCACGAGCAGGGAGAAACTCCAGTGAAGCTTGATCGGCACGCCCGCGACTCGCCCGATCTTGACCGAGCCTCTCATCTCTCGCGCTGCTCCTTCCCACCGGCGCAGGGCGCTGTCACCCGCCCACGCCAGACCTGCGACGTTCTGTCGCAACCAACCTCTACATTGTGCCTCATATTCCTGTGAGCGAGCTGGGAATGTGCTGAAGATCGAGCGCGACCATCTGGTCGCAGTGCGCAAAGGTGCGCTCGGACACCTGCACCGGGCATGATCGAGACATGCCGGCCACAGTCACTGCCTTCGAGACACATCCGACATCGATCGACGGATTACGCGTAGTCCAGACCAAGCAGGTTGTAGACGAGCGCGGCGCTGTCCGTGAGATCTACCGCGAGAGCGTCTTTGCATCGAGCGGTGACGGCAGCCTTGCCGCGCCGCGCCAGGTCAACCTCACCAGCACCTGCCGGGGTGCGATCCGAGGACTCCATGGCGAGGCAATGACGAAGCTCGTCGGCGTCGTCGCGGGCCGCGGCTTCGGCGCGTATCTGGACGTGAGGACCGACTCGGCTTCCCGGGGAACGCTGCTAACTCTCACGCTCGAGCCAGGTAGGCAGGTCCTCGTGCCAAACGGCGTGTGCAATGGATTCCAGGCCCTGAGCGATGGCTGCCTCTACCTCTACTGCTTCGACGCCGAGTGGGTATCAGGGATGCCAGGCGTAGCCGTCAACCCTCTCGACCCCGATCTCGCGATCGCCTGGCCGATACCGGTAGACAAAGCTGACCGCGCCTTGGTCTCCGAAAAGGACGCCGCACTTCCCAATCTCGCCGACATCGCACGGGAACAAGCGTCAGGGGCGGTGCGGCTCGAACGAGAGACGCGCTGAGCCGGTGAGCGCGCCGCTCCGAGGCGGGCCGCCCGCCGGGGTCGTCGGACCCAAGTACGGGTGCCTTACGTTGACTACGGACTACGGGTACGAGGCGGGTTTCGTCGGGGTCTTGCACGCCGTTGCCTTCGCGATCGCTCCATCGGTGCGCGTGATCGACCTGGACCACAGGCTTCCTCCGCAGGACGTTCGCCTCGGGGCGCTTCGCCTCGAGAGGTTCATGGCGATTGCTCCCAGCGGGGTCCACGTCGGTATCGTCGACCCTGGTGTCGGCGGCAGCCGCCGGGCAGTCGCCATCTCGGCAGGATCACACAGCTTCGTCGGACCCGACAACGGGCTGCTCGCCTGGGCAGCAGATGCCTGCGGTGGTGACGAGCTCCGCGTCGTCGAGCTCGACCGGCCGGAATTCTGGCTCGAGAGGCGATCACGCACCTTCGACGGACGTGACATATTCGTGCCTGTGGCCGCCCACCTCGCCCAGGGGCTCGAGCTCGCCGAGATCGGGACGCCTGTCGACCCCGGCAGCCTGTTCAGGCTGGACCGGCCCAGGTGCTCGGTCGCCACGAGCGGTGCCGCCGAGCTCGAGGTGCTCCAGGTGGATGGCTTCGGCAACATCCAGCTGAGCGGAAACGAGGAGATCGTCGTCGCCCTCGGCCTCGGGGCTGGCGACAACGTCGAGCTCACCTCGCCGGGCACGGCCCCGGTGCGCGCAACCTTCGGCAAGACGTTCTCCGACGTGCCCGTCGACCATCCAATCGTCCTCATCGATAGTGATGGCTGCCTAGCCCTGTCGGTCAACTACGGGAGTGCCGCGGCAATCTTCGACGCCAAGCCAGCGGCGCCCGTCAGGCTCAGTCGCGCCTGAGCGCCGTTGCCATGCGCGAAACGGCCTCCCCGACGAGCGCGGGTGAGGTGCCGATGTTGAGGCGCGCATGACCCTGACCCTGCTCGCCGAAAGCGGGTCCGGGGCTGAGGGCCACGCGGCCGCTCTTCAGGAACAGCTCTGCCGGATCCGACCCGAGCCCGGCATCCCGACAGTCGAGCCAGGCGAGGTAGCCCGCCTCCGGCGCGACGTATCCAAGAGAGGGAATCTGCTCGGCAAGGAGGCGCGAAAGCAGGAGGCGGTTCTCGTCCAG
Organism: Actinomycetes bacterium; assembly: GCA_021796455.1. Classification (GTDB taxonomy): domain Bacteria; phylum Actinomycetota; class Acidimicrobiia; order Acidimicrobiales; family Bog-793; genus JAKACA01. The sequence continues at coordinate 5,999 of JAKACA010000025.1, forward strand.
CTGGGACACGACGGCATCGAGCCAGCTAAGCGATCGGTCGAACGCCGCCACGCTGGCAAGCACACCAAGGTGACTGGGCAGAAGGGCTTCCCACCTCGGTCGCAAGAGCTCGGAGCCGGCATCCGAGCCCGGGACTACGCCGGCGCACTTTAGGCCCGGTATGTTCCAGCCCTTCGAGGCAGAGACGAATGCGAACGATCGACCCGTGACCTCATGGTCGAGCGACATTACCGGCACATGCTCGGCGCCTCGCATCACAAGTGGACTGTGGATCTCGTCGACGAGAAGCCAGCGCTCGTAGGCCAAGCACAGATCGGCGACCCTCAGCAGGTCCTGTCGCGACCAAACCCGCCCTACAGGATTGTGCGGGTTGCACAGCAGGTAGGCGCCGACACCGTCTTCCGCTAGAGCAGCCTCGAGCGCGTCGAGATCGAGGTGGTAGCTACCCCCCTCGTCTCGTGCCAACGGAGCCTGCACCCAACGGCGACCACTTAGCGATACTCGCGAGAAGAAGGGCGGATAAACAGGCGGGTTGATGACGACACCGGCGCCGGGCTCCGTCACCGCCGTGAGCACCTCGGCGATTGCGGTCATCACGTCCGGCGCGACGAGCACCCGGGCGGGATCGACTGGCCAGCCCCAGCGGGTCGCGGCAAATGTCGCAAACGACTCGCCGAAGCTCCGGCGGCTCCAAGAGACGTCGTGGCGCCCGGGCCCCTCGTGACTCCCGGGCCCCTCGTAGGGAGTCGGGTTGGGATAGCCGAAGTCACTCAGACCGACTGCTTGCGACAGGGCCTCGACGATCGGCTCGGCCACGTCGAAGTCCATCTCGGCCACGAACGCCGGCAGGACATCGCCAGGGTATGCAGTCCACTTGTAGCTCCGGCGCCGGCGCAGATGCGCCAGGTCACAGCTGCCGAGCACACCGTTCATGCGTTTCGACGGTAGCGGCCCGGCGGGAGCGGCCCGGCGGGAGCGGCCGCTCGGCCGCGCGCCCCAGCGCCCGCGCGGCGCGCCCGAACGGCCCCCCAACTCGGAACTGTACTCCCAAAGTGACCGATCACTCCCCTTTTGGTCACTCTCGGCGCAAGGTTGCGCTCCTAGCCCGCCGACGTCTTGCGCTCCTAGCCCGCCGACGTCTGTGGATCTTCGGGGTGCAGGCTCAACGCGTTCGAGTTGATGCAGTAGCGTTCGCCCGTCGGTCCGGGCCCGTCGGGAAACACGTGCCCAAGGTGACCGCCACAAGCCCGGCAGCAAACCTCGATGCGCTCCATGAACAGGCTCCTGTCCCGTCGCAGTATCACGGCGCCGGCGACCTCGGGCTCGGTGAAGCTTGGCCAGCCCGTGCCAGAATCGAACTTCGTCCTGGAAGAAAAGAGCATCGCGCCGCACGCGGCGCAGTGGAACATCCCGTCTTCGTGGCTATCCCAGTACGCGCCCGTGAAAGCCCGCTCAGTCCCTCCTCGGCGCAGGACCTCGTACTGGATGGGCGTCAGCTCAGCACGCCACTCTTCATCGCTCTTGTTGACAGTCGGCTCGGTGCTGCCGTCGGGATCTGCCTCTCGCTTCAACATCTCCGGCAAACCTCCGGTCTTGGGCCGACATAGCTCCTGATGGGACTTTCCGCCAAGGAGGCTACCGCCAGGCGGCCCCTGACGATCTCCGGCCACGCGCACTCAGGCTGGCCGGCCCCGCCAAGTCCGGTATCGGCGAACCAGCGCCGAGGTGGATCCGTCATGACCGGAGAGATCGGGGCTCACCTCCGACGTCAGAGCCGGTGCCAGCTGCTTGGCCATCGCCTTTCCAAGCTCCACACCCCACTGGTCGAAGGAGTCGATCCCCCAGATGGCCCCCTCGGTGAAGACAATATGCTCGTAGAGAGCGACGAGCTGCCCGAGCAGGGCCGGAGTCAGCTTCGGGGCAAGGATGGTCGTGCTTGGACGGTTGCCTGGCATGATCTTGTGCGGCACAGTCTGAGACGGAGTCCCATCGGCCTCCACCTCCTCCGCGCTGCGACCAAACGCGAGCACGGAGCTCTGGGCAAAGCAGTTGGCCAGGAGCAGATCATGCTGACTGCCACGGTCATGGTTCGGTTCCGCGAACGCGATGAAGTCAACGGGGACCAGCCGCGTACCCTGGTGCAGGAGCTGGTAGAAGGCATGTTGGCCGTTCGTGCCGGGCTCGCCCCAGTAGATCTCCCCGGTGTCGTAGTCGACCTTCGAGCCGTCGAGGCGGACCGACTTCCCGTTCGACTCCATCGTCAGCTGCTGCAAGTAAGCGGGCAACCGGGCGAGCCGTTGGCTGTAGGGGAGCACCGCGTGCGACTGCGCGCCAAGGAAGTTCGAGTTCCAGATGTTGAGGAGCCCTTGTATCAGGGGAACGTTTTGCGCCGCGGCAGTTTCCCTGAAGTGACAGTCCATGGCATAGAAACCCGCCAGCATCTCCGCGAACCTCTCTCGCCCGATGGCCACCATGAGCGAGAAGCCAATGGCAGAGTCATAGGAGTAGCGACCGCCGACCCAGTCCCAGAAGCCGAACATGTTGGCGGCGTCGATGCCGAAGGCACTCACCGCTGCCTCGTTCGTCGACACAGCGACAAAGTGCTTGGCGACGGCAGCGTCACCGTCTCGAAGGCCGAGCCCGTCCAACAGCCAGGACCTCGCCGCAGCCGCATTGGTCAGTGTCTCGAGGGTGGCGAATGTCTTGGAGCTGACGACAAAGAGCGTGGTGGCCGGATCCAGGTCGTGGGTGTTCTCGTAGAGATCGGCCGGGTCGATGTTCGAGACGAAGCGGCAGGCAATTCCTCGGTCCGCGTAGTCCTTCAATGCTTCATAGGCCATAGCCGGACCGAGGTCGGAGCCGCCGATCCCGATGTTCACGACATGAGTGATGGCCTTGCCGGTGGCACCAGTCCACCCTCCGTCACGGATCCGATCCGAGACGTCCCCCATCTGGTCCAAGACGGCATGGACGTCTGCCACTACGTCACGTCCGCCGACGACGAGCACGGAATTGCGGGGCATGCGTAGCGCCACATGGAGCACGGCGCGGTCCTCGCTCGCGTTGATGTGCTCGCCCGCGAACATGGCATCGCGCCGAGCCGCGACGCCGGCCCGCTCCGCCAGCGAGAGGAGGAGATCGATCGTCTCAGCCGAGACGCGGTGCTTGGAGTAGTCGTACACCAGGTCCGCCGCGCCAAGGGTCATGGCGGCGGCTCGGTCGGGCTCGGTCGCGAACAGCTCGCGGAGATGCACACCCCTAATCTCCTCGGCGTGAGCCGAGAGCGCTCGCCACTCAGCGGTGGTGCTTATGTCGCCTGGCCGTCCTATGTCGCCTGACCGGAGAGTCGTCACTGCGGCTTCTCGGCGTGGCCGCCGAACTCCTTGCGCTGCGCTGACTGAACCTTGTCGGCAAACAGGGCCGCCCCTCGGGATCCGAAACGTCCGTAGAGCGCGGTCGTCAGCAGCGGGGTCGGGATGCCCTCGTCGATGGCGGCAAGGCTCGTCCAGCGACCCTCTCCCGAGTCCGATACGCGACCTGCGAACTGCTCCAAGTCGGGGTCGGCGTACAAAGCAGCCGCGGTGAGGTCGAGAAGCCAGGATGCCACCACGCTGCCGCGACGCCAGACCTCTGCGATCTCAGGCAGGTTAAGGTCGTATCTGTAGTACTTCGGATCTCGTAGCGGAGTCGTCTCGGCGTCGGCTTCTACGGCGACGCTCCCCGCATTTGCACCTTTCAAGACGTTCAGCCCCTCGGCATAGGCGGCCATAAGCGCATACTCGATGCCGTTGTGGACCATCTTCACGAAATGGCCGGCTCCGTTGGGCCCGCAATGAAGCCAGCCCTGCTCGGACGGGCTTGCCTCACCACTGCGCCCGGGAGTGCGCTCCGCGCTCCCCATGCCGGGCGCAAGGGTCGTGAATACTGGAGAGAGCCGGTCGATCGCGTCCTCGTCCCCACCCATCATGAGGCAGTAGCCGCGCTCGAGCCCGAAGACTCCCCCACTCGTGCCGACGTCGACATAGTGGATACCCTTCGGCCGGAGTGCTTCGGCTCGATCGATGTCGTCTCGGTAGTAGGAGTTGCCACCGTCGATGATGATGTCGCCGGGCTGCAGACGGCCGGCGATCTGGTCGACCATGTCGCCGGTTATGGCTGCGGGCACCATGATCCACACAGATCTCGGCGGGGTCAGCTTGGCGACCAAGTCGTCAAGCGATTGAGCGGCCTCGGCTCCCTCGTGCTCGAGTGATCTGACAGCATCGGGCGAGACGTCGTAGACGACACATTGGTGTCCGGCGGCCATGAGCCGGCGGACCATGTTCGCTCCCATCCGTCCCAGTCCAACCATGGCGAGCTGCATAATGATTCAGCCTCCTTTGTCTACCTAGTTTGTACTGCCTGGCGAAGCTGCCGTCACCTCGGGACGGCCGCTACGCCTCTCGGGACGTCGTTCCGCTCGCGTGGTCCTACCGGGTCAGCGATCAGCAGGAGATCATCGACGCCGGCGTGACCCGTTGGCTCGAGATATTTCAAGCAGACGAGGCTAGGCACTCCCTCCACAGCCTCTTGTAGGCCTTTGCCGAATTCAGCTACGGCCGTAGGTGTGCCAGCCCGGGTATTCAAGGACGAAGGACCAGTCACGGAACTGAGACCGGAGATGATCCCCGAGAATTCGAAGGCCCGCTTCTAATCTAAGGCATCAGCCAGATCCGAGCATCGTCGCGAAGCTGAACGATCAAGGGGAGCCGCAATGACCGACACCGCCGGGACGAAGGCAACAAAGCGCGGAGACCTCAAGGCGATCTTCGAGTACCACATCCACCCGCGCACCCGTCTCCACGTCGAGGGCGGGATCGCTCCACCGCCAAAAGTGAGAGACGAGCTCGACCGGAGCAACAAGGCGGCAAGGTTCAACGCCTGGCTGGCCGTGAGGATCACCAACGCCGTCGGATCCATGTGGTGCGCTTATGTCTTCACCGCTGTCGCCCTTCTTGGCCTGCCGCAGGCACTGAGGCCCGGGGGCGAGGGCATCATCGCCTGGATCGCGCAGACGTTCCTGCAGTTGGTCCTTCTGTCAGTCATCATCGTCGGCCAGAATGTGCAGGCGGCCTCCTCGGACCGGCGCGCCGAGAACACCTATGAGGATGCCGAGGCAATACTTCACGAGGCGGCGCAGATACAAGAGCACTTGCAGGCGCAGGACAGGGTGCTGGGTGACCTGATCGCCGAGATGCTCGCTGTCCTAAAGGCGGAGTCGTCGGGAAGACCGCCTGGCGGGAGCCTGCCGGCCGGAGCCACTTGATCGCGTGGTGCCCGAGCTCTCGATCAGACCATTAGAGATCTCATGGCCGCAAGGAACTCCGCGCCACCGAGCGGGCTGGACGGGCTGTGAAGCGAGGTGACGACGGCCTTGACGTCCAGAGGCGGCTCGGACTCGACTCGAAACGGAACCTCGAGCCGCTCTTGAACACGAGCGGAGATCTCGGCCAGCCGGGTCCCGTCCACGTCGCCCGTGCACACGATGACAAGCCCGTCGTCGCCCGTGCGATAGAGCTCGTCCGTCATCCGGATGAGTGAGCTGGCACGGCGAGCCGCGACCCGCATCAGCTGGTCCCTGGTGAAGTCACCGAGCGCCTCGGCTAGTCCCGCCAGGGCTGTGAGGCGGATGAACACGAGACCCGGCCGCTGCCCCGAGGCTGTCATCTCGTCTAGAGAGCGGACCAGAGTCCGCTCGAGTGGGAGCCCCGTGACGATGTCTATGTCTGTGGGCCACGGCAGCGCCGGTGCCATTGGGGCGGCGGCCGGGAGACCGGTGCGACCGGCCGCAAGGGACGCTATCTCCGCCGCATAACGAAACGTCATGTCGACCATCTCTGGGAGCGTGTGCTCCTTGCGGTCCCAGCCGACAAGACAGCCTACGATGCCGTCGCGGTGGCTGGCTCGTACCGGTACGCACCTAAGTGCTGTGTAGCGCCTTGGCCCGGCGTACTCCTGAAGATCAGCTGGTAACGAGGCTATACCGCTTGTCAGGGACGGCTCTCGCCCCGCGAGCACATCCTCGAACGGGCCCAGGGTGGGTACATCTGGACCCGACCCCGGCTCCGACCAGAGCACGGGCACGCCGGAGCTTTCGTTCGACCGGAGAAAGTAGCAATCGTGTGAGATCGGTTCACAGCCGAGAAACCCCGCTATCGATGCCAGGATGACCGCGACTTGTGCAGCAGTCGGCACGCTCGCGGTAGCCGGTGCGAGCTCGCCATCTCTGCCGTGACCGCCATGGGGGATCAGAGACGCGTTGAGTCCGTGCCAAACCGTTTGGGGCCTCAGCAGCACCACCGTGGAACCGCGGCCGGAAACGTCCGCTCGATGCGCGGCTGACACTTCTACGACATGGCGCGACCCATCGGGCTGCTCGAAGCGGGCGACGGCACTTGCGGGGGCAGAGCCCCCCGCGGCAGTCCGCGCTTCGTGGATGACAGAAGCCACGAGGGCAGCATCGGCAGGGACGACGAATCGCAGGAGGTCGGAGCCGAGCAGGTCGGCTAGGGGCCGGCCGAACACCGACGCGAACCGACCTGACACCTCGGCGACGCTGCGCCCGTCTCGAATAAGCACCACAGCGGCTGGCATTGCACCGATGATGGCGGCAAGGTCGTCTGAGAGCTGACTTGCCGAACGGGAATGCGCAGGTCGTTTCACGGCGAGATCTTTACCGGATCTCGCGCCTCACGGCGTGACCCCCTACATAGAGCCGGAGTCGAGCAGGTCGGTACGAGGTTGTCCCCAATATGGTGCCTCTCTCTGTCCTCGATCTCGCGACGGTAGCGAGCGGGTCAAACCCTGCGCGCGCTCTCGCTGAGCCGACGGATCTGGCGCTTTATGCCGAGCGCCTGGGGTACCGACGGTTCTTGGTCGCCGCGCACCACGGCATGCCCGCGGTCGCAAGCTCGAGCCCGCCGATCCTGATCGCCCGCCTTGCTGCCGCGACATCCTCCATAAGGGTCGGCTCCGGAGGCGTCATGCTCCCGAACCACTCGCCGCTCGTCGTGGCTGAGCAATTCGGCATTCTCGAGGCTCTCCACCCGGGCCGCATCGATCTCGGCCTCGGACGTGCCCCGGGCACAGATCCGCCGACCGCACGAGCGCTGCGTCGTCATGGCGATCCGGGAGCTGACCGCCTCCCCGACGACGTCGTCGAGTTGATCTCCTATCTCGCAGACATCCCGGACACGCCCAAGCGCCCCATGGCAGTACGGGTCGTCCTTCCCGCCCTCGTCGTTCCTGGACGAGCCGCACGTGATGGTCGCAGCGTCGGCCGGACCGGATCAAGGGGCCTCGAGCGGTCCGGGATAGGCGGCCTCTGCCAAGTCGATCATCCGCCTCGTCTTGTGCCGCACAAGCAGGAGCACGACGACGATGACCACCAGGGCGACGCCGCCAAGCGCGATGTTGACGGTGCCGGAGACATGACGCATGAAGCTGCCAGCCCGATAGGCCGCGAACGTGTAGATCGCGGCCCAGACGATGCCACCTGCAGCATTCGCGACCACGAACTTGTGCCACCGCATCCTATTGGTGCCTGCGAGAAACGCAGCGTAGGTGCGAAGTATCGATACGAACCGTCCGAAGAAGACAATCTTGGTGCCGTAGCGGTCAAACGCGTAGCGGCCGACCTTGAGCTTCGCCGCGTCCAGGCGGATCTTGGGTCCGTAGCGGAGCGCCAGGCGGTAGCCGCCCTTGTCACCTATGAGGAACCCGACACTGTCTCCGAGGATCGCGCCGGCAGAGGCGATCACCCATATCCACCAGACGGAAAGTGAGTGGGATTGTCCGGCGAAGATGGCTGCGGTGACAAGGGTGGTCTCGCCGGGCAGGGGGATCCCCAGGCTCTCGATCATCACGAGAAGGAACACCGCGAGGTACCCGTACTGAGTGACGAGATGATCGATGCTCACCGCGAGCTCTCAATGTTCCGCGCCGCTCTCCCGAGGACGAGGAGAGGCACGGGGGGCTCCGAGGGCGGCTGAGAGTGCACCCGGTCAGGCTAGGGGCTCGCGGCACCAGTTCGCGATCAGCCCGGCCGCGGTGCCGACCGCTCCCGCCCGACGCCTTTGCGGCCGGCCGAGTCGGGACCTTCGGCTCTATACGGGGACCGGATCGGTCCCTAGGCTGCGCCGGGGGCGGTGCGGTGACACGAGATCCGCAATCGATACGGCCGCCTGCAGCTAAAGGGTCGAAGTGAGCGCTCGCGCGCTCGAAGAAGGGGTGGTGAACGTGATCAACACCGGTGACACTGCGTTCGTGCTGATCAGTGCAGCACTCGTCATGGTCATGACGCCCGGTCTCGCGTTCTTCTACGGGGGCCTGGTCCGGAGGAAGAACTTTCTCGCCATCGTGATGCAGAGCTTCATCTCGATGGGAGTGGTGACGGTCATCTGGGTGGCCGTCGGCTACTCGCTGGCGTTCTCGGGCAACGAGGGGGGCATCATCGGTAACTTCTCCTGGGTCTTCCTCAGGGGAGTCGGAGTCAAGCCAGGCCCTTGGGCACCTAATATTCCGGCTCTCGCTCACTTCAGCTTCCAGGAGATGTTCGCGATCATCACCCCGGCACTGATAACGGGCGCATTCGCCGACCGTGTGCATTTCAAGAGCTACCTCAAATTCCTCGTCGTATGGAGTCTCCTCGTCTACGTTCCCATCGTCCACTGGATCTGGGGTGGCGGTTTCCTGGCGAAGTGGGGCGTGCTCGACTTCGCCGGAGGCATGGTTGTCCACACGAGTGCCGGTTTCGCCGCTCTCGCCTCCGTGTGGGTCGTCGGCGCGCGAAAGCTCTCACCGGGCGAGAAGCTGCCCCCGCACAACGTCGCGTTCGTCGGGCTCGGGACCGGACTGCTCTGGTTCGGGTGGTTCGGGTTCAATGCCGGCTCCGCGCTCGGTGCCAATGGAATCGCCGCACATGCCTTCGTCAACACCGACATCGCCGCTTCAGCGGCAATGTGCACCTGGACGGCAATAAGCTGGTTGGTGCTGGGCAAGCCGAGCCTCATCGGCGCCTTTACCGGCGCGGTCGCGGGCCTCGCCTGCATCACGCCATGCGCTGGCTATGTGCCTACATGGTCTTCCTTCGTCATAGGAATCCTCGCGGGAGGTCTGTGCTACCTGGCCGTTGAGCTCCGCAATCACATGAGGTGGGACGACGCGCTCGACGTCTGGGCGGTCCACGGCGTCGGAGGGCTTCTCGGCTCGATCCTTCTCGGCGTGTTCGCGGAAGTCTCCATCAACGCGACGGACCACGGTGGGCTGCTCAGTGGAAACGCCGCGTTCCTCGGCAAGCAGGTGGCGGCATCGCTCCTCGTCGCGGTCTACGCGTTCGGTGCCACTTTCCTCATCCTGAAGGTCCTCGACCACTTCGAGCCGGTACGGGTGCCGGACTCTCTCGAGCTCGCGGGTCTCGACACCGAGCTCGAAGAGGATCAGGCCTACATCTTGAGCTGAAGCTTTACGAGCGCCACGGTCCCGAGAGGGGCGTGCGCTGGCGTGAACTGGGCTCTGAGCTGGCCGGCGAATCGATAGCCGACCCGCTTCGGGTCTGAGTCTGCGCGATCCTGGGCGACCTGCTTGCGAAACGACACCTGGCTCAATCGACAAGTGCCTGATAGACGAGCTGGCGTAGCTGCGAGCGGAGGGGATAGGTGCCCGATGGCAGGAGCTGAGTAAGGAACACGGCCGTAAGCTCCTCGCCCGGGTCGACGAAAAAGGTCGTGCTCGCCATGCCTCCCCAGTAGTACTCGCCCTTGCCTGCCAGCACCTTGGCAGCCACCGGATCGACGTTAACCCCAAAGCCGAGACCGAAGCCAAGACCGAAGTCCGGGGCCGCGGCATCGACCGCCGTGCCGAAGCGGGCGAGGTCGACGCCTCCAGGCAGGTGGTTCGCCGTCATGTAGTCGACCGTGCGCGGTCCGAGCAGCCGGACGCCGCCGAGCTCGCCCCGGCATCTCAGCATCTCGGCGAAGCGTTGGTAGTCGTGCGCCGAGGAGACCAGTCCGCCGCCGCCCGACAGGTACGGCGGCCTGCGGAGCACGCCTTGACCGAGCTCGCTGTTCAGGCGGGCCCTGCCCGTTACGCCGTCAGGCGAGTAGAGAGCTGCCAACCTCTCGACGTCCGGCCCCTCGACGAAGAACTTCGTGTCGCCCATCTCGAGCGGCTCGAAGATCCTCTCGGCAAAGAACCGGTCGAGCGCCATGCCGGAGGCCACCTCGATCAGGCGCCCGAGCACGTCTGTGGCCACAGAGTAGTTCCATGCAGTGCCTGGCTCGAAGAGAAGCGGAAGCCCGGCCCAGCTGTCGCAGCAGGTCGCAAGATCTCTGTCTGGCCCATTCCCGGGCTCGAACCCTGCCGCCCTGTACATCGCGTCAACCGGGTGGGCAAAGTGGAACCAGTATGTGAGACCGGCCGTGTGAGTGAGCAGGTGCCAGATGCGAACAGGCTCGGAGACAGGCACGGTGTAAGGCGCTACCGCGGAGCCGCCCTTGAACACCCTCACGCCTGCGAAGGAGTCAATGAACCGGCTGACTGGATCTGTCAGCTCGAACAGTCCCTCCTCGTAGCAGATCATCGCGGCAACCGATGTGATGGGTTTCGTCATCGAGTAGATGCGGTACAGCGTGTCCGGCTCGATCGGAGCCCCCGCTTCGAGGTCCCGCATCCCATAGGCAGAGAGATGGACGACCTTGCCTGCCCTTGTGAGCACGAGTTGCCACCCGGGAAGTCGCCCGTCGTCGACATAGCGCCGGAAGTGCCGGTCGATCCGCGCGAGCCGGGCAGGGTCCATGCCCACCTCGGCTGGTTCGGACTCGAGCGCAAGGCCTTTCACGTTGAGTCTCCTGAATGCTCGTCGCCGACCACCGGGCAGAGCGCTTCACCGGCACCTGCCAGAGCGTGCGCCGGTGAGGAGCCCAGCGGTTACCGCTTCTTCTTGGCCTTCGCGTAGGTAAATGTCACCCCGGGGTTGACCGGGCTCAGCCCGGAGCCCGTTGCAAGGCTCTCGACCGTCTCGACGCGAATATCGACCCTCGAACCCGCGGTCCCTGGCGGCGCAGTCACTGTCAGTCCATAGTTGGTGCCGGACTCGAAGACCGATGACTGGCTGAAGGTCTTGGCTTTGACCGAGCCGAAGTACACGGCCGCTATGTAGCCAAGGTTGTAGCCGGTGAGCGTCACCTTCGTACCGGCTTTGCCCGACGTCGGGGTGTCTGAGGAGAGGCTGGGATTGCCTGGGAGATAGAAAGTGAAGGCAGCTGCCGAGGGGCCGGAGCAGCCCGACGGGTTGCAGACCTCGATGCTATAGACACCCGTGAGGGTCGCTGGTGTAAGGAGCTCGATCTTCGTATTCGATACGACGTCGATCGAGTACTGGACTGTGGGGAAGCCGTACCTTTGATCAAGAAAGACTACGGCCGCGGCATAGTCGAAACCGGAGCCTGTCAGGACAAGGGGGCTCCCACCGCTCACCGGTCCTGCCAGAACGCTTCCCGTCTTGGCGACACCCCCGGTTACCTTGGTCACAGTTGGCGTCGGGGCATATGTGACCAGGAGGGAGTTGCTCGGCGCCAGCGCGGCGAGCGGCTCGCCCGGGGCCGAGTTCGGGCTCCCGTAGGTCTGTACGGTCACGGGCTCTGTGAGAGTCGTCGCCGTCGCCTTCTCCGCTGGCAGCGAGACCTGCAGCTCGGTCGAGCTGTAATACGTAGGCACCACCTCGGAGTTGCTGTTGAGGTAGGAGCCGACGTTGACCCATTCGAGCCCGAGCGCCCCGAGGCCGGTGCCCTGGATCTCGACCTGGGTACCCCCGGCCTCGCTGGCCTGATTGGGTCCGTTGACATAGCTGATGCTCGATATCGTTGGCGCGGGCTCGTAGTCGAATTCGGTCGGCGCAGGGTTGAGGCCGGGAGTGAAAGTCGTCGAGGTCGGTGACGGCGCGGCGCCGCTGTACTCGAGGGGGATGGTCGCCTCCGAGCTCGAGGCGCCATCAGACAGCGTCACCTGAACCTCGACCTGGCACACGCCTGTGGCGGCGTTGTCGCCTGCGACACATGACGTCGGGCTCGCCCCGAGCGGCGGTGTGACGGCCTCTATCGTGTTGTCGCTCGTCACCGTGAAGCTCGCGGCAGGCTTTCCGCCGAAGGTAACGGAGGACACGGTGCCCTCGGCGAACCCCGAGCCGTAGATCGTCACGGGGGAGCCACCTGCATCACCGCCGGCGCTCGGGTATGTGCCGGCGACGACGGGAGTCGAACTGCTCGCGACCGTGCCTGAGTTGTAGAGCACGAGGCTCGCGGCGGCGCTCGGCGCGCTTGTGGCTCCTCCGGTAAGTGTCACCGTAACGTCATAGGTGCCGGTACCGTCACCGGCACCACCGTTGCCAATCTCACTGGCCGCGAGAGCCGTCGGGAGGGTCACCGAGATCGCCGCGTTGCTCTCCACGCTCCAGTCGGAGCTCGGGAGGCTGACTCCTCCCACGCTCACCCCGACTACGTCTGAGGTAGTTCCCGAGAGGTAGCCCGATCCGTCCACCATGAGCGTCGTTCCGGTGGCGATCCCGCTCGGCGACACCGCGACGGCTGGCGGGGTGACACTCGTGACCGTCGGCGGGCTCACAGCCGGAGCGGCACAGAGATAGTACGCGAGGCCCCTCGCCCCGTTGGCACCTGTGACCCTCGGAGTTCCAAGACCACTTGCCATGTCGTAGCCGACCGTCGCGGGGTAAAGGCCGCCCGCGACGCCAAAGTTGTCGTTGTTGCCAAGAGTGATGTCGTTGAACGAAGCGGCGTACTCCTGGGGAACAGAGGCGATCGCGTACAGCTTCGGTGAGACGAAACCGACACCGCCTGCGGCGACGCAGCTCGGGGTCGAGTTGATATCGGCGGTGATGGCCGCCCACGTCGGGCTGGCCAGCGACGTGCCGCCGTACTGGTTCCAGGCCCCGTCAAGATAGACGGGGAAGCCGCCGATATTCGGCGAGGCCTCGGCGCTCACATCGGGCACCTCTCGGCAGTTGGTAGACGGCCCGTAGGTCGCCTGGCAGAAATTGCCGCCCTCGACGGCATCGGCCGCGGCGATCACCGCCTGGTTGCTAATTCCGGGCACCTTGGAAGTGGCCTGCCAGGCCGGCTCCGGCCAGATAGAGGAGAGCCCTCCCCCGCCGGCACCGCCGGCACCGCCGTCATTCCAGACCGTCTCGGTCGGCGGATCTGTCGCCGCTGTCATGCTCGTGCCGCCTACCCCCGTGACAAAGGGCTGGGAGGCTGGGTCGCTGGCGGAGAGGACCGGCTGCGCGGGACCTCCGCTGCCGGCCGAGCAGGTGTCGTTGCCACTGTCGGCGGACGAGGCGAAGACTGTCTTGCCGATCGCCGCGGCCTCTTCGAAGAGGTAGTTCTCCTCCTGGATATAGCCCGGTAGGTCGACCTGGGCCGTCTGCTCGCACTGGCCGTAGGAGATCGTCTCGATCTTGGCGCTGCTTGCGGTCATCGCGGCGATGGCGTCGAGGAAGCCAGAGTTGGTGGCCGGGGCTTCGAAGACGTCAACCTTGGCTTGTGGGGCATAGGCATTCACGGTCTCGACGTCGAGCTCGGTCTCGGCCGATCCTCCGGTGCCGTTGCCGGGCTGGGCACCACTGTCCACGCTCGTGTAGGAGTCGTTCGCCAGCACCTGGGCGCCTTCAGACTTGCCGAAGTAGCAGTTGTCGAAGCTCGCGAGATCAGAGCTGCTGTAGCCGTAGAGGTCGAGCACCGCGATCGTCTGGCCCTGCCCGAAGTCCTTGGCTGCATACAGCGGGTCGAGCCCGTACGCATAGGCCACATCGGTCGCCGTCAGCCCGTTGTCGGCGGTCGCAGTCGAGGACGCGGCCGCACAGGCGTTGGCCGAGCCCGCCGGTGCCACGAAAGCCCGGGCCTTCACCTTCGTCACGGTCCCATTGCCGGCCGTCGCGCGAGCGATCGGCCCGGAATTTGGCACGAGGAGGTTGTTGAGCCCGATGACAGCCTCGACAGCTGGCGCAACGGCTCCCGGCAGCGCAACGGCTCGAGAGTTGGCAAAGACGGTGCGACCACTGCTGAGCCGGTACTGCTCGATGGCCGTGTGGAAAGTATCTTCGGCCTGGGTCGCCGATCCTTTGAACCCGACGAGCAGTCCGTCGCGAGAGACAGAGGTGATCCTAAGGCCCCCGGCGCGGAGCTGGTCCTCGACGGCAGCGACCGTGGCGGGGCTGGGAGCGAACTTGGCGTCGAAGCCCGCGACTGTCAGATAGTCGTGATACAAGGACGAGCCCGGTGTCGAGACTGCGGTCGCATACGCGTTCAGCCCAGCCGCGTCTCGGGGGCGAAGCGCGACATCGCCGACAATCTCGCGCGAGGGAGCGACTCGACCGAGCAGGAAGGCGCCCGCGGGCACCGCGGGGCGGTTCGCGATCTTCACCACCAATGTCGCCGCAGGCGCCGCGGCTGCCGAGGCCGGCGCGGCGTTGGAGAACATCGCGATGGCAGGGGTGCCAACTGCGAGGAGCGTTGCTGATGCCGCGCCTGTCGCGAGCCTCAATATCCTCCGCCTCGTGGCCGCGACTCCCGGTGTGCTAAGTCCCATGGTGCCCGGCTCCTTCGCTATCCCCGACGAGGAACCTCTGTGTAGTCAATACAGACTGCCGCGTCAACTCGGGCCGCCTGCCTGCCGCCAGCGCGCCTGGGCCGACGACTTGGCAGAGGGACCCGGCCGGCAAGGATCTGATCTAATAGCGCTCTTGGTCGGATCCGATGTAGCCGAGTTCGTCGCCGGCGCTCTCGTGAGCCTCACAGCAAGCGCAATCCTCGTCAGTCGCATCGAACGACTGGCCGGCAGGCTCGGCATCTCCGAAGCACTTCTCGGACTGACTGTCGCCCTCGCCGCGGACTCCCCGGAGATCACCTCGGCCGTCACGGCCGCCTACCATGGCCAGAAGACGATCGGCATCGGGGTCGTGCTCGGCTCGAACGCCTTCAACGTGGCTGCCCTCCTCGGTCTCGGATCTATCGCGGCGAAGCGGATCGCGCTCCACCGGCGGGTCGTGCTCTTGGAGGGAAGCCTCGCGATCTTCGTGGCGATCGTGACGATCCTCTCCGTCACGGCGAGTACCGGTGCCCCTGTCGCTCTGGCCCTCGTGGCAGTCGCCGTGGTCGTCTACCTCGTCCTCTCGGCCGCCTCGGAACCGTTGCTCCTGCGCCTCGGCATCCCAGCGCGCGCGGTTGGCTGGCTGCGCGCCGCGGTGCACGAGGAGGAAGAGGAGCTGTCAGCCGCCATCGGCCCCCTCCCGCGGGGGCGGTCCGACCTAGCCGTTGCTCTCGGCAGCGTCGCCGCCATCATCGTGGCGAGCGCGGCGATGGAGCGGTCGGCCTCTGCGATAGGAGAGCACTTCGGCGTCTCCGAGATCATCATCGGAGCTCTCGTGCTTGCCGGTGTCACGAGCCTTCCAAACGCTGTCGCTGGAGTCTTCCTGGCCAGGCGCGGCCGGGGAGCTGCCCTGTTGAGCGAGACCATGCACAGCAACACCCTCAACGTGCTCGCCGGGCTCTTCCTGCCGGCAAGTTTCGTCGGCTTGGCCAGGCTCTCCGCTCATGGGCTTGCGGTAACCTTCTCCTACGGAGCGCTCACACTGCTCGCTCTCGGCCTCTCCTATGCAGGACGGGGCCTCGACCGCCGGGCAGGCACGGCGATCATAGTTGCCTACGCAGGCTTTGTTGCCGTCATGCTGGCCAGGTGACCAACTCGGTGGCGTGGACCTGAACAACAGAGCCTGGTCGCCTATAGTGATATAAACCATATTGAGGCCGTGCACGATGCCGGGAGCGGAAATTCCACAAGACATGAGCCCACACCCGCCGTCGCCGTGACAGCCTCTGCAAAGATCCAGCGCTGGATGGAGCACCCCTTTCTCCGCCATCCACTCGTGAGAAGAGTCACCGGCTACAGCGCTGGGTCGGTAGTCGCGATCATCGTGAGCGAAGCTGGCTTTGCCGCAGCGCTCGGGTGGGGACATACCGGTACTACGATCGCTTCGGCCGTGGGTTTCGTCGGTGGTGCGATACCCAACTACATCCTCAACCGGCGCTGGGCCTGGCGAGATCGCCGCGGCCGCGACAGGCGAGCCGAGATACTCCTCTACATGACGGTGGCACTCTCGAGCTTCGTCGTGTCGGCCGTCGTCACCCACTGGGCAGAGGACTGGGCGCGACGGCTGGTCGATGACCGCGGCGGGCAGGTGGCGTTCACCACTGCGGCGTTCCTGGCGGTGTCAGCAGCCTTCTTCGTCGTCAAGTTCGTCATCTACGAGACCTTCGTGTTCACCAAGCAGCCGCCCGAGGAGATCAAGGCCGTCGAGGCGACTGCCAAGATGACCGCCCGGCCAGTCGCTCCATCCACGTCGAGGATGTCGATCGAACGGCCGGATCCCTAGGTCATCCCCGGCATGTGACAGCCACCTCGTGCTGCAGTAGCTGTACCGATTGGTAGCGTCGTTGCCATGACCGAAGCTGAGCCTGAGCAGGACGCGGGCTCGTACCGGTCGCTCTGGCGGCTCAGGTCATTCGTGCGCCCCTACTCCCGCCAGATGCTCTTCATGCTCGCTTGCGCAGCTCTGGCAGTGGCTGCAAGCACGCTTATCCCTCTCGTGCTCGAGGCAGTCATCGACGGACCTATCAGGCACGGTGACCGAGCCGCGCTCGTGCCGATGTTCCTCGCGGCTCTTGGCCTCGGGCTGCTCGAGGCCGGCCTCATAGTGGCCCGTCGCCAGGTTCAGTCGGTCGCGGTGCTAAAGATCGAGCGGGAGATACGCGACGGGCTGTACACGCGCCTGCAAGAGCTTCCGGTCGAGTTCCACGATAGGTGGCAGACCGGCCAGCTGCTCTCCCGAACGACGACCGATCTCGGCACTATCAGACGATTCCTCGGTTTCGGTGCGATCTTCTTCATCGTCGACGGCCTGCAGTACATCGCCGTCATGGCATTGCTGATTGTGACCTACCCCCCACTGGGTGTCATCTCGGTGCTCACCACCCTCCCGGTGATATTCCTGGCCAAGCGTTTCGGCGCGAGCTACTCACGGATCTCGCGGCAGCTCCAGGACCAGCAGGGAGACCTCGCCACCTTGACAGAGGAAGCCGCGACCGGGATGAGGGTCGTGAAGTCCTTCGGCCGCGGGCCGCTCATGCAGGAGCGATTCGGATCCTCCGCGCGGGTGCTACGGGGCTCGGCTCTGGACATGGTCCGTCTCCGGGCCCGCTTTTGGGGCTGGCTGACCCTTATCCCTAACATCACCATGGCCGCTGCCGTTCTCGTCGGTGGCATCGCCGTGGCCCACGGCTCGCTCTCGGTCGGCGCCCTCGTCGCGTTCACGACCCTCCTCGTCCTCGTCCAGTTCCCGATAATCGATCTCGGCTGGATCCTCTCGATGGCGAAGGAGGCGGCGACGGCTGCTGATCGTGTCTGTGAGATCTTCGACGCCCCGCTCACGGTGAGGGACCGGCCTGGGGCAGTTGCGCTGCCGAGCGCGAAGGGGCGGCTGGCATTCGAGCACGTCGGTTTCACCTTCCCCGGGACTCGTGCGGCCGTGCTCCGAGACGTGAACCTCGTGATCGAACCAGGCGAGACGGTCGCGATCGTCGGCCTCACGGGATCAGGCAAGAGCACGCTCGTGTCGCTCACGACTCGGCTGTACGACGTGACCGCGGGCAGGATCACCCTCGATGGAAGGGACATCCGGGACCTCGAGATCGAATCGCTCCGCCGCCATGTCGCCATGGTCTTCGAAGAGCCCGTCCTGTTCTCGATGAGCGTGCGAGAGAACCTCGTGCTCGGCCGAAGCGAAGCTTGCGACGACGAGATCGAGGAAGCCCTGGAGATGGCCCAAGCTGGTTTCGTCAGAGACTTGCCATGGGATCTCGACACGCGAATTGGCGAGCAGGGGCTCTCGCTCTCCGGGGGCCAGCGTCAGCGCCTCGCTCTTGCCCGGGCCGTCGTCGCGCGCCCGTCGGTTCTCGTCCTCGACGATCCGCTCTCCGCACTCGATGTCAGCACCGAGGCACTGGTGGAGGAGAGCCTCGCCCGAGTGCTGCCCACGATGACTGGCCTGCTGGTCGTGCATCGACCCTCCACGGTGGCCCTCGCCGACCGCGTCGCCCTCCTGCAAGAAGGCACGCTCGTCGCCGCCGGGACCCACCACGAGCTGATGAACCGGCCCGACTACGCCGCGGTGCTCTCCGTCGAGAGAGACACGACGACGACGGCGTCATGAGCACAGTCGAGAGCTGGCACGGGATCGCCGCGGAGGAGGTCGAGGAGATCCCGCTCGCCTGGACGGGCTTGCTCAGGCGCCGGACTCGCCATCTCCTTGGCTCTCTCGGCGCACCGCACCGGCGGGCACTCATCGGAGTGGCGACCGCTGTCCTTTTGTCCAACCTCGCTGCGACAGCTATTCCCTATCTCGTCGGGATCGGCATCGACATCGGCATCCCGGCGGTGCGAAGAGGCGATTACGTCCCGATCGCCGCAATCGCTTCAGCGATCGTCGCGTGCGCTCTCCTGCAGGCGCTGCTCTATCGCGTCTTCGTGGCAGGATCGGGCAGGGTCGGCCAGGAGATCCTGCTGGAGCTGCGTGAGCGCGTCTTTGCCCACTTCCAGCAGCTGAGCCTGGCTTTTCACGAGCACTACACGACGGGCAGGATGATCGCCAGGCTCACCTCTGACCTCGAGTCGATCAACGAGATGTTCGCCCTCGGCCTCGACACGCTCGTCAACGCGGTGCTCTCCATCGTTGGAGTAGGCGTCGTCCTTCTCGTCTTGGACCTGCCGCTCGGTCTTGTCTGTCTCTCGGGTTTCGTCCCGCTATGGTTCCTCACGCGCTGGTACCAGCGGGAGTCAAGTGCTGCCTACCGGAACAACCGCACCGCGATGGCCCGCGTGATCGTCCAGTTCACCGAGTCATTGCGCGGGATCCGGGCGGTGCACGCCTTTCGCCGCCAGGCACGCAACGACGAGATATTCGGACAGCTGTCCGAGGGCTACAGGCTCTCGATGAGCCGGTCCTTCAAGCTTCTCGGCGTCTACTGGCCCGGAATCGTGCTCATCGGCAACCTCACGACCGCCGCCGTCCTGCTCTATGGCGGTGTGCGGGTGATCGATGGCGCGATGCAAGTCGGGGTGCTCGCCTCCTTCGTCTTGTACCTACGTCGTTTCTTCGAGCCACTCGCCGAGGTGAGCCAGTTCTACGACTCGTTCCAGGCCGCGGCAGCCGGTTTCGAGAAGCTCGCCGGTGTGCTCGACGAGCGTCCCGGCGTTCCGATGCCGGCGCACGGCGCACCACCGCCAGCAGGTGGGTGGCGCGGCAGGGTCGACTTCAACAACGTCCGTTTCGGTTATCGCGACGGCATCGACGTGCTCTCGGGCTTCGACCTGCACATTCCCGCCGGGCAGACGGTCGCGTTGCTTGGAGCTACCGGGGCAGGCAAGAGCACCGTCGCGCGCCTGCTCGCGCGCTTCTATGACCCGCTCGACGGAGAGGTCGCAATCGACGCAGTCCCCCTCACAGACCTTGCGGAGACCGAGCTGCACCGAGCCGTCGCGATGGTGACCCAGGAGAGCTTCGTCTTCTCCGGCACCATCGCCGAGAACATCGCCTTCGGCTCCCCCGGCGCTTCGCAGTCCGAGATCGAAGCCGCCGCCAAGGCGGTCGGCCTCGACTCCTTCGCGGAGTCGCTCGAGGGCGGCTACGACAGTGACGTCGGAAAGCAAGGCTCCCGCCTTTCAGCAGGCCAACGCCAGCTGATCGCTCTGGCCCGGGCCTTTCTCGCCGATCCGGCAGTCCTCATCCTCGACGAGGCGAGCTCGTCGCTCGACGCGCCGATGGAGCGACAGGTCCAGTCGGCGCTCGCGACCGTGCTCTCGGGGCGAACGGCCCTTATCATCGCCCACCGCCTCTCGACCGTCGAGATCGCCGACCGCGTGCTCGTGCTCGCGGCCGGCCGCATCGTCGAGGACGGCCCGCCCGGCGAGCTGCTCGCTCAGCGCTCCGGTCACTATGCATCTCTTTATGAGGCGTGGCGCGAGAGCCTGCTGTGAGGGTCTCAGGGCAATAGCCTTGCCTCTCGCCATCCGCGCAGCGAGCTGACAAGGGCGATGCCACTGGCGTGATGAAGATCGCCGACGGTGAGAGCCCGCTCGGTCAGCTCGCCGGCCTCGACGAGACGAGCCCGCTCTACCCCAGGCAGGCAGCCTGCCTCCAAAGGCGGCGTCCACCACCGGCCGTCCAGTCGTAGAGCCAGGTTGGCGATCGTCGTCTCGGTGACTTGACCGCTCTCGTTCACGAGGACCACATCATCGGCTTCGCGGTGGCGGGCGGCGCGCACCTCGTAGATACTGCGCCAGGTCGTCTTGTGGAAGAGCCGAACGTCGGCTGAGTCGACAGGCTCGTGATCGACGGCGAGGGTCACGGGACGGTCCGGAGGGCTCGGCATCGGTGCCAGCTCCACCACCGGCTCGCCGTCACGACGGACTACGAGCCGCACGCGTCGGGTTTCCTTGATGCCGCCAAGGGCATCGTGCAAGACCCTGCGCACGCGCGATGGGTCGAAGGCGAAGCCGAAGTAGGCCGCCGATGCCTCGACACGGGCGAGGTGGGCCGCAAGGTTCCGCACTCCTTCGAAGGGACGAAACCCCATCGTTTCGATGAGAGAGAACTCCTCTCTCTCGAGATCGAGGATGGCAGCTTTGTCCATGAGCTCCGCGTGCTCCGAGCTCGCAGTCGAGTCCCAGGTTATACCTCCGCCGGTTCCATAGACAGCGTCGCCGGTGACGCGATCCACGACCACCGTGCGGATCGCAACGTTGAAGCGAGCATGAAAGGGTGCTCCCACGCACCTGGTACCGGGGGGAGCGACGACGCCGACGGCGCCACAGTAGACGCCGCGGCGGCTCTCCTCCACCTCGGCAATCAGATCCATGGTCCGCCTCTTCGGTGCTCCGGTGACCGAGCCGCAGGGAAAGAGCGCGCGGAAGACGTCTACGAGCGTGGTGGCGGGCCGCGGCCGGGCCGTGACCGTCGAGGTGAGCTGGAAGACCGTCTCGTACTGCTCGACCTCGAAGAGCGCGGGCACCTCGACGCTTCCCCATGTGGCCAACTTGCCGAGGTCGTTTCGCAGCAGGTCGACGATCATCAGGTTCTCGGCCCGGTCTTTGGCCGAGCCGGCCAGTGCCTCCGCCCGGGCCTGGTCCTCGGCCGGGAAGCGGCCGCGGGGGGCGGTCCCTTTCATGGGTCTCGTCGTGATCCGATCGCCCCGCCAGTCGAAGAACAACTCCGGCGAGGCGCTCGCGACGACGAAACGACCAGCGTCTATATAGGCGCAGTGCGCTCCCCGTTGGGCAAGCGCGAGGTCCTCGTAGAGCCCGTAAAGGTCGCCGCCGGCACGAGAGCGCAGCCGTACGGTCAGGTTGCACTGGTAGGTGTCTCCCGCGCCGATGTGCTTGCGCAGCGAGGCGACCTTGTCCTCGTATCCTGACCTATCCCAGTCGGCCTCCCAAGCTGTGACCGTGTAGGGCCTCTCCGGACCCGAGCGGGCCCTTACGGCTGCAACCGCTCGCGGCTCTGAGACGAGGGCGAACCATGCGAGAGGGAGCTCGCGGAAAGCCTCGTCCGACCTCGCCGTCCGCGTCTGCAGGCTCGGATCCAGCCCGCATGCCGCCTCGTAGGCCACGAAACCGACGGCCCATGTACCGGACGCGGTCGCCGCCTCCACAGCGCTGAGCACGGGCACGACCTCGTCACTTTGACTTGCCACGAGGATCTGCGAAGGGTCCGGCGGCGGGTCGAACACGATGGCGGTGCCGTTACGCAGATCGTCGAACCGGGCCAGGGGTGTCTGGTGGGCCACTGCGCCCTGGCGCCTAGTCGAGTCGTCCTTGCCCACTTCACAAGACTCGCGCGCGGGCGGGATGCCTCTTGCCTGTCGGTGCGACGGGAGGTGGAGATGCCGGCTTACAAGTTCCCGGGCGGGGGCGGCTCCCTGCAGAGGCCAGAAACCACGCGCCCCAGCTTCCCTCCAGGCTTGACGAGATACGCCTCGCCCGATGTGGGCATACCTAACAATGAGGGGTCACCCCCGATGCTCTTCTCGATCGCCGCATGTAGGTTCACTGCTGCCGTCAGCTTTGGGGCGATTGTGGCTCGCGGCATACGAGCTGCAGCACGTGCGCCCGCCGAGCGGGTGTGAGCTGCTTACGGGGTGGAAGGGGAAGAAGTGGATTGGAAGAAGTTGACACGCCTCGAT
>JAKACA010000195.1 GCA_021796455.1 Actinomycetes bacterium
TCGTCTCCTCCTAGCGGTCACGACAGTCAGGGTAGCCTTTTGGATTGCCCTGTCAGGATACGCCTGACAGCGCTCGTGGTCAAGGCCCCTCGCAGAATGTCGACTGAGCGAGGCTCGGCACGATCACAGATTCGACATCCCTGGTAGCGCAATGCACAATGCACCATCACGGCGTCCGGTGCCGTCGCCACGAGAGCGCATTTGGGCACGCCTAGGGCTCCTCGCGAGCGCGAGGCCAGTCCTGCAGCCTG
Organism: Actinomycetes bacterium; assembly: GCA_021796455.1. Classification (GTDB taxonomy): domain Bacteria; phylum Actinomycetota; class Acidimicrobiia; order Acidimicrobiales; family Bog-793; genus JAKACA01. Next base: position 252 of record JAKACA010000195.1, read on the forward strand.
CTCGTTCATGTGGCCGCCGCAGGGCGCGCCCGAGCCGAAGAAGCTGCGGAACGATGTCCCGCGCTGGCGTTCCAGTCGCGAGCGTTGTATTCACCTGCTTACCTCCATCGCCTTCCTAGCGTCTGCCTTCCTGCGCGTGACCCGCAGGTGCCCCTGGGACGATGTCCGAGACGGGCACCGACGCAGGCGATCGAGCGACGAGCAGCATTGCAACGGCGACGAGCCACGTCGTCATCAGGGCGTAGAAGACGCGCTCGACTGCACGGAAGTAGTGCAGCCCGAACTGACCGCTGAGGGCCATCGTGAGCAGCGAGGCCCCCATAGCGGCGGCGAGCACCGAACTGGTCGTGGCAATCGCGGGGTGGGGCCCGTCGCGATCGAGGAGAGCGGATAGGCGGGAGCTGTCAAGGGTGACGGCGACAAAGGCCGCTGCGGCGAGCAGGCCGTGGCGGCGACCAGTGGGCGTCCGCGGGCTGCCGGGCGTGTCCATCGGGAACCAGCTGATGAGAGCGCGAGCAACCGCGAAAACGATGCAACATGCGACCGCAACCGCAGCCCCGACCGATCCTGGCAGGGCACCGATCCCCAGCGCCGCCCCGCCAGCAGCGAGCGCGTACGCGAGGAGCTGGATCCTCTAGCCGGCGCGGTAGGCGGTGATGCCATACTGGCTGACGGCGTTGCGCAGCAGTGACATGCCCGTCGGGAGCAGGTGGAGGGCGACGAGGCTCGCCACACCGACACTCAGCCCGGCGATGATCAACGATGCCCCGACGAGCATCATGGCCGGGCCCGCTTGCCGGCGAGCAGCCGAGCCGAGACCGATTTGACTGATAGGCAACTCGGTTGCATATCGGTATGGTAGCCAGTGATGGCTGAGCCGGCAACGCCTGACTACCGATTCGGCGACCTCCTGGCGCTCGCGCGGCAGAGATGGACGAAGAAGATGGCGATCGAGCTCGAGGCACGAGGCTTCCCTGCCTACCGCGTGAGCGACGCGGCCAGCGTACGTCTGCTCCTCGGAGCCCCCCGACCGGTCGGCGAGCTCGGCGACCTGCTCGGGATCACGCGCCAGGCGGCGCGCAAGGTCGCCTCCAACCTCGAGGCGCGCGGGTATGCAGTGACGGCGCCCGATGCCGGCGACGCCCGGAAGCTCAACGTGATCCTTTCGGAGGCCGGTCGTGCCTACGGGAGCGCCATTGTCGACGTCATCACCTCGCTCGACCGAGCACTGGCGCTCCGCGTCGCTCCCGGGCAACTCCAGGCCGCCGACGCCGTTCTGCGCGCGGCAATCGACGACGATGCATGCCGAGCCCGGGCACAGACCATTCCCGTCCCGGCACCCCTCGAGGCGTCCTCGTGATCTGAGAGCGCCTTCTGCCCTATGCAGCTACCGGCTCGAGAGCGGGCCCTCCCGCCCTCGTGTCCGCGGTGCAGGCACGTCGGGTCCCGGTTCTCGGTCTTGGAGATGAGCGATTCGGCCTGGGCTGAGGCCGGAGGATCCCGGTGATCGCAACATGGAGTGCCGCGTCGCCCGCCAACTTGGCGTCGACTCCGGGTCGCGGTGCCTCCGGGTGAAGAGCCCGAGATCGGCACCGGCCGCCTGGAGCTCGCCAGCCATCCACATATAGCCTCTGAACTGGACTTTTGTAGCTGGCGGGGGAGGGCTCGAACCTCCAACCTCCTGATCCAAAGTCAGGCGTTCTGCCGATTGAACTACCCGCCAAAGGTAGGCGGCACGAGGACTTGCCCGTCGCCACCTCACCAGCCTCGCACAACCTGCGGGTGTCCCGAGCCGCCTTCGAGCGAGGAGCGCTCTCGCTTCGAAGCCACTCGCACTGCCCCGCTTTGATCTCTTCGAGATGCCGCCTCAGCGACCGCGATCTCACGAAGTGGACGACCGGGCTCTCCGAAGCGGCTATCCTCACCCACGCCATGGGTTCTCTCATCAAGAAGCGCCGTAAGCGCATGCGCAAGAAGAAGCACAAGAAGATGCTGAAGCGCACGCGCTGGCAGCGTAGGGCTGCCGGTAAGTAGGGGCAATCTCCGATCCCGCCTTGCTCACGACGACGGGACCGTGACGACGGGGCGTACGAGAGCTGACTCTCCCGCGGCGAGGATGGCCGCTGACAGGGGCGCTACCAGTCCGGACATCTCGGCCTTGGTGCCCTCCAGCCACCAGGTACCGCCGCTCCCAGCCAGGCGCGGAGTGACTCCGCTCACCTTGGCTACAAGGTCCCTCCACCAAGCCAGCCGAGGCTCGACTTTGAGCGCGGCCGCCTCGAGGTCGTTGCCTCGCCCTCCCGTGCGTCCGCCGAGCGAGTCCCAGGCACCATAGACAGCCGGAGTGGACACGGCCAGCGGCGGGACGACCAGCAAGATGTCGCGGCGCTCGTATTCGAGCGGCTCGACGATCTCGCCGACACCGCGCACCATCGCCCGGCCTCCCCGCACACAAAACGGCACGTCTGCCCCCAAGGCAACTGCGACTCCGGTATCGTCGCACCCAGCCCAGCGCAGCACCGCTGCCGCGTCTGCCGAACCTCCGCCGAGACCTGCGCCTGCTGGAATCCGCTTGCGGAGCCGTACCCGCGCGGAGAGCCCGACCGCATTCAGGGCTTGGCCCACCAGGTTCGACCCGACACCAGCGAGGCCAGAAGGAAGCGGCACTCCCGTTCCGCTCCAGCCGATCTCATCGACTACCTCAAGGCCGGAGCCCTCCGAGATCTCGATCTCGTCTTCGAGGCTGACGGTCACCATCTCGGCCTCGAGCAGGTGGTAGCCGTCCGGTCGTGTTCCGAGGACAGCGAGCCTGCGTGTCAGCTTCGCCGGTGCCCTGAGGGCGGCGGTGCCGGGCCCTGCTTCAACGCGTCCTGAGTCTCGATCAGCCTCTTGCATTGCGCCAGCTTGCCCCAAGTCACGACACCAAGCTCCTCCGGGCGGCACGCGGAGTCCACTCCGGCGGCGGCAAAGGCTTCCTTGCTCACGATCTCTGAGAGCGACCGGCGGAGCATCTTGCGCCTCCCGGAGAAGCCCGCTCGGACCAGTGCGTCGATCTCGGCGAAGCTGGCGACCTCCGGAGGAACGGCAGGCACGTCCCTCCGGACGAGCTCGACAAGCGCCGACTCGACGTTGGGACGCGGCACGAAGACGTCACGCGAGACCCTCCCGACGATTCTCGCCTCGGCGAAGTAGGCCACTCGCACCGAGACGGCTCCGTAGGTGCGGGAACCGGGACCTGCCACGAGGCGCTCGGCAACCTCTCTCTGCACCATCACGACCATGCGAGCAATCGACGGCACGCCGGCGAGGAGGTCGGCGACAAGCGGCGTGGCGATGTTGTAGGGAAGGTTGGCGACGAGAACCCAGTCCCGCCCGTCGTCAAGTGGTCCGAGGACGTCGGCCCAGTCACAGGACATCGCGTCGCCCAGGAGAACTCTGACTCCAAGCGGCTCGACGATGCCCCTGAGTATGGGATCGAGCCGACGGTCGATCTCGAGCGCGAGCACTTGCGCGCCGGTACCTGCCAGCGCCACGGTGAGCGAGCCGAGTCCGGCCCCGATCTCGACGACGCGGTCACCCCGACCGACTCGTGCCAGTCGAACCACCTTCTCCACCAGGCTCGGGTCCGCGACGAAGTTCTGCCCAAGCGAGCGCGAAGGCGAGATGCCGTGCTCGTTGAGCATCGCCGAAATCTCAGCCCGCCCCGGGGGTCGCCTGGTGGCCCCCTCACCTTCGTGGCGGCCGCCGGGCACACCACCCCCGTCGGCGGCGTTGCCGGGGGCCGTCAACCGTGCAAGCCGAATACCACAGCGGCGTTGGAGGTCGTCGCCTGAGCGACCGCTGCCACCTCCAGATCTTTCAACGCGGCAAGCTGCGCTCCGATGACAGGAATGTAGGAGGGCTCGTTCGGCTTTCCTCGATACGGCACGGGAGTGAGAAACGGGGCATCAGTCTCCACCAGCAATCTCTCGACCGGGCACATGGTCGCGGCTTCGCGGACATCGGTAGCGCTCGGAAACGTCACGATCCCGCTGAAGGACAGGTAGGCGCCCCGCTCGAGACAGGCGGCTGCCTCCTGCGGTCCTCCCGTGAAGCAGTGCAACACGAGGCGCGACGGTGCTCCTTCCCGGTCGATGATCGCAAGGGTGTCATCCCACGCCTCGCGCGTATGGACCACCAAGGCCAAGCCGTACTGATGAGCAAACGCTATCTGCGCGGCGAAGGCATCTCGCTGCACGGCGCGAGGCGAGTAGTCGTAGTGGTAGTCGAGACCGCACTCCCCAACGGCGACAACCTGCGACGACAGCAGGCCCCCCGAGTACAGCTCACGCAAGAGGCGTCCCACTCCGCCCACGCCGCTGCTTGCGTCGTGCGGGTGGAGGCCGACGGTCGACCACAGCTCCACCGCTGGCGAACCTGATCCGCTGCGCTCCCTCGCCGCACTCGCCGCCTTTCTGGAGCTTGCCTCGTCTGTCCCGACAAGGACCAGTCGTCGTACCCCTGACTCGCGCCCTCGCTCGATGACAGCCGCGAGATCGTCGGATGTCTGAAGATGGCAGTGGCTGTCGGTCCAAAGTGCTGGGGAGACAAGATGATCCCCCTGAGCCGCCGCGGCTGACGCTGCGACCCCGCGCTCGTCGGTGCTGTCCTCCCTGCTGGCGTCGTCAGGAGCAGCAGTCTCGTCTGTGTGCGAGACCGGTTCTGTGCCCGAGACCCTGCGAGTGTGCTGGCCGCCGCCGAATATGCGTCCGAGACGTCTCATCACTGCTCCACCTTCCGGCGCGGGAACAAGGGCTCCCCTTTCTCTACGGGCAGTCCACCGGGATAGCCTCCCCATGAAAGCACGCCTTGGCTGCCGGCGTTGCCGCTCGCGCCTGGATCGCCTTCGAGGCCGAGTCGCCGCCAGATCTCGGCCGCAGTTCGTCGCAGCACGGGCGAGATGAGCACAGCTACGATTCGTAGCACCTCGAGCGCGTCACCGAGTACAGCATCTACCTCTGGCCCCGGCTCGAGCTTCCAAGGTGCCACCATCTCAAGCTCCGCGTTCGCGGCTCTTATCAGCTTCCACGTCTCCTCTAGGCCCTCCTGGGGCGCAAAGGCCCGCCAGTGCGCCACTACTGACGGAACGATCTCTGCGGCGACCTCGGCCAGGCGCGAGCCCTCGGCGGCCGCACGCGGCGCCGGCCCACGCCCTTCGCACTTCGATGCCACGACCGTGCTCACGCGCGAGAGCAGGTTGCCGAGATTGTTGGCGAGGTCGCTGTTGTGACGGGCTACCAGGCCCTCATAGCTGAACTCGCCATCCGCGCCGAGACCCACCTCCCGGAGCAGGTAGTAGCGAAGAGCGTCATTTCCGATATCGGCGGCTAGCTCGACCGGGTAGATCTGGTTGAACGCGCTCTTGGCCATCTTCTTGCCGCCAACGAGAAGAAACCCGGTAACGACATATGACGAGGGCGGCTCTATCCCAGCTGCCATGCACATCGCCGGCC
>JAKACA010000196.1 GCA_021796455.1 Actinomycetes bacterium
GAAGAACGGCTTGTGGCGACCGCCTTCCTCCTTCGTCAGCACGTAGACGTTGGCCTCGAAGTTGGTGTGCGGAGTGATGGTCCCGGGCTTGCAGAGGACCTGCCCCCGCTCGACCTCCTCCTTCTTCACTCCTCTGAGCAACGCGCCGATGTTGTCGCCTGCCTGACCCTGATCGAGGAGCTTGTGGAACATCTCGACGCCGGTGCACACAGTCTTCTGCGTCGGGCGGAGGCCGACAATCTCGACTTCGTCCCCGACCTTGACGACGCCTTGCTCGATTCGGCCTGTCACTACAGTGCCACGGCCCGAGATCGTCATCACGTCCTCGACGGACATAAGGAAGGGCTTGTCGATCTCGCGCACTGGCTCTGGGATGAAGTCGTCCACCGCCGCCATGAGCGCCATGATGCCCTCGGCAGCCTGCGGGTCACCCTGCAGAGCTTTGAGCGCGCTCACACGCACGACGGGAGTGTCGTCACCAGGAAAGTCGTACTCGTTCAGCAACTCGCGAACCTCGAGCTCCACGAGCTCGAGGAGCTCTTCGTCCTCGACCATGTCCGCCTTGTTGAGAGCGACGACAATCGATGGCACCCCGACCTGACGAGCGAGCAGCACGTGCTCACGCGTCTGCGGCATCGGGCCGTCAGCCGCCGATACCACGAGGATTGCCCCGTCGACCTGGGCGGCGCCGGTGATCATGTTCTTGATGTAGTCGGCGTGACCTGGCATGTCGACGTGCGCGTAGTGACGCTTGTCCGTCTCGTACTCGACGTGAGCGATCGCGATAGTTATCCCCCGCGCCTTTTCCTCGGGGGCCTTGTCGATCTCGTCGAAAGCCGTGAACGCGACGTTGGGGTTGTGCTCGTGGAGAACCTTGGTGATGGCAGCCGTCAGCGTCGTCTTGCCATGGTCGATGTGACCCATAGTGCCGACGTTGACATGCGGCTTGGTCCGCTCGAACTTCTTCTTGGCCATTGGTGCCGACCGCTCCGTTTGCTCCTGGCAGCGCCCGGTGGCGCCGCGTCTTCGTTGAACTGCCCTACCGGACAGATTTCCGTCCGTCTCCGTCTTCGTGAGCCACCAAGCGGGTCACGCCCACTCGCCGGCCCGGCTCCACACGCCAGATAAGGCTTACTAGATGCCCTTTCCGAACTTGAATCTAGCTTCCAGGTTCACTGGCCCGTGACTCGGGCGATGATCTCCCGAGACACCGACTCTGGTACCTCTTGGTACGAGCTGAACTGCATGGTGTAAGTCGCCCGCCCCTGGGTGCGCGACCGCAGGTCGGTAGCGTAGCCGAACATATCGGAGAGCGGGACCTGAGCCCGCACGACGTGGCTCACGCCTCGCTGCTCCATGCCCTCGACTCGGCCTCGCCTGGAGGAGAGATCGCCTATGACGTCCCCGAGATAGTCATCTGGAGTCACCACCTCGACCTCCATTATCGGCTCGAGCAAGACGGGGCGAGCTGCTCGACAGGCTTTCTTGAAGGCCAGAGAACCCGCGATCTTGAAGGCCATCTCCGAGGAGTCGACGTCGTGGTAGGAGCCGTGGACGAGGAGCACCCGCACGTCGACGACGGGAAAGCCGGCAAGCACGCCTGAGTTCATCGCCTCCTGTATGCCGGAGTCGACAGCACCGATGTACTCCTTCGGGATCACCCCTCCAACTATCTTGTCGACGAATTCGAAGCCGCTCCCCGGCCCCGTCGGCTCGAGATCGATCACGACATGGCCGTACTGGCCCCGGCCGCCGGTCTGACGCACGTAACGCTCTTCGATCTTCGTCACCGCGTCGCGCACCGTCTCGCGGTAGGCGACCTGGGGCTTGCCGACATGCGCGTCGACCTTGAACTCGCGCAGCATCCGGTCGACAAGGACCTCGAGATGAAGCTCGCCCATTCCCGAGATCACCGTCTGACCGGTCTCGGGATCGGAGCGGACCCGAAATGTCGGATCCTCCTCCGACAAGGCGAAGAGGGCTTTGCCAAGCTTGTCCTGGTCTGCCTTGGTCTTCGGCTCGACAGCCACGTGTATCACCGGCTCGGGGAACTCGAGGGTCTCGAGCAGGATCGGGCTCGAGGGATCGCACAGCGTGTCGCCGGTGGAGGTCGACTTAAGTCCTACGACCGCGACGATGTCGCCGGTGTAGATGGCATCTTTGTCCTCACGGTGGTTGGCGTGCATCTGGAGGATGCGGCCGATCCGCTCCTTGCGGTCCTTGGTCGTGTTGAGAACCGTGGTTCCCTTCTCGAGCGTGCCCGAGTAGACGCGAAGGTAGGTGAGCTTGCCGACGAAGGGGTCGCTCATGATCTTGAAAGCCAGTGCGGCAAACGGCGCGTCATCGCGCGCCTCGCGCGTCATCGCGCCACCCGTGCGCACGTCGGTGCCAACGGTGTCGGCTACGTCCACCGGGCTCGGCAGGTAATCGACCACCGCGTCCAGCATGGGCTGCACGCCTTTGTTCTTGAAGGCCGACCCGCACAGCACGGGCACGACGTGACTGCCGATAGTCGCCTTGCGCAGGGCCGCTCCGAGATCCTCGGCGGTGATCTCCTCCTCGCTCACGTACCGCTCCATGACGTTGTCGTCGAAGTTCGAGAGCACGTCGACGAGCTCGTGGCGGGCTGCCTCCGCAGCCTCTGCGAGCGACGCGGGAATCTCCTCCTCCGACCACTTCTCGCCCATGCCCTCCTCCCACAGGAGAGCCTTCATCGTCGTCAGGTCGATCACGCCCCGAAAGGCCGCCTCGGATCCAACTGGGAGCTGGACAACAGCCGGTACGGCCTCGAGGCGGTCGCGGATCATCTGCACGGAGCGGCCGAAGTCGGCGCCCACCCGGTCCATCTTGTTGATGAAGCAGATGCGCGGCACGCCGTACTTGTTAGCCTGCCGCCACACGGTCTCTGTCTGTGGCTCGACGCCTGCGACGGCGTCGAAGACCGCCACGGCGCCGTCGAGCACCCGCAAGGACCGCTCCACCTCTACGGTGAAGTCGACATGTCCCGGCGTGTCGATGATGTTGATCCAGGTGTTCTTCCAGCGACATGTAGTCGCAGCCGAGGTGATCGTGATGCCGCGCTCTTGCTCCTGGACCATCCAGTCCATGGTGGCCCCGCCCTCGTGGACCTCGCCCATCTTGTAGTTGCGCCCCGTGTAATACAAGATGCGCTCGGTCGTTGTCGTCTTGCCGGCGTCGATGTGCGCCATGATCCCGATGTTGCGGGTCCTGGCAAGGGGGAATTCACGGATTGAGGTGGCCATATCGTCGAGTCTTCTTCTTGTTGTTGCGTAAGTGAGCAGGAGTTGCCCTCGGCCGCTGGTCAAGCGGCCGGTGGGCACCTTGTGGCCGCAGTCGCCCCCTCGAAGGTGCACGTCGCGGTGACGGCACTGATCAGTGAGCTACCAGCGGTAGTGCGCGAAGGCCTTGTTGGACTCGGCCATCTTGTGCATGTCTTCGCGGCGCTTCACGGCTGCGCCGATCCCGTTGGATGCATCCAAAATCTCGTTCGCGAGCTTGAGTGCCATCGTCCGCTCGCGCCGCTGCCGGGCGAAGTTGGTGAGCCACCGGATGGACAGCGTCGTCGCGCGGCGAGGGCGAACCTCAACGGGCACCTGGTAGGTGGCTCCGCCGACGCGCCGGCTCTTTACCTCCAACTCCGGCCGGGTGTTGTCGAGCGCGCGCTTGAGCGTCTGAACCGGATCGGCTCCGGTCTTCTCCTTTACCACCTCGAGCGCGTCGTAGACGATCCGCTCCGCGAGCGAGCGCTTGCCGCGAGACAGGATTCGATTTACCAGCTGGGTGACAAGGACGGACCGGTAGACCGGGTCAGGCACGAGCTCGCGCCGCTGGGGGGGGCCTTTGCGGGGCAACTCAGGACTCCTTCTTCTTCGTGCCGTAGCGGCTGCGCGCCTGTGCACGGTCGCGCACACCCGAGGTGTCGAGCGTGCCCCGCACTATCTTGTAACGAACACCGGGGAGGTCCTTGACCCTACCGCCGCGCACGAGAACGATCGAGTGCTCCTGGAGGTTGTGCCCGACCCCGGGGATGAAAGCCGTCACCTCGACGCCGCTCGTGAGACGTACGCGTGCCACCTTGCGAAGCGCCGAGTTGGGCTTCTTCGGCGTGGTCGTGTAGACGCGCGTGCAGACTCCCCGGCGCTGCGGGGCGCCCTTGAGCGCAGGTGTCTTGGTCTTGGTCCTGGGGGTTTCTCGGCCCTTGCGGACTAGTTGGGCGATTGTGGGCACGCGAAATCCTCTTGAAGTTGGTTCGCCTAAGGTCGCCTAGGCGCGAAATGACTGCCAGCCTGGCCGTAACAACTATACCACCGCGCCACAGACGGTCTGCCGACGCCAGATGCGACGAGAGCGAGCCCGTTATGCCCTGCGACGACGGCTAGGCAGACCCCTCCTCGGGCATGTCGAGCTCGACAGCAGGTGTGGCATAGGGATCGGGGACATCCTCGCCAGCGCGCAGCCCGGCTGAAAGCTCCTCGGCCTGCGCGTCTGCTCCGTAGTCGACCGCATAGCTGCTGACGTCGTAGGCCTCGTCAACGCCACCCTCGCCGAGCGAGGAGCGCCCGACATCGCGCAGCCAGGCTGCGAGGTCTGACGGCGTGCCCTCGAGGCCCTCGCCTGCAGAATCCAGATCCGAGGACCAGAACGACATCCTTTGCGCATCGGGCGTATCGACCTCGACGGACCGGTAGCGAAGCATCCCCGTCCCCGCCGGTATGAGCTTGCCGATGATGATGTTCTCCTTGAGGCCATAGAGCTGGTCGGAGCGTCCATCGATGGCCGCTTCGGTGAGCACTCTGGTCGTCTCCTGGAAAGATGCCGCCGAGAGCCACGACTCAGTGGCGAGCGAGGCTTTCGTGATCCCCATGAGCTCCGGCCTGCCCTCGGCAGGACGCTGCGAAGCCTGCACGAGCTCCCGGTTCACAGCCGCGTAGCGCTGGGAGTCGACCCGCTCTCCGGGGAGGAAGGGTGCGTCTCCCGGCTCGGCGACCAGCACGCGCCGCAGCATCTGGCGGACGATGAGCTCGATGTGCTTGTCATGGATCGCCACACCCTGATCCCGGTACACCTTCTGCACCTCCTCGACCAGGTACTGCTGGGTCTCACGGATACCCTTGATCTCGAGAAGCTCCTTCGGATCCTTCGGGCCTTCGACGAGGGCGTCGCCCGGGCGGACTTCCTGACCATCTGTGACTTCGAGATGAGCTCGAGGTGAGAGCGTGACGACCTGCTCGTCGCCGTTGTCGGCGACCACCGTGACCCTCCGGCCCGTATCGTCCTCCTCGATCCGCACCACTCCGGGCTCACGAACGAGAACGGCGGCACCTTTTGGTGTGCGTGCCTCGAAGAGCTCGACCACGCGGGGCAGCCCGTGGGTGATGTCCTCGCCCACGACTCCGCCTGTGTGGAACGTCCGCATCGTCAGCTGAGTTCCCGGCTCGCCGATCGACTGCGCTGCTATCACGCCGACCGCTTCTCCGAGCTCGATCTCGCGGCCCGTCGCAAGCGATTGGCCGTAACACAGGGCGCATACGCCCTGAGGGGCCTCGCAGGTGAGGACGGAGCGCACCCGCACGCGATCCACCCCAGGATCGGCGGCCAGCTGATCCAGCTCG
>JAKACA010000197.1 GCA_021796455.1 Actinomycetes bacterium
GGCCGGATTGCTCGGCGAGCAAGGCGGCGGACCGTCGGGCGGCAGCGAACGGGTCGCCGTTCGGATCGAGGGTCATTCGGGCAGATATGGCTTGCCGTCGGCTGCGGGCGGTCGCACCCGGCCCACGAGCCCCGAGACGACGAAGATCGTGATCACGTAGGGTGCCATCGACAAGAAGGGCGGCGGAATGCCTACGTTCAGCACGGCGAGAAAGCTCTGCAGCGAAACGGCGAAGCCGAACAGGAGAGCCGCGCCGAGAGCCCCGAAAGGCCGCCAGCGCCCGAATATCATTGCCGCGAGGGCGACGTATCCGAGCCCGGCCGTCATATCCGCCGAGAACTCACCCACCGAGCCGATCGTGAACGAGGCCCCACCGATCCCGGCGATCACACCGCCGAGGATGACGTTCCAGTACCGCGTCCGAAGAACGCGTATCCCGACCGTCTCAGCTGCTTGGGGGTGCTCGCCGACAGCTCGCACTCGCAGTCCCCATCGCGTCCGGAAGAGCCCGGCGTTGATCGCCAGGAGGAGAGCGGCCGCGAGGTACACGAAGACGTTCTGGTCGAACAGGACGGGGCCGAGCACCGGGATCTTGGAGAGCAGTGGCACGGCGATGGGCGAGAAGGTCGCTGGGCTGTTGAACGTCGTCTGGTACGGCGTGAGCACCTCCTGGGTGAGGAAGTTGGTGAGCCCGGTGCAGAACGCGACTATGACGACGCCGATGATGATCTGGTCGGCACCGTACCTAAGCGCGAGAAATGCGAGGAGCGCTCCGAAGATCCCGCCTGCCACGGCACCAAATAGCATCCCGAGCCAGAGATCGCCGCTCCAGCTTCCGATCATGGCACCGAGGAACGCGCCGGCGAGGAACTGGCCCTCGATGGCGATGTTGATGACGCCGGATCGTTCGCACATGATCCCCGACAGGGAGCCGAAGACGAGCGGCGTCGTGGAGATGAGCGTGTCTGCCAGCATTGCCTCGAAGTTGAGCGAGTTCCCGCGGGCCGCCCAGGTGAGGAACGACCAGAGGAAGAGCATGATCCCGAAGCTGAAGATCAGGTACGTACCGCGACCCTTGCGGCGAAGAATGAGGACGAGCCCGACGATCGCGCAGACGAGGGCAAGGACGATCGACACCGGCCGCGCCGCCATGTTGAGCGGGCTGACGGCGATCGCGGGTGGGGCGGTGAAGGTGAAGGTCGTCTCCTCGTGGGCCGGCGTCCCGAAGCCAAAGCCGAAGAGCATCACTACGGCAGCTAGGAGGAGGAAGACTCCCATGCCACGCTGACGAGCGGCGCCGATGAGACGTGCCTCCGGAGCCTCCAGATCCGAGGGAGCAAGCGCGACCGTGCTCACCGGTCCGCCCTCGCGCGGCCCTGCGGCGACCGGCCGCCGGGAGGTGCCGGTGCTCTCAACCGCCCCACCCCTTGGTGAGGATCCGCGTCGGCCCCTCGCCCTGGTCCCGCAGTCGGAAGACCTCGCGTACCAGTGCCGGCGTGGCTACGAAAAAGACGATGATCGCCTGGATGACGGTCGTGAGGTCGAGATCGACACCGGTGTAGGCCTGCATGTAGCGCCCACCGGTTATGAGGGCCGCGAAAAGGAGTGACCCGAGGAGAACGCCGAGTGGGCGGTTGCGACCGAGCAGGGCGACGGTGATGGCGTCAAAGCCGATGTTGCCGCCGTAGCCGGTCGAGAGGAAGAAATCGGTTCCTGACAACGTCGCCATGCCGGCAAGGCCCGCGAGCGCGCCCGAGAGCGTGAGCACGAGGATAGTGATCCTGCGCACGTCCATGCCTGCGGTCCTGCCCGCGCTCGGGTTGAGGCCGATGACACGGAAGGAGAAGCCCGCAGTGCTCCTGCGAGTGAACCACGCGGCCCCGAGCGAGACGGCGAGAGCGACGAGCAGCCCGACATTGACCCTGAGGGTGCTGCCGAACAGGTGCGGCAGTATCGCTGTCGAGGGCATCGTCCTCGAGATGGCGTTTGCCTGCCCCGGCTGCTGGAAAGGCGCGGTCGTGAGCAGGTAGGTGAGCAGGTCCAGGAACACGTAGTTGAGCATTATGGTCGTGATGACCTCGTGCGCTCCGGTGCGCGCTTTCAGCACGCCGGGGATGAAGCCGGCTATCGCTCCGCCCGCCGCTCCTCCCAAGATGACGAGGGGCAGGTGTACTCCTATGGGCGCGTGGACCTCGAAACCGACGAACAAAGCACCGAGAGCTCCGGCTATCAGCTGGCCTTGTGCGCCGATGTTGAAGACACCGGTGGAGAACCCGATCGCCACGCCGGTGCCCGCGAGGATGAGCGGGGTTGCCGAGACGAGGGTCTCGGAGATGGGGGTCAGGGCAGTGGTCCAGCCATGGCCGGTCGAGACGGCGTGAGAGATGGCCGAAGGCGCGAAGAGCGAGCCCTCGAACATGGCGGAATAGGCGGCTGCGATCGTCCTCCATGAGGTGCTGAACGCTGCTCCGGGCCGCGAGCCGATCCTGCCCCAGGAGTGCAGCACTGCGGGGGTCGTGACGAGGATGAGGATTGCCCCGAGCACGAGCGCGCTGAAGATGGCGAGGACAGTGACGACGAACACGTTCGCCTCCGACAGCCGGCGCAGCAGCTTTACAAATGCCGCTTTGCCCCTCTGCTGTCCGGGGGCATCACCGCTCGGCGGCTGCTCGCTGCCGATCGAGCTAGCCTGCGGGGCGGCCTCGCCGGTCGGAGCCTCGGTCGTCATGGGTGGACCGATCCGCGGCTGAGTGTCACACTGCTCGCTGGGTCCGCCCCTTCGGCTGCACCCGCCGCAAGGGCCGCCGACTCGTCAAGCACGCCGGCCATCATGAGGCCGATCTGCTCCCGCCCGGTACTTGGGTCGCAGAAGCCGGTGAAGCGGCCCCGGTACATCACGGCGATGCGGTCACCGAGAGCGAGCACCTCGTCGAGCTCGGAGGAGATGATGAGCACCGCGACCCCCTTGTCTCGCTCCGCCACGATGCGCTCGTGCACGTACTCGATCGAACCTACATCCAGGCCCCGGGTCGGCTGCGAGGCCAGCAGCAGCTTGATGGGGCGCGAGAGCTCGCGGGCGAGGATGACTTTTTGCTGGTTGCCTCCCGAGAGGGTTGCCACCGGTACTTCGGCATCGCTCGCGCGGATGTCGAAGTCGGCCAGCTTCTCGCCGGCGTTCGACTTGACCGTGGCGAGATCCCGCGAGCCGTGCCGGGCGAAGGGTGCGAGGTCGTAGATGTCGAGGACGAGGTTGTCGGCGACCGAGAGCGCGAGTACGAGGCCATCAGTCTGGCGGTCCTCGGGCACATGGGCTATGCCGGCGCGGATGGCATCGCGAGGTGACGCGGAACTGAGATCGCGCCCGTCCAAGCGGACCGTCCCAGCAGCGATCGGCCTCAGCCCCGCGATCGCCTCGGCCAGCTCGGTCTGGCCGTTGCCCTGGACGCCGGCGATGGCCACGATCTCGCCGGCATGCACGTCGAGGTCGACGCCGTCGACGACACGAAGGCCGCGATCGTCCTCGACGACCAGGCCGCGCAGCTCGAGCACCGTGGCTCGCGGGCTCGCCGGCGCCTTTTGCACCACGAGCTCGACCGACCGACCCACCATCATGGAGGCGAGCTCCTTTTCGTCCGCCGTCTCCGGCGTCGTCGTCCCGACAACGCGTCCGAGTCGCATCACCGTGATCCTGTCGGCGACCGCCAGCACCTCCTTCAGCTTATGGGTGATGAAAAGGATCGATCGGCCGGAGGTGGCAAGTGAGCGCATCACGGCGAAGAGCGCCAGTGTCTCCTGCGGCGTCAGCACCGAGGTGGGTTCGTCGAGGATCAGCAGCCGGGCGTCGCGATAGAGGGCCTTTAGGATCTCCACCCGTTGCTGCACGCCGACCGGCAGGTCTTCGACTATGGCATCCGGAGAGACGTCGAGCCCGAACTCCTGCGACAATCGGACGATGTCCGCGTTGGCCTTCTTCCGGTTGAACCATCCAAGAGCTCGCGTCGGCTCGAAACCCAGCACTATGTTCTCGGCGACCGTGAAGACGGGCACGAGCATGAAGTGCTGGTGGACCATGCCGATGCCGCGTCGCACGGCCTCGCCTGGGTTGGCGAACCGCACGGGCTCGCCGTCGAGGCGGATCTCCCCGCTGTCGGGCCTGAGCAGGCCGAAGAGGACGTTCATGAGCGTGCTCTTGCCGGCGCCGTTCTCACCGAGAAGGCAGTGGATCTCCCCCTTCTCGACCGTCAAGTCGACGTCGTCGTTCGCGACGAGCCGACCGAAAGTCTTGCGGATCCCGCAGAGCTCGAGCTTCACGGCGCCGTCATCTTCTGGCTGCCAGCACAGCCAGGTCTGGTCGCAACCTGGCTGTGCTGGCGCTACGAGTCACGCCGCTTCCGTGCAGCTCGATCCGCTGCGAGTCCGCGCCCGGCTCTGGCTCAGCTCGCGGGGTAGGAGTTCGGGTCGATCGATATCTTCCCGGCGATGATCTCTGTCCGCAGCTTCTTGATCTCGTTCTGTACCGAGGCGGGGATTTTCTTCTGGAAGTCATGGTAGGGCGAGAGGCCGACGCCGTTGTTGGCAAGCGTCCCGAAGTAATTGCCGCCCTTGAAGGTGCCGTGGACGGCGCTCAGCACCGCTGCCTTCACCGAGGGGACGATGCCCTTCGTCACGCTCGTGATGAAGAGCGAGCAGTACTGCGGGGCCGAGATGCAGCCATCGGTGTCGACCCACTCCATGTAGTTCGTTCCACCTGCCTGCTTGACGGCCGCCGCCGCACCAAGGCCGACAGAGCCCGCGACCGGGAAGATGACGTCCGCACCCTCGGCCATGAGGGTCGCGGCGTCGGTCTTGCCGAGCCCCTGGTTGGTGAAGTCGTTCGTGAACAGCCCTGTGCCGGCGAAGCTGCCCGGAGCCCGCTTCTTGGCCGGGGTCCAACCGAGCGCTACGACGTGGGCATGGTTGACCTTGTCGTAGTAGCGCACTCCGGCAACCCAGCCGTCCATGTAGATCGTCACCGTAGGTATGTCCTGCCCGCCGAAGGTCCCTACCTTGCCGGTCTTGCTCATCGCTGCGGCGAGGTAGCCGCCGAGGAAGGCATCCTGGTTGGTGTCGTAGTGGAGCGCCAGGACGTTCTTGATGGTGGGCGAGTAGGTGAAGTCGACGATCGCGAACTTCTGCGACGGGTGGGCTTTTGCGGCCGTCTGGGTGGCGTCGGCCATGTCGTAGCCGACCGTGATGATGATGCCGCACTTTTCGCCGATGAAGGTGTTGATGTTCGGCGTGTAGTCGCTCGTCGAGCTCGAGGAGAGGAACTTGTAGGAGATGCTCGGGTCCGCCGCGGCCGCCTCCTGCAGTCCCTTGTACGCCGAGGCGTTGAAGGAGCGATCGTTGATGCCACCGGTGTCGGTCACCTCGCAGGCGAGGAACTTCTTCGCGCTCGAGGCGTGACTGGCTCTCGTGGGGCTCGCGCTGCTCGCGGATCCCCATGCGATCAGCAGGCTGGCAGCAAGTGCGGTGACTCCGAGCACTGTCAAGGTGCTGCGGAACTTCCGTGTTGGCTTCATTTCCCTAAGACCCCCTTCTTCGGTGACGTCGTCGTCACCG
>JAKACA010000198.1 GCA_021796455.1 Actinomycetes bacterium
TTCGCGCAGCCGGTCAACGGCGACTACTTGCTCGAAGAGCGAGGCAAACTCCGGCGGCAGCGGACGCGGACGGATCTTGAAGTCGGGGAAGTTCGCCTCCGATCCCGGCTTCGACAGCTGTGCCCATTCGGGAGCCAGGAGGTCCGCCTCCTCCTCCCCGCTGTCGCGGGTGCCCTGACGGTGTGCGAGCATCTGCGACCAGATATCGGCTGGATCCTCGCCCGAAAGGCTCGCAAGGGCCGGCACGTTCTGGAGCGCGTAGGTGAGTGTCGCCTCCGACTCGATTGGGGCGAGCTGGGGCCAGCAGTCGTCCACGAGCTGGCCTAGAGGCGTGGCGCTCTCCGGGATCGCGAGAGCCCGAAGCGTGACAGAGAACCACGTGTTCGAGGCACCGAGGAGCAGCGTGCGGCTCTGCTCCTTGCACGCCTCGTCTTCGAATACGCCCAGGTGCGGATGGCGAGAGCGGCAGCGGGGAAGGTTTTGCCGGGCCGATTCGCCGAAGGCGTCCACCATGCTTCGTGCGGCGGTGCAGCCGCAGCACCTGAGGAGCACGTCGTCTGCGCGGCTCGACTGATTGCGCTCGAACATCTCGAGGATCGGCGAGGCGCACGGCGCCGCGCGGTGAACGAAGGCCACCCAGGGGAACTCGTCGAGATGCCCACCTCGACAGGCAAGAAGAAAGCGGACAGGCAGCGCCGGCGGGGCTTTCCCCTTTGACTTCGCGCAGTTGACGTGACGAAAGCTTGCAAGCTCCGGCCGGTACGGGTTGGTGCGTAGCTCGAAGAGGGGCGTCCCGGCCGGACCAATGCGATCGCAGGCCGGGCAACGCACCCAGGAGGGGAAGACCTGTACCGGAACCCCCGTGCGAGCCCAGTCATCGAAAGGGTTCGGCGTCTCGGGCAGATGAGGAGGGAGCCGCAGGCTCTGGATGTCAGGTCCAACAGCACGTTGCACTGCAGCCAGCAGCCGCCGCTCGACCACCTCGGGGGAAGTGAGCGGGTCACTTGCCCAAGCATCGATGCCAGACACGAGCACCGAGAGATGCGGCAGGTCGATGAGGCTCCCTGGCCCATAGGTGTACAGCAGCTGACTGGGCCGGACTTCGCCGATGCGAGTAAGCGTCATGGCGTCATCTCCAAGTCCAGCCGGTCCCGGCCCTCAATCTCCCTCGGTCCCGAGGCCTCGCCGACCAGGTTGCCGGGAGATGACAGGGCGAAGTCATAGTCCGGTTCGTCCGCCAGGTGCGCGTCGTCTCGAAGCAGCAGGTTGATGCCCGGCTCCACCTCACGAAGAGAGGTCGGACAGGTCCAGATGTTCCAGCGGGAATCGCCTGGTTGTTGGAGCAACCCGATCGTCTTGCCATCTTTGCGGTCTCGGTATCCGAGCACGACCCCCTGGCGCCGTTGGTGGGCGGCCCAGGAGTCGAGCCGGTGATTTAGGGCCCGCAGCAGTTCCTCGCCAGCTCCCGTCGTGCTCGTGACGCCTTCCGCACGGCTCCTTATCGCGGCGACCGCATCTTTCGCGACCACGCGGACGTCGAGACCTTGCGGAGCGGCGTTGGGGTTTGTCGACTCGTCCCGGTGACGGATCATCGCGACGGAGATAGCGGTGAGGCCGCGATCGAGCGCCCGAGGCGCGAAGGGTGTCACCGACAGCGCCTCAACGTGGCGTGCAAAGGTCGCGTGGAAGTGCTCGAAGGTCTCGTAGTGCGACAGGTCTCGAGGGCGCGCCCAGTTGAGCACCGTTACGACAAGCCCAGGTCCGCGGGCATCACGGCCGACGCGGCTGGTGGCCTGGATGTACTCGGCCGTGGCTTTCGGTTGACCGCCGACGACCATGAGGCCGAGGCGGGGGACGTCGACGCCTACAGAGATCATGTTGGTGGCCAACAGCACGTCCACCGGACGCCGGTCGGCCCCTGCGGTACGGGCGGTTCTCGCGCGTCTGGGCGCGTCAGCCCCTTGCGCTTGACGAAACGTAATTCCGAGCTGCTCGAGCACGCCGGGGATCTCGCTTGATGTCATCCGTGACGTGAGCTCTCGCTTCTCACGAAGGAACCGCCTCGCGAGGCCGCGCCCGGACGCCGAAGGCTGCCCGAGCCGCGTGGAGACGTCGTCCTCGACGAGCCTGCTCATACCGGCAAGCTCCCGCAACGCGCTGAAGTATCCGACGAGCGTCATCCACGGATCGGCTGTCGGTCCGTACCGTTCGAAGAGGCTCTGTGCCGCTCCGAGGAGGGCAACGTACACACGAATCTCCACGGCCTTTATGCGCCGCCCAGGCGCGCACACGCCGAGGTACCGCCGTCCGGCGGTGATCTTCGGATCACGCTGCAAGGCGAAGAAGGAGTCTGACGAGTCGAGTCCCGGTGGAGGAAAGACCTCGAGGTGCCGCCAGAACACCTGGTGAGCCTGGGCCTCCGCCCGGCGCACCGTTGCGGTCGAGGCGACGACCTTCGGGCGGACGCTCTTGCCGTCCAGCTTCCAGGTAGACAGGTGGTCGACGACGGTCTCGTACAGCCCCATGAGGCTCCCGAGGGGACCAGCGATCAGGTGCAGCTCGTCTTGGATGATGAGGTCGGGGGGCCGCAGCGGACCGCCCGCGACGGTGCGGGCCGGACCGTAGGAGCCACGACGCTGGTGGCTGTCGCGTTCGTCGAGCAGCTCGTCCAGATCGGGGTGACGCCAGCCGTGGCGTTCGCAGCGCCGGCTGACCCTGCCGAACAGAGCCCTCGTCGCTCCTTGCCAGGGCAGTTGCGCGAACTTGTCGGCTGTGGCGATCACCATGGAAGGGACGAATCGATAGATCTCGTCGTCTACGGTGATGACCGGCAGCCCCTCGCCCGGTGCTTGCCTGCGCGTGAAGCGGCAGCCACCGAGCTTGTCCCCGCAGTAGAGCAGGGTGCGTTTGTGCACCGAGTCGTACTCGGCATCCTTCGCCGCGCTGACCGGAGCTCCGCACCACGGACATGACGTGAGCTGGACAGGGCTCGACCCTCCGCCGTAATAGGCGGTGCCACGCGCCTCCTCGATCGACTTGGCCGCCTGGGTGCCGCTTGTCGGCGTTACTGCCGCGCCGACCCAAAGACCCAAGCGAAACGGCACATCGCCGAGCCTGTGATCACCGGACCTTGCTCGGACCTGGCGTATGTGCTCGCACGCGCACAGCAGTGCCGCGGCCCGCTGGAACTGCTGCACGGTGAGCAGGCGCAGCGTGTAGCGCATGAGCACGCCGACGCCGTCGTTCCCGTCGTAGCCGCCGATGCTGCCCTGGAGGCGGCGCATGGCAAGTGTGAACGCGGTCAACCCGAGATATGCCTCGGTCTTGCCGCCTCCTGTCGGAAACCACAGCAGGTCGACGAGACCCTCGGTGCCAGGACCCCGTTCGAGGTGGGTGGGCTCGGTGAGGCTGGGGAGGTTGAGCAGCAAGAAACCCAGCTGGAACGGATACCAACGATGTTGTCCGGGCCGGTCGACCTCCGCAACTGCCTCATCGAGACTGAGGCTCAAGTCTGCTTTGCGGCCTATTGCCACAAGGGTGTGCATGCGCTGCAGCCACATTGCCTCGTTGGCGAAGCGAAAGGCCTCGGCGGCATGGGGTTTGTAGCTCTGCGACGCCGGATCCAGCAGGTCGATGCCCGCATCGATCCGGGCCGCCGCGTGCTCGCATTGGGCGAGCGTTGCCTCTGCGGTGTCTTCGAGACCCTGCAGGTGGCTGGCAGACTCACCGATCCGGTTGCGCTGCTGCGCGATCCAGTCGCGATAGCTCGAGACGAGCGGGCGGAGAAGCCGGGGCAGCTCTTCAGCGGGCGCCTTCGCGAGCACTTCCATGTCGAGCTCGACATTGGCCAAGCCCGCGAAGTCGGCGGCCGTAGGTGGTTCGGTCCGCGCCACGTCCGCGCGAGGCACGGGCGTTGTCTCGACGCGCTTGGCCCGTCGCGGGTCGGCCGCATCTGGCTCGACATGGACACCTGTACCGTGGCCGACTGCGAACTCCAGGCTGTCACGGAAGACCATGTCGAGGGCACGAACCTCTTGTGACGCACCGCCGTCATCCATGAGGAGAAGCGGACGTCTGAAGACCGGTTGACCGTCGGGATCGGAGGCGGAGAGCGAGGCCTGGAAGAGCCATGCCTCGTCTTTGAGGGTTCGCTGCTCTTCTTGATCGTTGACCAAGAATGCGGTGACGACGAAGTGATCGCCTGCTCGCCTGACCTGGCCGCGCACGACCACGCCTTCTTGGGTGGGGTCCGGCCGGAGCGGGCCGAAAGTTCCCTCCGAGAGATTGAGGAGACAGACGCCACCCGCGGGATTACGGCGCCACGCGCGGCGCGAACCATCTCCCCCCTCAGGGTCCAAGACGACGCGCTCGTAGCGACCCCACCGTGCCTCGATTGCGATCCGTGCTGTGTCTCCGGCGACGCCGAAGGTCATGCCGAGCGAGGAAGGGAACAACGAGGGACCCGTTGGCGCTCCGGCATCCGGCGACGGGTCCTCTGACTCTGCTGATCCCTCGACTGCGAGCTGGTCCTGCTGTCCGTCGAACTGACTGGCTCCCGCCTCGGTGCTACGTGGAGCAAGCATGCCCACGAGGTAGTACTCATGGACAGCGGTGTCGGTGACGAGCTCCTCGGTGTCGCCCGCCTCGGGCCCGAGGATGTTCGCGATAAGGATGTGCTCGAGCTCGTCGCGGATCTCCGCGGGCGACGGCGTCGAGAGCACCGTGAGCCCCGGGGCAGTTTCACTGCTCATAGCGGTCCTGCTCCCTGTCCGTGGCGAGCAAACGCTCTACGTCGCGCCATAGCTTGTCGAAGGAAGGCGACTTCCGGCGGACCATGGCGAGGTCGAGCTGCGATGTCAGGGCCGCCTGGTCGACCGTCTCCTTGTACGGACGAGCAGGTGTCATCTGCTCGCTCAGCCACTCCTTGGCTCCCCGGATGCCCTCGGGATCATCCGGCGCGGCGAGATCGCTTGGGAGGCGGCGCGATCCTGCCAGTGAAGGGGCGCTGGCCAGGAACCACGCCGCAATCGCCGATTCGAGCGCGCCAGACTTGACGAGCTTGCTCTTCGGTACCCGGTGCGGTTGAGGGAGGCGTAGGAAGCTCTCCGGGGCGATCGCAGCGGCCATGCGGCGTAGGAGCACGGGCAGCGCCCTCACCTCTCCGTGTCCCTCGACTACGGACGCGATGGTGACGGGCTCGACGGCGACGACCATCGTC
Source organism: Actinomycetes bacterium (assembly GCA_021796455.1). GTDB lineage: Bacteria > Actinomycetota > Acidimicrobiia > Acidimicrobiales > Bog-793 > JAKACA01. The sequence goes on from JAKACA010000198.1 coordinate 5,219, forward strand.
AGTCCCCGAACACGTCGAAGTCATCGGCTTCGCCAATACCGTGCGCCGCTTCATCGGGCGCGAGCTGGTCGGCCCGCAGGAGCTCGCCTGCGGTGAAGAGCTTGTCGCGAAGGGTCTTCCGTCCTGGCTCGTCGATCGGGCCGACCACGGTTCGGCCGCGGTCGTTCACGACAGCGCGGATGGCGTCTGAGGGAAAGTCGTCACGGTCGAGGAGGTCACCGCTGTGGCTGGTGGCCACCACCTGTACCCACTCGCTGGCCTCGGTCATCGCGTCGAAAAGCACGCCGGCCGCGGCCGGATGCAGGGTGGCCTCGGGTTCTTCGATCCCGACGAGCGGGATGCGCCCATCGAGAACTGAAGGTTGGAACAGGGCGAGGAGC
>JAKACA010000199.1 GCA_021796455.1 Actinomycetes bacterium
GGCCAGTCGAAGGCCGTGCAAGGCGCCGGACCGCAAAAGACTGCTAACCCCTGGATCAACTACCACTTCAGGAGCCTCTGGTTCGCCTGATCCTTTGCACATCCGGGGCGCCTCAGGTCCGCTGGGGTACCCCGGATGTGCTTATCTCCTCGCTCACCTCGCTTAGTGCAGAAGCGAGAGACGCCATCATCTCCTTCGGGCCTATCGTGATCCGCAGGTGCCCCTCGAGGCCGAACTCCGATCCGGGCCGGACGAGAAAGCCACGCCGTACCAGGCCCTCGTACCACGACAGGTCGTCGCCACCAGGCTTGGCGAGAATGAAGTTCGCCTTGGACGATCGCGTAGCCGAGGCGGAGCCCCGCGATCCCGAAGAGCTTGGAGAAGGTCCGAAGCACGACCAACGGTCGCCCCGCGGCTATCTCGTCGACCCGGGGGGCCGCTCGGCCGGCGCCATGTAGTCGGCGTATGCCTCGTCGACGACAGCCTGGCACCCGTAGGGCAGGTTCTCGATGAAGTCGCTCCACTCCGCCTTGTCGCCGGGGTTCACAAAGACTGCGACCGTCGCGAGGACGAGAGCCTGGATACCGTGTGCCGGAAGCACCATCTCCGCGTCGGTGCCGGCCCAGGCCGCCACGAGAGCGCGAAAAGAGCTGTAGGCCTGCTCGGGGTACAAAGATGGGTTGGCAAGCTCGGCGACTTTCTCAACTATGCCGCGACGCCCGGGAGGAGGCCGAAGAGGTCCTCGTTCCAGTTGAGCTTGACGAGCCGTTCGACTCCATAGCGGCCCTCGAGGTCGGCGACCCCTGGGCCAGGGTCATAAGGGGTCACGGACTCAAGGGCAGGCCGAACGAGCGCGCGAAGGTCATTGGTGCTTTCTCCGGCCAGAGCAAACTAGCTGTCCTCTCCGAAGCCCGGCAAGACGGATACCATCAAGGCTCGTAGCTGCGGCTCAGCTGGTAGCTGCGATCGAGCTCGGACTGCAATCGCGCTCGGAGCCTGCAACGGCGGTCGAGAGGGAGATGGTGATGAGCAGCGACGTCGACTCGGTGCTCGGCCCGCTGCGGGCCGCTGACCTCGGCGTGACGCTCATGCACGAGCACCTGCTTGTGGACACGCGGACGCCTGCGCAGAAGGAGGCGAGTCACTTGGCGGAGCCCCTCGCTCTTCACAACCACTACCTCGCGCGGCGCAACGACGACCACCCGCACTCCCTCGTGCTCGACTCGGTGAGCGAGGCGATTGACGAGTTGCGGCAGTTCGCGGCCCATGGCGGCGCAACGGTCGTCGAGGTGACGCCGCGCTGCCTTGGCCGCAACCCGGCCGGTCTCGTCGACATCGCGAGGGGGGCAGGGGTGAACATCGTGATGGGAGGCGGGTTTTACGATCATCACTACCACGGGGAGCTCGTTCACGACCGCAGCATCGAGGAGCTGACCGAGCGCATCGTAAGCGACTGCCTTGCGGGCGTCGCGACCGCGATGGAAGGAGGAGCACCTGTCAAGGCCGGCGTCATCGGCGAGATGGGTCTCAGCTGGCCGGCGGCCGACTGCGAGCACAAGGCGCTTGTCGCGGCTGCTCGGGCGCAGGCGGCAACCGGCAAGACTCTGATCATCCACCCCGGCCGCAATGCTGACGGACCCGCGTGGGCGCTCGAGGCCGCGGAGCGCGCTGGTGCAGATCCGAGCCGCGTTGTGCTCAGCCACCTTGACCGGACCATCGATGACGCCGACGCGCTGGCTGCACTCGCGCGTCGCGGGGCCTTTCTCTCGATCGACCTGTTCGGCAGCGAGTCGAGCTTCTATCCCTACTCCGACTTCGCGATGCCGAACGATGCGGGGCGATTACGGCTCATCCGGGCCGTCGGCGACCTTGGCTGGCTGGACAGAGTCTTGATATCCCACGACATCTACGCCAAAGCGCACCTGCTCCGCTACGGGGGAGAGGGCTATGCCCACATCCTGCGCGACGTCGTGCCGGTGATGGCGCGCTTTGGCATAGACGAGTCGGCGAGCCGGAAGATCCTCGTCGAGAATCCCGCTCGAGCACTCACCGGGCATCTGTAGCCGGCCTGAGCCCGAAATAAGCCCGGCACTCGGCCGCTTCGGCAGGACGGCGGCCGACGAGCTCGCAAAGCTGAGCGACCTGCTCGACGAGCTCGGCGTTGGAGTGGGCAAGTACGCCGCGCCGAAGGTAGACATTGTCCTCGAAGCCGACGCGGATGCCTGGTGCACCCATGAGGAGGGCGCCCATCAGCATCCTCGTCTGGTGGCGACCGACTGCCGTGACGGTCCATGGCGACCCGCCAGGGACGTGGGTGACCATGGAGTAAAGGGCACCTGCCGTGGCGGGCGAGCCTCCCGCGACGCCGAAGACCAAGTTGAAGGGCGTGCCGGGCGCAAGCACACCCTGGTCGATCAGATCTGCTCCGGTCGCTACGTGTCCGATGTCGAAGGCCTCCACCTCGAGCGCCTTGCCCAGGGAGCGAGCGACCTCTATGACGCGCGCGGTGTCGGAGCCACTTGTCACAAATGGCACTCCCGCGAAATTGACTGACCCTGTCTCGACCCCGACGGCGTCCGCTGAGGCGTATGCACCGGCGAGGCGCTCCTCGACGGACATGCCCGTAGCGCCACCCGTCGAGACGCAGCAAAGCATTCCCGATCTCGCGTGGATCGAGGATACGACCTCCTCGAAGCGCCGCCGGTCGGCACTCGGCCGGCCGTCGTCCTCGCGCACGTGGATGTGGACCACGCCCGCCCCTGCCGATCCTGCTCTCACGGCTTCATCGGCGATCTCCGCCGGCAGGTACGGGACACTTGGATTGTCTCGACGCGTCGGCTCGCTTCCTGTCGGCGCCACTGTGATGACGACCGCATCTGTCGGCAGAGTCCGGTCGGTCGTTCGTTCAGCCGATACGTGCTGCACCGGGAGTCCTTCATTCTTGGCGTCCGTTGTCAGAGCAATCGTGGCACATCTAACCATTCGGCTTCGGTGACAGCCGCTATCGTCCCCTCCGTGGACCTCGGACACGACGGCTGTCGCGAGCGAGCAGGTGGTGCACTTCCGCCAACTCGCGAGGCACTGGGCATCTGGCGCTCCCGCGCGCCCGTTGGAGCGTTCCCCCATATAGCCGGCAAGCTTGATGCCGAGTCAGCTGCCAACGACTACGAGGCCGAGATCGAGGTCGAGTGGCTGAACATAGACGCCACTAGCTACCGGCAGCTCAGGCAGAGCTGCGCAGCGGAACCCGACGCCATGGCCACCGCGATCCGCGCGATCGTGAGCGAGCGCGGAAAGCTGCATAATCCGGCGACCGGCTCGGGCGGGGTACTGGTCGGGCGACTCACGAGGCTGGGCTCTCTTTCCTGGCTCGACGAGCAGCTCGTCGGACAACGGGTCGTGCCTCTTGCCTCGCTCATCGCCACTCCCCTCAGCCTGGAGTCGGTCGGCCCGGTCGAACCTGACAACCCCCAGGTACCTGTCGTCGGGCGGGCGATCGTGACGGGTCGGATGTCATGTGCGGCGGTGCCAGACGACCTTCCCCTCGAAGCTGTCCTCTCGGCTCTCGATGTCTACCCGGCGGCATCCCACACGAAGGCACTCGCCCGGCTGGGCGCGCACGTCTTGGTCATCGGGTGCGGCCACGCCGGGCTTTCGGCTGTCGCGGCGGCAAGGGAAACGGTCGGAGCCAACGGTCTCGTCACGGTCATCGACACGAGCGAGGCGGCACTCGAGCTGGCCTGCGGGATCGACCCCGGCGTGGTGGCGATCGCAGGCGACGCGAGGGACGCCGTCGTTCTCGCAGAGGGGTTCACGGCTCGTGGGCTTCGCCCGGCCGACCTGACACTTCTTTGCACCACGGTCGAGGGCTGTGAAGGGACGGCGATCCTGCTCACGGCCGCAGACGGCACCGTACTGTTCTTCTCGACCGCGACGTCCTTTTCCGCGGCGGCTCTCGGTGCCGACTCCCTGAGCTCGCTCGCCAGCCTGACCATCCCAAATGGCTTCACAGAGGACAGGGGCAGCTACCTGCTCGGGCTCCTGCGCCGCAAGCCAAGTCTCTTGCAGGTATTCTCCCGCTGAGAGCTGGACCTCACAGCCTGCGGCAAGTAGTTCCTAGCTCACACCCGACAGGACATCGTGTGGTTCGGTATGCCCCAGATAGCCGACAGGACATCGTGTCGTGATTGCCACTGTTCTCCGCCACGACATCGTTACGGGGAAAGAGGGAATGGCACCGTGAGGACAACCTCACCATGGTGGTGGACGGCGAGCTGTTGGGTCTCGACGGTGAGCACCGCTGTCACGTACTCGTAGACCAGCGACTCTGGCATGGGCAGCTCGGCGGAGAGCACGTGCAGCTTGGCGTCGGAGCGAATGAACCGGATGTACTCGACGGTCCCGGTCAGCTTCGAGGTGCTGCGCTTCTTCAGCGCGCGTGGCTTGAAGCGGGCTCTGGCCTCGACCTCGTCGGGGGTGGCGCCGCCCAGCGCGGAGTAGCGGTGCTGGGCGTTGTGGAAATCCTCGAAGTCGGCCATCCGAGCGGCCAGGGTGGAGACATCGGGGAAGCGCTCGGTGCGAAAGAAGCGCTTGTCGAAGGTGTCGTTGTAGTGCTCGACAACTCCCTGGCGCCATGGCTCGGAGAAGGGGACGAAGACCGGGATCACGCCTTGGACGAGACAGAAGCGCACCACCTGGCCGAGGTGCAGTCCCGAGCCGGCGAGCGCCTGCTGGTTGTCGAACTGGGCCCGCACCGGTACCCCGAGACGCCCCCAGATCGAAGTGAGCGCCTCGACGATGGCCGAAGAGGACTTGGCGCACCCATGACCTCCCTGGCGACCTTGTGGCGGGCCAGGTCGACGGTGTTGAGCACGTAGAGCATCTGCCCGCCCTCCAAATAGCGCGGTCCGATCCAGTCGATCTGCTGCAGGGCGTTGGGCGCCTGGGCACAAGGGGCCGGGTAGTCCTTGCCCTTGGGCGGTCGCCGGTCGGCCTCCCGGCGCGTCCGGCGGGTGGTGCCGGCCCGGGCCAAGATGCGCTCGATCGTGCGCTGCGGCGGAGGGTTCTCGACCCCGAGCTTGGAAAGCTCCCAGGCGATGGCCGCGGCGCCCACCTGTCCCCAGGGGTTCTCCGCCAGTCGGGACCGGACCTTGAGCACCAGAGCGACGAGCTCGGCCTCGGTGGCCCCAGGGCTCGTGCGCGGCGCTCGGCTTGCCGACACGGCCCAGGAGTCGCCGGCGGGATCGACGCGCTCGAGCCACTTGCGCACCCAGGCCTCGCTGCGCGCGAGCTCCCGAGCCACCTTGGCCACCGGATCGCCACCCAACACACGCCGCACCGCGTCGCGCCGGACTCGCTCTTCGGGATCAACCATCTCTGCCACCTCCGTGCACTCGATTGGTGCACGGAGCCTGAGGACATGTTCGACGCCTGTGGTGGATCCCTCAGCAGCGCGGGGAGCGTCTTGGATCCCGTGCCGACTCGGATCCGGCGCTCAGGACCGAAACGATGTCCTGGCGGAAACTTGGCAACCCCACGAAACGATGTCTTGTCGGTTGTGACCCCACGATGTCGTGGCGGCCGTCAGTTACCA
>JAKACA010000200.1 GCA_021796455.1 Actinomycetes bacterium
TAGTCGGTTCAGCCGCTTTCCCCAGAACCGTAAGTTATCCACCCTTCCCCCCGGACCCCCCATCCACAGCTACTCCTAGAGTTGCAATACCCGACTCCGCCATAACATCTGTTCCCCGGCCTCGAGGCCGATCTCACGGACCGTCTCGGCGAAGCGATGAAACGTCAAGATGATGAAGGACGGGATGAGTGACTATTGCACGCTGGTTGCATGCCCTTACCGTACAGTGCCCCGCCACCCGAGAAAATCACCGCTGACCTGGACTTATCCAGCGCGCTCGGAGGTACTCGAAACCCCAACCTTCTGATCCGTAGTCAGATGCTCTGTCCAATTGAGCTACGAGCGCCGGCCGCTCGCGAGCAACGCACCGCAGTGCGATTGCGCCCGCTATCGAACGACAGAGTGATGGTAGCCGAGCGCAGGCGTCGCCTTGGTCGGTACGGCTAGACGAGATCACTCGGGAGTCTGGGGAGTCGCTACCGTCTGGCAAACCGCTGGCGCCACCGGCGTGGCCGCGTTCCCGGGGGCGCGCGGGCGATTCTCGCCGCGCCATCACCATCCTGCCTGTTCACTGGTCGACCGGCGCTTGCGGCTTGACAGTCGCCGGACCGCGGGTACTGCCCTGCTCAGCTACTGAGCGGAGAGGGAGGGATTTGAACCCTCGGACCCGGTTTCCCAAGTCAACTCATTAGCAGTGAGTCCGATTCGGCCGCTCTCGCACCTCTCCTTGCCCACCACTCTAGTCGATTCTGGCCCTGCCTGGGAGTTCCGCTTTAGGAGCACAAAAAGCCCCTATATACAGGCCTTTTGGGCACTGTGGGGTCGGCCTGTGGCAGGTCACTCAGGCCCGCTGGACAGGGCCCCGAGGGCCGCCTCATGGGAGGGCTCGATTCACCCCGGACCCATCCGATTCAACCCTGATTCAACCTCGGGATGATACGCTCGCCTCCGGTTGCAGCCTCCGGTGACTGGCTGGCCCAGCTGAGCAGCTCGCACAAGGAGGGCCGTCATGGCTCGCGATTATCCCGACCCATGGGTCCCGAAGACCTTCTCGACGTGGATCGTCAAGGCATCGACGAGCAAGCTAGTGACCGACCGCTCCACCGGGGAGGTATGTCGCCGACGGGCCGATTGTTGGGACGTGAAGGGCAAAGCCGACGGGGTCCAGTGGCTCAAGCGGTTCCACAAGGCCGGCCTGGCCCAAGTGTGGAAGGAGCGGGCGGACCGCGAGTTCGCGCGGGGCTTGCCGTTCGATCTCGGCTCCAAACAGTTCGTCGTGCCCGAGGTGCCCGAGGTGCCCGAGGCGCCAGAGGCGCCGGCACTGCTGACGGTGTTCGACCTGACCGAGATGTACTTCCGTCAGCACCCCGAGTGGGAGCCCGCGACCAAGACAGCCGCCGCTCGCTCGTTCAACCGCGCCAGGCGGTGGCTGCTTGTCCCTGGGGCAGCACCAGACGGACTTGAAGCAGAGGCGGTGGAGGACTTCCTCAGGTCGGCCAGCTTCCTGCCCGACCATCTGGCGGATCGCATCACCGACCGACAGCGGGCCGGGCGGACATGGCTCGAGGCGCACTCGGCGCCGGCAGACATGTTGACCTCGACGCAGGTGGAAGAGTTCGTCGCCCGCTTCGAGACGAGCGAGCGCGACGAGGGCAAGCGGGTGTCGCCCGCAACGATGACGCGGTTTCTCCAGCCACTCAAGGGATGCTGGACGTGGGCCGTCAACCGGGACGACCTGGCGATCGGACACAGCCCGTGGACGGTGGTTCGGACTCGCCGGAAGGTGCAGGGAAAGTCGACGATGGTGACCGGCCGAGCTGGCTTGGCGGTCGATGCCGACATGGTGCTGAGCGTGCCCCAGTCCTTGGAGCTGGCCGAGGCGTGCGCGACCGAGGGCGCCTGGGGTGGCATCGTCGAATGTTGCGTGCTTGTCATGGCCCTATGTGGGCTGCGCTGGGGTGAGGTGACCGGCATGCTTTGGGATGACATCGAGCTGCCCGCTGGCGACGAGGCAGGGTGGCTGGTCGTGAGGCGCACTTACCGCCCGACGTCGGAGCGCTGGTTGGACCCCTTCGAGGACCCGGAGTGGGGGCCGCTCAAGGACCGAGATGTGACGGAAAGCCGCCGGGTGCCGGTGCCACCGCTGCTGGTCGCCAAGCTCCGGCGTCACCGGGAGCTGTACGGGGAGGGCCCTGGCGGGCTGGTGTTCCATCGCAGCGGCAGGCCGTTCGACCACGACATGTTCGGTCGGAATGTGTGGGCTCCCGCTCGGTCGAAGGTATTCCCCCGCAGGGAGGACCTGCCGCCGGACGACCCTCGTCAACCCAAGCTGTCACGACTCCGGCGCCACGACCTCCGCCACGCCGCTTGTTCGTGGTGGCTGCGGGAGGGCGTCGACGCCGTCGTCTGCCAGCGGTGGTCGGGTCACCGAACGCTCTCGGTGTTCCTCGACATCTACCAGGGCGTCGCCCCTGGTCGAGAGGACGATGGGGTCGAGCGGCTGGCGCGGAGCCTCAGGGAGTCGTCAACGACGTAGGCAACGATGCCAGAGAGGTCACCGCTCCAACTCTTCGAGCCACGTCTCGTACCAGTCCGACCGCACGCGGATGTCGCCGTTCTGCAGTCGGATGGATCGCGGGAACCACGGCGCCCCACGAGCCGACCACTTGTAAGCCATCGAAGTAGAGACGCCGAGATCGCCGGCGATCTCGCGGATGCTGAGCCACCGAGCTTCTACGGCTATGCCGACGCGAGTGGACGGGCTCGGCCTCATCTCGCGGGCGAGTGTCATCGCTCCTCCGATGCAGTATGACGGGTGCGGACCTCGCCCCGTCGAGCGGCCGTCGGGTCGGGTCGAGCAACAGCGCGGGTGGGGGCACCGTCGAGCGAAGTCAGGCTGTGCTGTGCGTCTCGCACAGTATCTCGAATGGGCATCGGTCCTCTCTTTCACAAGCCGCGCCGGCAAAGTCGCCTCTGTTATTGAGGCAACCCGACGTCCAAGCTAAGGAGCCGAGTGGTCGAGCTCCTTGTCCGAGGCAGTCGCCAGCTGGTGCTGAAGGTCTTTGGCCCGAGAAGATGGCGGCGCGCGCCGAACACATGCGTGAAGCCGATCGGGAGGGAGGACCGCGAGTGCGCGTCGTTCCGAGATCGCCTGCAGAAGTCGCTTGGTGACTGTTGTCTTACCGGCGTCTGCATGCGCCGGGATTCCCAAGTTGAGCCTTCGCTGCTGCAAGCCTCATACCCTCCGAGGCCGCGTGACGATCCTCACCTGGCCTGGTGGAGGAATGCGGCGCACGAGGAGCATCAATGATGCCTGCGCCAGCTGGAGGCTGCCCGACTGGTGCTGAGCCGAAGTACCTCAGTCAAGTTGACGCCCTGCTTGTTTCGACGGACGGAGATCTCGCACGGGCCAGGCGATCGGTCGACGGCCCCGCTTCTTGTAGCGGCGCATTCCCCGAGGCCGGGCCCACGACGGCACGCGTCGGCGAGAACATTCCACTGGCCGGGGACGGCCACTCATAGAGGTTTACGACCACGTCCGTACCGGCCTCGACCTCGGCGGTGCCGGGAAAGCGCCCGGCCGGATGGTGGATCACGCACGCGTGTTGATCCGAGTCGATGATCATTCTTGGGTAGGCAAGCGGCTGTCGTTACGGCACATGGGGCTGAGCAGGCCCGCTCGCCACCAGCCGCCTTCCGGGTCGGTCAAACCATGCGAGCTCCTCGCCTGCTGGCGTGAGTAGTGCGGCGCTGCGACAAGCGATGCCATCGAGACCGTCGTCCCACGCGCGTTGGCCGACCGGCTGACAGCTGGAGTGGGGCACCACGGCGCCAGTTGCATCCAGCGGATATGCGCTGTCGAGGCCGACATCGCGGCAGCCCGCACTGCTCAGAACATCTAGCACAGTGCGATCGCTGACTTCGCAGGGGATAAGGACTGGCAACTGTCCAGGTTCTAGATCGTCCACATCGACTCCAATGTCTTCGAGCTTGCGAAGCATGAGCTCGGCATTTGCGCGTGCGGTCCCTTCATTGGCGTTCAGGTAGGTGACGGGAAACGAGCCCGGCGCGTTCCAGCGTTGCCCGAACCTCATCGAGTACGAGCCGTCGAATGGATCCTCCCAGTCCGGGTCAGCCACTCGCCAACACGAACTCTCGTTCTGCTCCAGCCTCACGCGATGCCGCTCCAGTCGAACGCGCGCTCGACTGCCGCAAGAGCGTTCTCGGGATCCTCACGAAGAACGTCGAAGAGGCTGCGGCCCCCCAGTGCGGGCGCAGGTCTGCGAACGACAAAGGCCGTCCTGCCTGGCTTGAGTTTGCGCGACAAGATCGACACGACCTTCATGATCTGGCTGACGTCACGAACGCGTCCCGAGGGCACCCCCTTCTCCGACCACTCGGTAACAGCTTGACGAGACACCCCGAAAAGCTCGCCCAACTCCACCTTGCTCAGTCCAAGCTCACGAGAGATCAGTGCCAATGGGTCCACGTCGTCGAGCCGCAGAGTGGTCAGCACCCGCCGCTCGAATTCCACGACATCAGCTTGAGCCACCTCTGGAGAGAGGCCGGCCGGCGCTGCTATCGGCGGTCCAAGCCCAGCCAGTTCGCGGGCGGAGGCCGCTACAGAGGCAGCCACACCTCGACCGAACCCAAAACTGACGACCCAGCCGCTCATGGGCGCGATCAGCCCTCGCAGCAGCAGCGTGTCGTGGAAGCCGGTTCTCCGCAAGCCCTCCTGCGGATCGATGTCCTGAGACACTTCGTCAACGAACAAGCGCAAGCTACGTACGTAAGCCGAACACGCTAGGAGGGATCCAGCGAGGGCATGCGCCGTTACCCGTTCGAACGTGTCCACGGCGGCCGGATCCAGTAGCACGACGGCCGCGGCCAGATCCTCGGCTGTGCGGGCGTCTCTTATTTTCATAGAGCGCAGTATATCTGGATGCAAGTAATCCGCAAGCGTAATGGCAAGCGACCGCGCAGGCTCACGCGCAGTTGGGTCTGGCCATCAGCGAAGGAGGGGGATCTCGCTCCCGCGGTCTGGTGATTGAGCTTGCGGGTCGAGTCAAGCCAGGCGGTGGAACAATTCTCATCCCGCGGCTGTCCCGCGGACGCCGCCCTTCACCGCAGCTCGCTCGCGCGTTGATAACTCGCTGACCTGCCCTGATGGTTCACAGCAGTCCGCCGCAAACACGTTCGCGAGGTGGAAGGCTGTGTTCAAGTCGGCTCACCTCCACCCGACTCGCTACCTGACGGCCGGCACGCCATCTCGCTCCAGACCGCGTTCACGAGAGTTGCAGCGTCAGGGCCTTCACCTCGATTATGCACAATGTCGGCACCGGCACCGGCCGCGGTCGCCTCGACAAGACCGGGATCCGTCGAGGTTGCTGCTTCATCGGCCCAGCTGTCGGAGCGCGTCCCCCGCTCGCTCCGGATGGTTGTGTCAGGCTACCGGGCGGTACGAAGAGGTGTTGAGCGCCACCGTCGTTGAGCATCCGCGGGTCCCCTCACGACGCTGACAGCGCTGACAGAGGACTGCCTCGAAATGGCAGGAAGGTCG
>JAKACA010000201.1 GCA_021796455.1 Actinomycetes bacterium
CCCGGTTGATCCCCACCACCTCGGCCGCCGCCTCCTGCGACAGCCCAGCCCGCTCTCTGCCCGTACGCAACATCCCACCGATCGAGTCCAGCGCACACCCCCATCTGTTACACTCAGGCCCTACTTATTGTTCAGTGTAACACTGGTAGGCGAATGTAGTCGATCATCGATGAGGAGGGTCCGACCACCGGTCGCCCCTCATTCGTCCCAGCAGTAGGAGGTTCACGTGTCGAACAGCAACTCGTCCACCAACGGCGCTCTCCATGTCGTGGTAGCCCTCTCTGTCGGCATCTCGCCGCCGGCTGTCCCGTATGGCCATCCCCTACCGGAACCGAGAGGGTGATCGCGTCGGCGTGTCATGGAGCTGAGCGCCACGATCGGCGGGACTGCCCCGCCGATCGTGTTGGGTCAAGCCGGAGAATCGGGTTGTTGGACGTCGCGCTCAGCGTTGGCGCGGCTCCGTTCGCCGTGGTCGCACCAGTTCACCAGTTCGAGCCCGCGAGCTCAAGGATCTATCCCCGCTCGCGAAGCAGCGAGCGCAGGTCAGCGACCGGCCCGAGGTGCCCCAGCTTGTCAGGATTGTTGATCGAGCTCACGCTCTGGATCTGACCGTCGGCGATGTCGAGGATCACCACGCCGCCCACCCTGCCCTCGGGGTCGAAGAACAGCGCGCCCGGTTGGCCGTTGACCTCCTCGCGGTACAAGGTGAAGCTGCCAACGCGGGCGGCGGTGCGCAGGCCCGCGATGAGCGTCCTCGCCACCCTGGCGCGGCCGTTGATCGCACGTGCGATGGCGGGCGCCTTGCCGCCGCCGTCGCCGTGGAGCAACACGTCGTGTGCCAGCAGCTTCTCGAGCGCTTCGAGATCGCCGGCTTCTGCGGCCATGAAGAAGCGGGCCGCGAGCTGTTCGTGTTGCTCGCGCGAGACCTCGAACCGAGGGCGCCGCTCCTGCAGGTAGCGGCGGGCCCGGGAGGCGAGCTGGCGGGCGTTCTGGCCGCTCGTGCCGATGATCTCCGCGACCCGATCGTAGGACTCGTCGAACACCTCGTGCAGCAAGAACGCGGCGCGCTGTTCGGGCGAGAGGCTCTCGAGCAGGACGAGGAACGCGAGCGACAGCGACTCTGCCATTTCGACGTTGCGCGCGGGATCGTCGGTGCTCGCCAGGAGTGGCTCGGGCAGCCATTCGCCCACGTAGGTCTCGCGCCGGACCCGCGCCGAGCGGAGATGGTCGAGTGAGAGCCGTGCGACCACCGTCGACAGGTAGGCACGCGGCGACTCGATCCGCTCGCCGCCCTCGCGCACCCGGTGCAGGCGGAGGAACCCCTCTTGCAGCACGTCCTCCGCCTCGCTCACGCTGCCGAGCATCCGGTAGGCGATGGCGAAGGCCGACCGGCGAAGCTCGTCGAGCTCGTCGTTGGTCACCGCTCAGCCGAGTCCTTGCACGTAGCCCTGCCGCCAGCTCGCATAGTGCGGCTGCCAGTCGAGCTCGCGCTTGGCCTTCTCGTTCGAGGCGCCGCGGGCGTCGGTCATCATGAGCGTTGCCGCCTCACCGGCCACCAGCCGTCCGAGCCAGCGCGGCACATGCCTCGGCGCCTTGGCACCCAGCGCACTCGCCAGCACCGGCAACCACTCTCGAACCGGGGCGGGATCGTCGTCGACGATGTTGTAAATGCCCGGCCCGCCATGGCCGACCGCGGCGAGGGTCGCGGCAGCGGCGTCGTCGACGTGGACCTGGGACCAGACGCCAGCCCCTCCGCCGACGATCGGGAACAGACGTCTGCGGACCGCCACTGCCACCGCCGCGTCCGGGGCCCGGCTGACCGCGGTCCCCAGACCGTAGAGGCCTCCGTAGCGCAACACGAGACCCTCACCCCATTCGATCCCCAGCACCACCTGCTCCAGGTGGAGGAGGCCCTCCAGGGGAGCCCGCAGCGCGGCCGGCGGGTCCGGGTCGAGGGGATCGTCCTCGGTCAGTACCGGCCCGCCGGTGCGAGCCCATCGAAACGCCGCGAAGCTCTGCGCCACGAAGCGCCGGGCCCCCACGGCACGGCCCGCCGCGAGGAGATGGTCCGTCGCCTCGGTGCGCAACCGGTTGGTCATCATCGCCGAGGCTGACCGCTCGGGGTGTCGCGTGTCCCTGACCGACATCTTCCCCGAGAGCGCCGTGAGCTCGTGCACGATCACCTCGGGCTCGGCGGACGCCACCGCCTGGGCGAGCGCGTCGGGGTCGAGAGCGTCGGCCACGACCGGGCGCGCTCCCAGGCTGAACACCAGGTCCCGCTTCGATGCGCTCCTCGTCATCCCGACCACCTCGTGACCCTGCGCCACGAGCAGGGGGACGAGCGCCCTGCCGAGAACGCCGGTAGCGCCCGCTACGAAGACCCTCATGCCTGCTCCTCCCGACTCATCATCTCTCTCTATAAAGACGAGGGAGTGGAGTCGGCTGTGACAGTGCGCACCGAGACTGCTCCGTCGGGCGCGTTGCGCGAGCCTGTCAGGGTGCGATTCGTCGTCTACGGCGCCGGCGCCGTCGGCGGGGTCAACGAGGGCACCGCCCTGATCATCATCGCCAACGGGCGGCGGCTGCTCCTACCAGTCCACCAACAGCAGACCGAGATTTCGGACTACACGACCGCCGTTCCGTATGACGAACCCTCTGCGGTGATGGGGCACCCCAGCACTGCGGCGACACTGGGCCGTCCCGCAAGACCCGCCCGGTGATCTTTCCTGAACAGGTCCCCTATTCGGGGCAGGTGTCGCGGGCAGTTCCGAAGGCAACCGGCCGAAGATCTACGCATACCGGTTGATCAGGGCAGTGCGTACGCATGCCCTGTGCAGCCCTATGCACCAGCAGCGCCTACGAGAAGCCCGCCGCGGAATCGCTGCTCAGCGGCCGCACGCGCCGCGCCACCCTGCACACGCGTGCCCTATGCAGCGTTGATAAGGCCCCGAGAAAAATACCCGAGAAATCCGCATCTTCGACGAGCGGCCGAACGAGAAACCGCTGGTCAGGCGCCTCTACCCCTGCACGAGGTGCGCGCCTGACCAGCGGTCGTGGTGGCGGGGGTTCACGACCATCGCGCGACCGTCGGATTCAGATCCGACGAACCTGCTGGTCAGGGCGCTTGCCCTATGCAGCCGCCTGGGCGGTTGCCCCAATCAAGGTTCGCCCGGACGAGCCCAGGTCCCGAGAAACTCCGTGACGAGGACGCAGCTTCGGAATCGTGGCCCGAAGATCCGCTCCCCGGAGCGGCCCCACGTTGGCCAGTCAACTCCTCGTCGCCGCCCACCCGGGAGACGGCCGAGCCACCGAGCGTTCCCGGAAGAACATGAGATGTGGATCCCTCCTTCGCGATGTTTCTGGGTGTCGCGCAGTCGCCGCTCTCAGCTGCGGTAGGCGTCGCGACGGTGGTCGATGTCGAGCACGTAAACGGTTCGTGTCTCCTCGTCGATGCGGTAACGAACCCTGTACTCGCCGCGGCGAGCCCGCCGTTGCCCTTCGAAGGGTTTTCGCAGCGGTGCTCCTACTCGGCGGGGGTCCTCCGCGAGCGGGCCGAAGATGAACTCGATGCATGCCGCAGAGACCGCTTCGGGCAGGTCATCAGCCAGGCGTCGCGCCGCGCTACGGGCCACAACGACCCGGTGGCTCACCGTGACTGCTGGTGGCGGTGGCGGGAAACGAGATCTCGGACTGCTCGCTCATCGAGCACCTGGCCCGCGGCGATGTCCGCGTCTGCTGCCCGCAGGCGGTCCTGGGCCTCAGGGTCGGCGAGCAGATCGAGAGTGGCCTCGATCGACTCGAGGTCCTCGGCGGCGAGGAGCACCACGTACTCTCGCCCGTTCTTGGTGATCTGGACCCGCTCATGGGTGGTCGCCACTTCTTCGGCGATCTCCGACAGCCGGGCTTTCACCTCGGACAGGGGCAACATTGTCATCGACCAGAATTATAGTCTGTGTGGTGATGCAGCCTACGTTCCGCAGGTCGCGTGACCCCTTCAGCGTGATTTCGGCGGCCAGTCCTCGTCGCGTTCGGCGACACTGAGCGAAAGCTCCTCGAGTTCGGCGACGAGAGCCCTGATGCGCTTCGCGTTCTCGAACCACTGCTCGTAGCGCGCCAGCTGATCGGCGGTGAGGCGCCGGGTCACGGTCTTGCCGTCGATCTTGCGGGTCCAGCGATGGTAGGGGCCGTGAGGCCGCGGCGGGTCGGCGGTGCACCGACAGTTCGGCTTGCCGCAGACGTGGGCCACCTCAAGGAGGGTGCCTGGCAGAGCGAAGCCCGCGTCGGCGAGGCGACGAGCGAGCGCCGCCTGGGCCGCTCTGTCTGCCTCGTTCGGCTCGGCCATCTCACCTCCGGGGCCATCTTGCCCGACCATCCACCACCGGCAGGGTCGAGCGTAGCATACTTATCGACATGGATGGAGTGGCCTCCGGGGGGAGCTGGGTGGACCCCGACAAGATCGAGGTCCGTCGCGTGGTGATCGGGGCCCTCCCGGTCGTGAACGCGGTGCTGGGGCGCCTGGGATTCGAAGAGCTGCTCGGCGACTACCTGCCCGAACCCGACCCCCGCTGCGCGATCGCTCCGGCCAAGGCGATCGGGGTGCTCGTCCGCAACCTCTGCGTCTCGCGCCGTCCCCTCTACGGGCTCTCGGTCTGGGCGAGGGGCTACGAGCCCTCACTCGTCGGGCTCGAGGCCACAGACGTCGTCCGATTGAACGACGACCGGGTAGGGCGCGCCCTCGACCAGCTGTTCGCCGCGGATCGCGCCAGCCTCCTCACCGCCCTCAGCCTGGCGGTGATCGGCCGCTTCGGTGTCGAGGTGAAAGAGCTCCACAACGACTCGACCTCGATCGTGCTGTTCGGCTCCTACCGTGAGGCGACGGGCCAAGCGCGTGGGGGCGTGCGCCCGCCAGCCGCGGAGCGGGGGTTCTCGAAGGACCATCGCGGGGACCTGAAGCAGCTCGTCGAGATCCTCACGATCTCCTCGGACGGCGCGGTGCCGATCGCCCATCGCCTGGCTGACGGCTCGACCGAGGACTCGACCACCCACATCGCCACCTGGGACCAGCTGGTCGCCATGCTGGGCACGACCGACTTCCTCTACACGGCCGACTGCAAGCTGGCTACGCGCGACAACATGGAGCACATCGCAGGCCAAGGTGGCCGGTTCCTCACGATCCTGCCGAGATCCCGCAAGGAGGACGAGGTCGGACGGGCCTGGATCGCCGCGGGCGAGGTCACCTGGGAAGAGGTCGCCCGCAAGCCGGGGAAGCGCAAGGACGACCCCGACGAGGTCTACTGGGCGGCGGAGGCCCCCGGATGCTCTGTCGAAGGGTTCCGCATCGTGTGGATGCGCTCGTCGGACAAGCGCTCCGACGACGCCGCCCGGCGCTTCAGCCGCATCGAGGATGCCCGTCGCCGCCTGGTGGATCTGAACGAGACGCTGTCGTCGACCCGTTGCCGCATGAAGACGAGGGCCTCGGTCGACGACGCGGTCGCCACCATCTTGAAAGACACGGGAGCCGCGCGTTTCCTGCGGGCGGTCGTGGCCGAC
>JAKACA010000202.1 GCA_021796455.1 Actinomycetes bacterium
GGTGTTCGACATGAACCGTGCCAAGGCGAGCGTGCTGATCCAACGCCAGGCTCAGGCGCTCGAGGGCAACCTGGATCAGGTCCACCTCCATCACGCTATCTATCTGCTTCCTTCCCGCCGAGCGTCCTCGGCCCAGCCGCTGCGAGGCCCGCCCATAAGACCTGCCCCCTAAGCCCGGATCCACCGAAAGGTATCGGTCGATCGCCCCTACGGCGCTGAACGGGCTCGGGTGGGCCGACACAGCCATCGAGGGCCCGGATGTGTCCTTTGGCACCACAGCAGGCGCGCGCTGGGCCAGGCCCTGCTGAGAGCTCGAGGTTGACTGTTGTCCTCTGGCGCCGGGCGAGGTTGCGGGACGCCGTCAGTACTTAAGGGTCAGGTCCGGAGCAAGGTGGTGATCGGCCCGATCGCGCGGAGGTTCTTCAGACAGATGTTGAACTGGTCCTGCCACGGCCACTCGAGCGGCAGGTGAAGACGCCTACGCCTTCCTGATCTCGTCATGCGGCCCGGCAGGCTCAGATAGCGCGTGCGCAGCGTCTTTGTCGTCATCGGAGGAGACTTCTCACCAAGGCCGAGGCGGGCCACCCATCGCCCGAGGTTGTGGGCAAGAGCGTTAAGGACGAGCCAGGCGGCATTGGCCGCAAAGCGCCCGGAGGGAAGGTGGTTGAGCCCGACCCCGTACTTGAGATCACGTATCACGTCCTCGACGACTGCGTGGCGCCGGTGGTCCGCCTCGAGGTAGAGGGTTCCGCCCTCCCTGTCGGTGATAAAGGCGTGATAGTCGTAGACAGCGAGAAGGGCGAGCTGGCTCCCGGGGGTCGGCTTGACCCGCCGCACGATGAGGCGCACCTCACGACCCTGGCCGAAGGGCTCATAGGTCGTCTCGGCTACGTCTGCTCCGCCTTCGAGGAAGTATGGGATCTCCGTCCAGTTCTCTTCCGGTATCTCCAAGATCGCGTTGTGCATCGACTTCGACATCTTCGCGGTGATCGAGAAGGCGACATCGGCCTTTCGACAGGCGTCGGTGACCTTGTGGTTGTAAAAGCCGGAGTCGCCCCTAAGCACGGCCGGGCCGGTCGCGCCTGCTCGGCGCACCCGGTTGAACACCTGGGCAAGAAAGCTCGATGCCCCCCGGGTGGTATTCGCGTTTCCACCGCGAAGGCGCGCCCCGAGCACCTCCTCTGAACCTGAGAGGCTGGCAAGGAGCGGGTGGTAGCCGCGAACCTTGGTGTGGCCGAAGCGGGCACCTTGCTTGGCTAGCCCGTAGACCTCACATATGGACGAGTCAACATCGATCGTGATGGGACTATCTCCTGGACCTGCACCTGCAGCCCACGCGCGGCGGATCGACTCGTCAAAGACCTTGTCTAGCTGGCAGACATGTCCAAAGGTGAAGCTGCGAAGGAAAGTGCCGAGTGTGGAGGGCGCCCGTACGCCATGGCCGAGCACCGCTGGTGTCGAGGCACAGCGCATCGCATTCGCGTCGTCGATGAACTCACCGCCCGCGAGGGCCGAGTGCACGAGCGTCATCGCCTTCAGCCCGACGTTGGCATGTCCTGGAGCAGAGCCCAAGTCCACATAGGAGTCGAACAGCTCGCGAAGCCCGAGATGCTTCGCGAGTGTGGCCGGCGCGATGAGCCCGGCGTTGGCGACGAGGTGGTCGTCGTCGAAGGTCACCGCGATCCGGTCCAGAGTGTGAGAAGATTCGCGCATCGAAAAGGTGCCTTCCGCTTGGGGGCGTGTGGAGGTTTCTCAACCACCATTCTCCCAGGTAGGAAGGCACTTTTCGCGGATGCTCAGGCGAGGATAAGCCCCGAAAGCCTTATTTTTCGGTGGATCCGGGCTTAGCGGTGACAAGCCGATCGGCGACGGACCACGAGGAGAAGCGCGGTGCACTACAGCGACAGCAGGGTCGAGATCGTGAAGGTCGTCGTCGGTCCGATGGACAACAACGTCTACATCGTGCGCTGCCGCGAGACCGGGGACGCTGTGCTCGTGGATGCTGCCAACGAGCACGAGCAGCTGCTCGAGCTCTGCAGGACGCTCGGGGTGCGCCGAGTGCTGGAGACCCACGGCCACTGGGACCATATCCAGGCCGTCCCCCAGCTGCGCGATGCCGGCTATGACGTCGGCGTCACTGCGGCCGATGCCGCCATGCTCCCCTCCTATGACACCGTGCTCGAAGATGACTCTGTCATCGAAGTGGGAAAGCTGCGGCTGCATACGATCGCGACGCCTGGCCACACCCCAGGCTCGATGTGCTTCTCGATCGAGGGATCGCCCGTCCTGCTCTCAGGCGACACGCTGTTTCCCGGGGGCGCGGGCAACACCACCTTCGAGGGCGGGAGCTTTCCGACCATCATCGAGTCGATCGAGACCCGGCTCTTCGCCCCGTTCTCGCCCGACACGATCGTCATGCCCGGCCACGGTACCGACACCACCATCGGGACGGAGCGTCCTCACCTCGACGAGTGGGTCGCCCGCGGCTGGTAGGCGGAGCGGCGCTGGCGGCGCGGCGCTGGCGGCAGCGCCCGTCGTGAAGGCTGCTCGTCCAGTTGTCTAGCTACCGCCGCGCGGATCCTTGGGACCACCGTCCTATTGCCGCATCGAACCCGGGCTCGCTGGCGAACTTTGCCGTGTAGCCCCGCGCGTCCACGGCTGCAAGCTGGAGTCGATCGATGCGGCAGGCTGCCACGCCATCGCCGGTGGTCATAGCCGAACAGATGAGCGACGAGACAGAACGCCAGCCAGAACGGGAGCCGACATAGAAGATCACCGGCTCTCCGGCAACAGGATTGCCCAGTGAGGTCACGGATGCACGCAACTCCGCAGCCCGGGCAGCAACAACGGGCGGCGAGCTCGTGAGCACCGTCGGAGGCAAGCCGGGTGTTCCCGAGTTGTGGGCCAGGTGTTGTGCGCCATCGTGTCCAGAGGGCTCGGTCGTCGTTGACGCAGCTGTCGCCGTCTCGCCGGCGTAGCTCCTCGGGACCACGATCCCTGAGGTGTGTGCGAACGCGACCGCACCGATGGCGCTCAGCACCAGCGCTCCCGCCAGCATGTACGACGCCCGCCAGCTGCTCATGTCGATCCTCCGTCCAGGTTCGCGCTTTCCGGACCTGCTACCCCGGTCGATGTCGTGGGAGCAGAAGACGGACCAGCGTCCGACACATAAGACATCTTGCCATCTCCGCGTCGGACGCGCGACCCAAGGCTCACCACATACTCGTACGTCAACGCGTCGCCCTTGACGACGTAACGGCGACTCGCTCCGACATCGCCATAGAGAATCATCCTGCCCTCGTGAGCCGCGACGTTGGCCAAGTCGTCGATACTGGTCACACGCACCGCGCCCTCCTCCACGCGACCGTCGAGCTGTTCCACTCCCAAGAGCAGGCTCCGGTAGCGAGCAGCGATGCGGTCCACCTCGTCGGCTCTCGCGGCTAGCAATCGCGCAAGGCCGAGCAGCAGCAACAGCACGACCGCAGCAGCAAGGCCCCACTCCGCGACGCGCCGTGCGGCCAGGACGCTAGGGTGAGAACCAAGCAGCGAGAGCACCGCTTTCGACTCAGCTGGCACGCTGACGGTGCCGTTCGCGCTCGGTCCCAGCACCTGTGCCTCCGAAATCGGCGCACCGACACCCTGCCCGAGGTCCAGCTGAGCCGCCCCGCCAAGCAGCGTGAACCCGAGTCCCGGGTCGAAAGTTGCTCGCACAGGAGCGACAGCTTCGATGACACCGTGCGCGTCCACCTCCGCCTGGACGGTGATCACGTAGGTCCCCACCGTCGATGTCGTCTGTCCAGTCTGTGCTTGGATGCTCGTCACCAGGCTCTCGATCGAGCGGAGATCGACTGTCGTCCTAAGCACCAACGCGCCGTTCGAGAACGACGAATCTGTGCCGGTGATGATCGTGCGCGACCAGCCGTCCGGGCTGGACAAGAGCACGCTGAGGCGCCCGTGACCGCTCGCGCCTGGCGAGGAGAGGGCATCGAACCGGTAGGCGAACCTGACGTGAATGACAGGAGCCACCTTCGAGAACACCGGCTGGCCAGTCGTCGCCGCGCCGCCCCCATAGACGTCGCCCCGGGCCGGAGCACGGTAGGTCCACGAACCAACTTGGCGATAACTGAACTTCTGGGTGGCGGTCGTCGTAGTTCGGTGGGTGAAGGCAACCGCCCCGAGAAAGAGCGACGCCAGCGCGAGAATTGAGGCAATAGACGCGACCACCTGTCCCGGCAGGCCGAGCACCGAAGTCGCCGCCCGTCCGGACCGTCGCGGTTGCCGTGACCGACCGCTACGCGTGCTCACGGCGCCATGGCCGGGCGCACCGCTTCGTCCCCGGCGCCGCCGACGTGCAGCGGGAACGCTCATCATGCCCACCAAAGCAGCCGACACGGTGATCGCAACAAGCTCTCGCCGCGCCGGCGTGGTGATGAGGCGGCCGACCTTGGGTACATGCAACCACAGCCTACCTACCACGTCTGAGGGCAAGGGTCGATACGGATCGATGAAATGATTGTTGTCGCCTTTCATCACGAAGTGGCCGTTAGCCACGCCGATGATGCGGTGCAATACGATCCCGATCCTCGGCGCCAAATAGCCGACGATCTCGCCGACGTGATACGGCGGATCGGGTCGCAATATGGCGAGATCCCCAGTATGAAAGAGCGGCTCCATGCTGATCCCAGAGGTCACGACGTAGATCGCATCTCCCCCGAGGTGCGTCGGCGCGAAGCTCAGCCAGAGGACTACGAGAGCGATCGCAACGGCGGCGCCGGCGATCACCCTGGGCCAGCTCCACTGGGCAGATCTAGCCACACTGCATCACGTCGCTCTATGCAACGAGGCCGGAGGAGCGCAATGCGCTCCTCCGGCCTGATGACAGGGGCGCTTAGTTAGCCGCGACGACATCCAGTTGCGTGACTTGCTGCACAGGTGCCCAACCGCCGCCAGGGTTAGCCTGCGATGACGGGTACGCCGTGCAGTTCCAGCCGCTGGGGTTGCCGCTACCGGCCGGGTTGCAGGTACCGCCGCCGATTGCAACATTGCCGCTGTCGTAGAGGACATAACCGACACTTGTAGCGGGGTTGTTCAGGGTGAAACTCACGCCGCTTATGTTGGCATTGTTGCCGTATGTCGGACCAGAACCGCCTGACGGCTCCAGCGAATAGTGAATATTCGAAACGGTGTAGCCAGACACTACGCCGATACCCTCGCCTGCGTACGATGGTGTCACATAGTTGCTGGCTGTGAAGGCGGAAGCCGCTCCACCACCGATCGCTGACAACACCGCCGCCGCGATCACAACTTTAGCTACGAAATATCTCCTCAAGGTACTCCCCCTTGCTTATGGAGGGCGAAGCTCCAACAGGGGCACTGCACCGCGCGACGGGACTGAAGCTTGGTCGCGAAGTTGATTGCACCCGCCGTTACCTCCGCCGTCCCGGATGCTCCGCGTGGAGCGTCCGCTGCCAATGTAAGAGGCGGCGGGTTCGCCATTTGCTCCCCGGGACTCAGGCGACCAACTAGAGGCCCCGGATCAAC
>JAKACA010000203.1 GCA_021796455.1 Actinomycetes bacterium
GACCTGCAGGCCCCACAGCCCGGGGCGAGGAAGAGCAAGAGCGTCGGTCCGTCCTTGTTCAGCAACCGCCCGAGGGTCGTTGCCTCTCCGCCAAGGGTTGTCAGCGCCATGCTGCGGGCGCCCGAACGCCTACGGCGGTGGAAGCGTGTGAGCGGCGAGGTGATGGCGGCGATCACGGCGAGAACCATGACGAGCAGCGCCGCAGCGCGCCAGGTGCCAAGGCGAACGGCCTCGGCGGAGAGCGCCGTCTCGGGGTGGCCGAGCGCCACGACGAGGGCGGCGGCGAGCAGGGCCGCATTGCGCCACAGCGGCCGGCGGTCGGCGAGCGACTCGCCCCGCTCCCCGAAGCAGCCGCAGGGCCGGTGGCGCCCAGACGCCCGGTTGCGGAGGAGCAGAACCGAGAAGAGCACGAGCAGCGCCGCGCATGCCGATCCGCCGAGACGTGCCGTCCTACCGGCGAGCAGGAGCACAGCGGCGCCTGCCTCGACGGCAGGCAACGCCGCGATCGCTGGCGCGAGTGATCTTGGCAGTGCGAAACGCTCCAGCAAGACCGTGCCGTGTCGGCGCTGCGCCACCTTCCGGCCTGCGGCGAGCAGGAACACGGCGGCGAGCGTCAAACGCAGCAGCGAGAGAGCCAGTGCCATCGGTCCACCTCCGAACTCGTACCGGCCACCTTTCGGGCTTGCCGTGATCGATCTGCAACCGAGGAGCCCGGCTGCGGCTGAGGCGTCGGGGCGACGAGCGGTGCGTGGTGTCGTCGCCAGCATAGCTTGACAAGCCCGGGGCGCCCAAGCCAACCGGAGAAGGGGAGCGGGTTGCCGCCATCCTCGGCCCTGAGCACCCGAGAGGGACGAAGACAGCTCTGCAGGGTGAGCACGATCGGCACCAACGTGCTGCTTGCTTCGACTCGTGCTCGAACGTCAGGACTTGGTGTAGGTCGACAGGGTGGCGCCCTCGCCCGGGGAGGACGACGGCAGCACCATCGCACCATCATCGAAGTTCGCGGTTAGCGGGCTCCCCCCACTAGCCTCTGTTCCACTGGCGACGACGACCCTACAGCCGCCGAACGCTCCCGGCAGACCGCTCACCACCGCAGTGAAGCGGGCGGATCCGCTCTCGAAAGCCGCGCCGGTCGTCTTGATGGTGGCCGAGGGAAGCTTGCCCGGTATCACCGCGACATCAGACAACGGGAGGCCGGAGTCGAAGCTGATATCGTCGGCAAAAGCCGGGTATGCGAGGCCGGTGCCGGTGAGGCCGTAGCTGCGGAAAGCCTCGAGCGTCACGGACTTTCCCGAGGGAGCGCTGAAGGCCCAGTGCTCCAGGGTGTAGCTGGATCCGTGAAAAGAAGAGACACTGGCGCCACCTGCATACCCTGGGCAGGGAGAGGTCGAGGGTATCGGACCCCCCGGCGGCGCCGTTCCAGAGATGCAGCCGCTCCCCGACATTGCGATCCCGTTCATCGTGGTGAGGTGGAAGATCTGCGTCGCGCTGCTGCCGAACAGGTGCTCGCCGGTCCTCCAGGTGAGCGAGCCGCTGAGCGTTCCCTTCTGCTCCCTTAGGGCTCCGTGGCACGAGATCGAGACGGCGCCGCTGGCTTTGAAGGTCATGGATATGGCTCCGAAGGAGCCAAGCTGGCTGCCGGTGGCAATCCGCCCGGATTGGAGACTCGTGGCGATAACGACTGCCGAGCTCGCTTGGAACAACTGCTCGATCAGCATCTCGGAGCTCCGCGAGCCGGACTTCTCCGGGCGCGTGAGCGCCAGCGCCACCGACGAAGGCTTTCCGGGAATGTTGGAACCCCTCGCTGAGAGGATGTAGGAAGTCCTCTGCGAGCCGTGGGAGACGATCACGTTGGCTGAGGCGAGCAGGATCGCCTGGTTGCCCGAGCTGTTGGCGAAGCGCACCGGCATGCGAGCGCCGAGCGCGCCGGCGGGTGATTCACCGAGAGCAAGTAGTGCCGCCAGCGCGAGACTGACCGCGGCGAGCACTCGCGTGAAGCGCGCCAACCGTGTCCCGATAAGCGGTGGCCACACCGCTCTCGGGGAGAAGGCGCGCGACCGTGGCTGCTGCATGCCCCACTCGGCGCTCTCGCGGCTGGTGTGTCTTGCGTTGCTCATCTCCGCTCCTTTGTCACTCTGCCGAGCTTTGCGGTTGCCGACCGGTGTTCGCGTGGCCGCTACCGACGCCGAATGCCTCGTCTCTCAGATCTGTCATTACGCCAATGAACTCGATCCAGCCGGCGAACTCCCTCGCTGTCGGGCTGTCGGACCGGGTGACGCTCCCGGAGAAACCCGAGCTGTGCCGCACACGTACCACGACCACAAGGTCGTCATGCCTCACGCGATCACCTGCCTATCGGCAGCGCGGCCCCAACATGCATGCTCCCATCGTTGCCAAAGCCGCCTGCACGAGCATCGGGGAGCAACCCCGATCTTTTGTGCCGGCCGGCAACCCCTTGCCTGGGGTCGATGTGGAGCCGCTGCCGCGAATCTCGAGCTCAAGCCGTGCCGGGCTCGGTTTCGGGCCGTTGCCACAAAGCCGGCACGTTTCGCAGCTCGCGCCTCGAGGAAATACCGAGCTTCAGGTAGATATGCCCGAGATGGCTCTCCACGGTTCTTGCCGACACATAGAGCGCCACGCCGATCTCGCTGTTCGTCCGACCCTCGGCGGCGAGGCCGGCGATACGCAGCTCCTGGGCCGTGAGCGCGCCGGGGGGCTCGTCGCGCCGGCGCCGCCTGCCTCCCGCAGCTCGGAGCTCGTCACGTGCCTGGCGCGAGAGCTTCTCAGCGCTGCAAGTCTCCGCGATGCGCAGCGCGCGAGCCAGCAAGGGCCTGGCCTCGGCCTGGCGCGACGACTGTCGCAGATATCGACCATAGGCAAGAAGCACTCGGCCGGAGAAGAGCGGCAGCGTCGTGGTCTCCAGCCATGAGAGGGCTTCCAGGAACTGTGCCTCTGCTTCGGGTGCCTTCGTGCGCCAAGACACGAGCGCACGTGAGTAAGAGAGCAGCGCCTTGTAGCCAGGCACTTTCATAGTTGTGGGCGCTTCGCTGATCCAGGCGACCTCTGCCTCGGCCTGGTCAACGCGGTTGGCGAAGACCGCCGCCTCGACGGCCGAGCGAGCCCAGGGAACTACAAGGGGATCGCGCACGCCGGCCCGCTCTGCAAGTGGGCGGCATCGTGCCAGGAGATCCGCAGCCAGATCGGGGTGTCCCCCGTCCACGAGGGAGTCGCCCTGTACCGCCCAGAGCCACAGCCACAGCAGCGGGTAGCTGTCCAGGTGGGAGCCGAGCGACGAGGCGATGGCCGCACATCGTGCGGAGACGGGCTGGCCGAGCTCCTGGTCCACGTCGGCGCGGGCGATCTCACACCAGGCGTTGCCGACAGGAACGAGCTCGACGAGCTCGCTGGAGCGCCCGAGGAGCTCCTTTGCTTCGAGCAGGCGACCCAGGCGCTTCAAGGTGTCTGCGTGGACGATGGCCATTGTCAAGATGGGTAGCGGGTCGCCGGCCCTGTCGAGAGCTGCGCTACCCGAGTTGTAGATCTGGCATGCTTCCTCATATCGCTCCGCCTGCCGAGCGACGTTCATGCGCGCGAGGTCGACGCGCCAGGTCCAAGAGATGGACAGACCACCGGGATGTCGTGATGCGGCGTCGGAAGCAGCCAGGACGGCGTCGAGGCCACCAGGATCGCCGGCGACGGCTGCGACGCTTCCCCATGCCACCTCGGCAAGGGCTTGACGCGCGCCGTCCGCGGGACACGCAAGCCCACGGGCTTCGCTCGCGAACGCAAGAAGCGTCGGTACCGTTGCCGCCGTGCCGAGGGTGAAGGCTGCATCGAGGAGCGTGTCGAGCAGGACGATGCGGTCGAGCCCGGCAGCCGCGGCCCGTGCTTCCTGGAACTGTTCGAAGGCGTCCCGTGGGCGGCCCGCCACGAAGGCAGCATGGGCCAGGAGGCGGAACCCTTGAACTCGATGTTCCTGAGTAGCACTCGCCATGCCCAGAACCTGTTCTGCTGTCGCGGTCGAGGCTGCGGGTCGCCCGGCGGCATTCAAGGCTGCGCTCAGGAGCAGGAGAAGGTCTGCCGAGGCGTTCGTACCAGCTAGCTCGACAGCCGCGGTCAGCTGCGCGACCGCTGTCTCTACGCCGCCGCCATTCAGCGCGGAGCGTCCGGCGGAGGTAAGCACCTCGATGGCCGCTAGGTCACCGATGGCGCCCCCCAAGACCGCGTGCGCGGCTGCCTCGGTAGTGCTCGCCCCATTCGCGAGAAGCGCCCGCATGGCCGACGCATGCATCCGCGTACGCATCGGCGCGGGTAGATCCTGGTAGAGAATCTGACGAAAAAGGGGATGCACGAACTTGGCGCAGCCCGCGCCGTCGCCGTCCACGAGCCCGGCACCGCAGAGGGCAAGGAGCGAGCGATCGGCCTCGTCAACCGACATGTCCGAGATTACCCGGACGAGCTCAGGGTGGAACCGGTTCCCGAACACGCTGGCGACCCGTGCATAGCCAAGCGTGCGTGTAGAGGTACCGGCGAAGCGGGAGAGGAGCAGTTGTGTGGCGGCGTCCAGGGTCCCGAGGCTGGGCAGGCTCGTCTCGGTCTCGAGCGAGCGAGCGACCTGGTGAACAAGAAGCGGATTACCGGCACAGGTATGCCAGATTTGTGCCGTGAGGGACGGCTCTGGTGGACCTCCGGTGAGATCCCCGAGCAGCTGCTCGCAAGCATGCTGGCTGAGCGGCTGCAGTCGCTGGAGGGTGGCCTTGCCGGAGGAGACGAGCTCGCTCACGATCTCGTGAGCTGTCGTTGGCCAGCGCCGCAACGTACCCACGACCACGACGGGGAGGCGGCCAACTCGCCGGCATACGAACGCCAGGAGCTCGAGAGAGTCCATATCGGCCCAGTGCAAGTCGTCAAGGAGGATGAGGGCCGGCCGGCCGAGAGACTCAAGGGAGCGTAGGGTCCCATAGAAGCGACTTCCTCGGGTGCCAACGGGCTCCGCCGGCTCCGAGCCAATCGCGAGCCAGCTATCACCTCTCAGCTCGGCAAGGGCGGACATGACGACCGAGTAGGCGAGCTTGCCCTCGCCTGGCGCGCCACTGCCACGACCGAGGAGGAAATGTCCTGTCCGAGAGGCGAGATGCTCGAGCAGAGCCGTCTTGCCGAGCCCGGCGTCGCCACTGACAAAGATTGCCGAGCCCTCACCGTCGCGCGCCCGAGCACAGGCGTCCTGAGCGAGCGCCAACAACTCGTTGCGCTCGTACAGGCACGCTGTCGTCCCCGCTTTGGCCATGCAGACGCTTGCCCCCTTTCCGGCATGAGCCGGAGATCGTGTCGACACTGCGCCACCAGGTTGGGCGCGACGCTACACACAGAGGTGCGGCCGAGCCAACCGGAATGCTCGCCCCGCCACTCGCCGCGGGCATGGAGCACCCGATTGCGTTCGGCACGAGGTGCCGGAACGCGATCCGTGGGGTCCCCTCGCCCATGGCGCGGGCAGCTTGCACGTACTCCCTGGTTCGGAGGCTGAGCGTCTC
>JAKACA010000026.1 GCA_021796455.1 Actinomycetes bacterium
CGAAGTCGTGCTCAGACTCCGCCCGATTGGGATAGCCCGACAGACCGCCGCCCTGGCGCAGATCGCCGAAGGAATCCTGGCGGCCGGTGATGATCTTGTGGACATAAGCCTGATGGCCGGTGTCCCACACGATGGCGTCGTGCGGTGACTCGAAGACCCGGTGCAGGGCGATCGTGAGCTCGACGACGCCAAGGTTGGACCCAAGGTGCCCGCCAGTCGACGCGACTCTTGCCACGAGAAACCCTCGGATCTCCTCGGCCAGGCCATAGAGCTCACGAACGCTCATCTCGCGAAGGCGCGCCGGTGAGGTGACAGCTTCTAGTACCGGGCCAGCTCGGAGGGTGACGACGCTCACGTCGCTCAGTGGGTGTTCACTAGGGCACGGAGCGACTCACGCAGTGATCCCATTGTGGCTATGACGGCTGAAGGCTCATAGCCACAATGCGCCATGCAATTGGCGCAACGCGGGTCGCGACCCCGTCCATAGGACGCCCAGTCGGTCGTCTCCACAAGCTCCTTGTAGCTGCTCGCGTATCCGTCGGCCATCAAGTAGCAGGGTCGTTGCCATCCGAGCACCGAGAAGCTGGGTATACCCCAGGCAGTGCATGCAAAGTCGGTCTTGCCCTCGAGAAAGTCCAGGAAAAGCGGAGAATGGTTGAGCCTCCAGTGCTTGCGCCTGTCGTCGGCGAAAGCTTCCCGGAACATCGTCCGCGTCTGATCCGTGCCAAGAAAGTGCTCCTGGTCGGGGGCCTTCTCGTAAGCATATGCCGGCGAGATCATCATGGCGTCGACCCCGAGATCGTCGTTCAGGAAATCAAGAACATCGCGCACCGTCTTCGGCGAGTCGCTGTTGAAGAACGTCGAGTTCGTGGTGACCCTGAACCCGCGCTCTTTCGCGGCTCGGATCGCCGCGACCGCTTGATCGAAGACGCCTTCGCGGTCTACCGCGGCGTCATGTCGTTCACGCAGGCCGTCTACATGTACGACCCAGGAGAAGTAGTGCGACGGAGTGAAGCGATCGAGGCGGCGCTGCAGGAGCACGGCGTTGGTGCAGAGGTAGACGTAGACCTTCTTCTTGACGAGCTCCTCGACTATCCGGCTTATGTCAGGGTGGAGGAGCGGCTCCCCCCCGGCGATGGACACCATCGGCGTACCGCTCTCCTCAACAGCGCCCAGGATGTCCTGCACCGAGAGCCGCTTGCGGAGAATGTCGGTCGGATGCTGGATCTTTCCGCAACCTGGGCACGACAAGTTGCAGGCAAAGAGCGGTTCGATCTCGACGATGAAGGGGTAGTACTTGGCTTTTTTCAGCCGCTGGCGGAGGAGATGGACTCCGATACGGACATTTTGCCTCAGTGGAACTGGCATCAACGCACCTGTGTTGGTAGAGCGAAACGGACGTGTTCTTCAGCTGTTCTATCCTCGGTCAGAGTGAGTGGCCCCAGGAGGCCGATTGTCTCGAGCACCTCCTGCACGAGAAAGTCGGGGGCTGACGCCCCGGCTGTCAAGCCGACAGTAGTGACACCGTCCAGCCACCCGAGCTGTAGCTGTGAGGCGTCCTCGAGCAATTCGGCCCTGCATCCTTCCCGCCGCGCGACCTCGACCAGACGAGCGGTATTCGAGGAGTTGGCCGACCCGACGACCAACATGAGATCGCAGCGGTGCGCTATCGAGCGAAGGGCGTCCTGGCGATTCTGGGTCGCGTAGCAGATGTCGTCGGCCGCCGGAGCGACGATGAGGGGGAAGCGCTCGCGAAGAGCGGTGACGACCTCTGCGGTCTGATCGGTCGCAAGCGTCGTCTGGGTCAGGAACGCGACGCTCTGGCGCGGATCGAGATCGAGCCGAGCGACGTCGTCGGTTCCCGCCACGACATGGAACCGGCCCGGTGCTTCGCCAAGCGTCCCTTCGACCTCCTCGTGATTGCTGTGGCCGATCAGCACGAGATTGTGCCCTTGGGCGGCGAAGCGCCGGGCCTCGCTGTGGACCTTTGCGACCAGGGGGCAGGTGGCGTCGATGACATTCAGATCCGGACGCGCCGCGGCTTGCGAGCGCACGGCAGGAGAGACTCCGTGAGCGGCAAACACCACAGTCGCCTCGGGCGGCACCTCGTCGAGCTCCTCCACGAAGACGGCGCCCAACGTCTCGAGGTGTCGTACGACGTGGAGGTTGTGGACTATCTGGCGCCGGACATATACGGGCGATCCGAAGCGATCGAGAGCACGCCGGACAGTCTCGATCGCGCGGTCGACACCAGCGCAGAAGGATCTCGGCGCCGCCAGGAGCACCTCGTGGCGGCCGCATGCGCGCGCCCACGCCTCGAGGGTCGATCTCACGATGCCGAGGGCACTCGGGCGGGGTCCGCCGGCACTCTCGGCTGACGCGCCGGGCGTGTTCGAGATCCATCGGACGACCGCGGCCGGATGGCCAGGCCAGCTCGACAGGACAGATATCGACTCGTTGTCCACGGCGAGCACGCCGGCGCCGGCCAGCATCGCCGTCTCCAACGGCGCGAATGCAACCGCCGATGCCACCGGCCCTTTGTGAGCGCGCAGTCCCGAGCGGTGCAGCTCGGCGGTTATCGGGCCCGCGGAGGCAAGGTGGCTGCACAGCGAGCCGTCACTGCTGCGCAGCTCGGTCGCGACGATGAGATCTCCTGGCTCGAGCGCGCTCGAGAGCGACGATGCCGCTCCGAAAATCGCCACGGGAGCCTTCGCGCCGGCACGAGACTCCCTCGTGGACGCTGCTCGCGCCAAGGCGACGCCGCCTTCGCCGGGCCGGCTTCGGGTGGCGCCCGCCACGAAACTCTCCGTCGTCGTCGCGAGGCTCCCTGCAGTCGCCGTCGACTCGATCTTGAGCTCAGTCGTCGGTCTCTCCGTTCACGAACGGTCCAAGAGCCCTGAGGTAACGCCCCAAGGCCATGACTGGGAAGACCAGCCTGTAGAGGTGGTAGTTGATGTAGAAGTCTCCTGGGAAGCCGGTGCCGGTGAACCACGGCTCGTCCCAGGATCCGTCGTCATTCTGGGTGTCGATGAGGTAGTCGACCGCCCGAGCGCCTGCTCGTGATCGCTCGCCGGCAGCAACCAGAGCCAGCAGTGCCCATGCAGTCTGGGAGGCCGTGGAGGGCCCCCGGCCGCGATAGGAGACGTCGGTGTACGAACGAAGGTCCTCTCCCCAGCCCCCGTCGTCGTTCTGATGCAGCTCGAGCCAGGACACGGCGAGCCGCACCGCCGGGTGGTCAGTCGGTATGCCAGCCGCGATGAGAGCCGGCACGGCAGCTCCTGTGCCATAGACGTAATTCGAGCCCCAACGGCCGAACCACGAGCCGTCTTTCTCCTGGGCCGCGAGAAGCCACTCGACGCCTCTCTGGACGGCCTGGCCGGAGCCTTGGATACCCGAGAGCACCTCTACGACGTGTGCCGTGACATCCGCGCTCGGCGGGTCGATCAGCTCTCCGAAGTCGCAGAACGGCAGCTCACGACAGAGCTCCTGGGTGTTGTCGACGTCGAAGGCCGCCCACCCGCCGTCTCGGCACTGCATACCCTCCACCCAGGCCACGGCACGCGATATCGCTTCGCCCGCCGGCTCGGTCGTGCGCAGCAGGGCGAGCACGACCTCGGCCGTGTCGTCGATGTCTGGGTACCAGTCGTTGGCGAACTCGAACGCCCACCCTGAAGGAGCCAGCTCGGGACGGCGAACGCTCCAGTCGCCGGGCACGGCTATCTCCTCTGCCAGGAGCCAGCGAGCTGCCGAGGTGAGCACGGGGTCGTCCGGCGTCAGGCCGGCGTCAGCCAGCGCGGTAACCGCGAGGGCTGTGTCCCAGACCGGCGACTGGCACGCCTCGAGGCGCCGCCCGAGCGAGTCATTGACGGTGAAACCGTCGAGGCCGGCTATCCCTGATCGCACCACCGGGTGGTCGAGCGCATATCCTTGCAGGTGCAGAGCGATGAGGGAGTACACCCACGGGGGTTGGATCCCCCCCCAGCAGCCGTCGGCCTCCTGGCGCTTCACAATCCAGTTCTCGGCACGGCGCAGAGCAGCCCTTCGCAGGAATCTGATCGGGCGGCGCTCATAGAGGTGAAGCACGCGATCGAGCAGCTGGAACCTTCCGGCCCATGTGGTCAGCGGCTTCGCCAGAGGCGCCGGTGCTCCGCTACGGAGCTCGTCGAGCGACAGGTCCAGCTCGTGCACTGGCCTGTGCGCTCCGACAACAGTAAGGGCGACGACAGTCTGACGTGCCCAGCAACCGAAGTCGTAGATGTTGAGCGGCACCCATTTCGGAAGAAACATCAGCTCCGGCGGGAGGACAGGAAGGTCTTCCCACCGCCACAGTCCGAAGAGCGCCAACCAGATGCGGGTGAAGACCCTCGTGCGCTCGAGGCCCCCTGAGGCTCGAATGAACTTGGCGGCCGAGGCCATGTGAGCTGCTTGCGGCTCGTCTCCGGCAAGGCGGAGCGCTATGTATGCCTCTACGGTGGTCGACAGCTCAGGGGGTCCTCCGTGGAAATTCGCCCAGGTCCCGTCGTCGGCCTGGCGTGAACGTATCCAACGCGCCGTTTCGGCGGTCTGCTCTGCAGTCCGTATGCCGAGGAACTCACGAAGCAGGAGATCCTCCGCGTCTATCGTGACGTTGGTCTCGAGCTCGCCCTTCCAGTAGCCGTCAGGCTCCTGCAGGGATTCGAGAGCCCTAACCGCCCTCGCGAGGCAGTCAGCCGCGGAATGCGCGACGGTGGGGGCCGTGGATCGGGCCGGACCTTCGACCCGGGCATCCTCGCGTTCTCGAGTGCCCGATCCGGCACCTGACTGGGTGGAGGTGAGCGAGCTCATCGGTCTCGTGCGGTCACGTAGTGCGCCAGCGCTGCAAGTTCGGCGGCCGGACCGGCCAGCAGCTGAGCTCGAGAAAGCGCATCCAGAGCTCCTCGAAGATAGGACTCACCGATTGCCATCGTCTCGTCACGAGCTCCCGACTCCTCCAGCAGGCGTACTGCCACCTCGACGTCCCAGTCCGAAAGCTCGCTCGCAAGCAGCGAATTGAGCTGCTGGCCGGCCGCGGTTGGGCTGCTTGTCGCAATCGCGACCGGCAAGGTCTTCTTGTGCTGACGCAGATCGTTGCCGACGGGCTTGCCCGTCAGAGCGCTTTGGCCCCAGATGCCAAGAACGTCGTCGACTGCCTGGAAGGCAATCCCCAGGTTCAGACCGAATACGGCCAGGGCGTCGATACTGGGCTGAGGTGCCCCAGCGAGCACCGCCCCGAGAGATGCCGCACACGACAGGAGTGCTCCGGTCTTCCCGGCCTCCATTTCGAGACACTCCGCGACCGAGAGCGAAGTCCGGCGCTCACTCGCCATATCCTGTGCCTGCCCAGCGATCATTGCCTGAGTGGCGTCTGCCAGCACCTTGGCAGCTCGGACCCGTTCGGCAGTCGGCTCGTCGAGAAGCACCTGCATGGCGAGAACCGCCAGGCCGTCTCCGGCAATGATGGCATGGCCCGTCCCGTACGCCGCCCACAGAGTCGGTCGATGGCGGCGCTCGAGATCGCCGTCGACGATGTCGTCGTGAATCAGGGAGAAGTTGTGCACGAGCTCGATCGCTACAGCTCCGGGGACGCCTACTTCCTCGTCGGCACCGACGGCTGCTGCCGAGAGCAGCACGAGAGCAGCACGCAGGTACTTTCCGCCTCCGTCGAGATGGTGGCGTATTGCGCCCCGCAGCTCAGGGCTGAGACGGTGAACCAC
Source organism: Actinomycetes bacterium (assembly GCA_021796455.1). Lineage (GTDB taxonomy): Bacteria > Actinomycetota > Acidimicrobiia > Acidimicrobiales > Bog-793 > JAKACA01. The sequence continues at coordinate 5,733 of JAKACA010000026.1, forward strand.
CGCTTCGAGGGCCGGAGCGACGAGGGAGCGAGTGCGTCCGATCAACTCTGCCACTGATGCTGAGCGGTTTCCGGGCTGTTCGGCCGATGCTTCCACCGACGTGACTACGCTCATCTAGCTGCTCCCTCCAGTTCACGGTCGGCACCTGGCACGGGCCCAGCGAGGAACGCAAGCGCTTGCTCAGCTGCGCCGAGACCGCTTCTAACAGCTCCCTCCATCGTCGCCGGCCAGCCAGTGTCGCACCAGGCACCGGCGACGAACACGCCCGGGGTCTTGGTCGCCGTGACTGGGCGGAGGGAGTCGGTACCGGGCGCGGCCTTGAACGTAGCGGCGCGCTCTCTCGTCACGACACAGTCGAGGAGCTGAGCGCCTCGGGCAGCGGGGAAGATCTCGCCGACAGCAGCGAAGAACTCGCGAGCCAGATCGCGGGCCCCGCGAGCTATGTAGGCCTCGGCGGCCGACAACGAGATCGACAGGCACTGTCCCGAGCCGAGCCCACTCGACTCGGTCCGATCGAAGACGAACTGGATCGGCGAGTCGACGCAAGCGGCCAGAGCCAGATCGGTCACGCGCCGGTCGAGGAGGAGGTGCACGTTGACGATGGGGGACGTGCCGAGACGGTCAACTGCCGCTGAGCTCGAATACGCTCCCAAGCCAACCGCGGCACGAGGCGGCGTGGCGACGACGACGGCATCGAAACCCAGCCTCTTGCCGCCAACGACAGTGGCAATGCCACGTTCCCCTTGCACGACATCGCTGACGGCTGCGCCGAGCTCGACAGCGACACCTGCCGTTTCCAGGGCTTTCATGGCACTCGCGCCGTGCAGCTCCGCGAGTGGGACCAAGGACCAGCCGATGTCCCCGGCGTCTGCACGATCGAGCAGACCGACACGAAAGACTTTGGCCGCGAGCTTGAGCGATGCCTCGCGGGCGGAGACGTTGAGCGTAGGAAGTGCGATCAGATCCCAGAGAACCTCGATCGCACGATCGCTCTGGCCCCTCCTTTGCAGCCAGTCGCCAAACGACACCGCATCGAGCTTGTCGTCATCTGGATCGAGCCGAAGGAGACCGAGCGCAGCTCTTGTGGACAGCAGCCGCTCGCGAACCGAAAGGAAGCTGTAAGTGGCGAGGGCACCCACGAGGTGGACAGGCGCGGGCAGCCCCGAGCGCTTGATGGAGGACCTCTTCCCGCCCGGAGCCAGCACGGGCACCTCCAGGCGCGGCTGCAGGTAGACCTTGTCGCTGGCTCCAAGTCGGCCGAGAAAGCTCATGTACTCGGTGCAGCACCGAAGGAACACGTGCTGCCCGTTGTCGAACCACAGGCCATTGCGGCGGACCGAGCTCGTCAGTCCACCCAGGCTCTGGCGTCGCTCGATCAGGGTGACTTCGGCTCCGCCGTCGGCGGCAGCCAGCGCCGCCGCGATTCCCGCCAGACCGCCGCCGACTACCCCGACCCGCGGCAAGCTCACTGCAGCGTCCCCAAGCATCGAAGGCTGTCGATCACGAGCCAACCCCTGCCAGGCTGCGAGCCGCGACAAGACCCTTCTCCCAGTTCGGGAGCGAGACACGGCCCCGCGTCACTACCTCTGGGTCTCGCTCGATTCGCACGAGCAGCCGCCGGTAGATCCCGGCCATCGCGGACACGCATGCCCGAGCGCGCCCGTCGAGGAGAGGGAGGAGCTGGAGCCCTTCGCGAAACCATTCGTCTGCCCGACGACATTCGAGTGCCACCAGCTTGGCCACCACAGGGGCAGGTCCCGACAGATCCTTCGGGCAACCGACTGACTCAGCGTCCTTCCCCGGCAGGTAGACACGTCCGAGCCCGCGATCCTCGACGACATCGCGCACGATGTTCGTCAGCTGAAGCGCCACGCCGAGGGAGTCAGCCAAGGGAACGGCTCGCTCTGGCTGGGCTGAGCCGAACACCGCGAGTGAAAGACGGCCGACGGACCCTGCAACCCTCCGGCAGTACACGACCAGGTCTTCGATGGTCTCGTACGACGTACCGACGACATCCATCTCGCACCCGTCGATGATCTCCGCGAAAGCTCCCATCGGTAGCGCGTAACGGGCCGCGGTGTCGGCCACGGCCAAAAGGACAGGGTCGCCGGTAAGCGGGTCGATGGGGTTGATCTGCTCGCGCAGTGCCCGGAGCGCCTCGATCTTGCGCTCAGGTGCGAGGTCACCGTCTCCAATGTCGTCGATCCGGCGAGCAAGTGCGTACACGGCCGAGAGGGCCTGGCGCTCAGGACGTCGGAGAAGCCTGATCCCGTATGCGAAATTCTTCGCCTGCGCACGCGTGACAGCCTCGCAGTAGGCATAGGCGGCTTCGACGCTCACGCCGCAGCTCGAATCCGGCTCGACATCACCATGTTGGAGATCGCATGCCGGGCGACTGTCAGTGGCCGCGGAGCTCGATTAGCCGAGAGGACGTCATGGTCGGCCCGGCGGATCGCGGCTAGGGCCGCGGTTCCGCCTGCCGCAAATCCGGCCACTGCGACGCGGGGCCGCATCGGCAGCTGGCGGGCCAGAGCAACGCCGGAAGCGAGCAGGTTGGCAGCCCGCTCCGCCTCGAACGCGACGAGTCGCCGCAAGGCTGGGCTCGCCGAACTGGCGAGAAGGTCATCCCCTCGACACCCGAAACGCCCCATATCCTCCTGGGGTAGGTAGATCCGGCCGCGCCGCGCGTCCTCACCGACGTCTTGGAGGTGCTCGACGATCTGGAGTCCGATGCAGACGTCGTCGGAAAGGGGAACCAAAGAAGGCGTCGACACTCGAAAGACATCGAGCACGAGCCTCCCGACCGGCGCCGCCGACAACATGCAGTAGCCGACGAGGTCGTCGAACGTCTCGTACCGACGCACCTTCTGGTCGACGCGGTTGGCCTCTATGAGAGCAAGAAACGGCTCCCGGTTCAGCTTCAGCTCAGCGAGGACGGGCGACAGGCGCCGCATCGCCGGATGAGTCGCATGGCCTTCGTAGGCGCTCTCCAGCTCGGCCTGGAGCCAGTCAAGGTCTGCCAGCCTGTCGCCGTCGACCTCGTCTCCGATGTCGTCGGCCAACCGAGCGAAGCCGTAGATCGCCATCAGTCTCGTCCTCAGGCGAGCGGGCAGAAGGTGGCTCGCAACAGGGAAGTTCTCCTGCCGCGCTCTCGCGACGACATCGCTGGACGCCGTCAGTCTCCCTTCCACGGGGTCGTACGACCCGATTGGTGCCACCGGTCACTTCCTTCGTGTAGTGCCCATGACCACTCGTCCGTACTTGTTATACCTGAGAGGGCATGCTGTCAAGGTTCCACCGCCCTCATCGGCGGCCGTGGCACCTCAAAGTGGGGGAGTTGTCTCAGATCCGAGCGTGGGCTTGAGAAGTCCCACAAGGGCGGCATCGACCACGCGGCGGGCGGCGGGCCCGGCGCTCTTGCCACGGGTACGAAGGCGCGGTACAAGGTGTGCCGCAAGACCCCCCGCGATCGCCGCCACTACACCAACCACATTTGCCTGGTGGCGGAGCTCGCCGGTCGCCACCTCGAGCAGCAGCGGAGCCACTGGCCCGAGAATGAGCTGGAGCTTCTCTATCGCCTGGTGCTCGCTCATGCGGGATGGCAGCTCGTCCAGCTGCTCACCGACTGCTTCCACAGTGGAGCGAGCGGCTGCGAGGAAGATCGTCTCCTTCGAATCAAAGTACCTGTAAAAGGAGCCCTTCGCGATGCCCGCGGCACTGCATATGTCGGCCACGTTCACCCCTGCGTAGCCCGACCGAGCGAACGCCTCCCGGGCGGCCGCGAGCAGTCGTGCCCGAACAAGATCCGGGGAGAACTGGTCAACAAAGGGAGCGATCACCTCGTCCCACATGTCCGCGAGCGGCACTTCGCCGTGCTCGATCGCGAGCACTCCCGGAAGCACCTCCCGGATCGCCTCGAGAGGCATGTTGCGCCGCTCTCTGAGCATGCGGATCATCACAAGGGCCTCGACGTGCCTCTCGTCGTAGAGAAAGCGGTTCGTCGCGAGTTGCGAAGGCTCAGGGAGCAACCCGAGATGACGGTAGTGGTGAATAGTCGGTACCGGTGTACCGGTCCGCTTGGCGAGCACGGAAAGTGCGAAGCCGTTCCCCGGCGACGCGTCGGCACCGCGCGTGCCCCGCCGGGGCGTTCGGTGACCCCGGGGTAAACGTGTCTGACTGCGGCGCCTACTCTCCACCGATCCTCGCTATCGCGCCAGGAGCAACGGAACAGATACTACCTCTGGACATCTTCCCACGTGAGCCCCCCCGGGTGCAGCCCCCCCGGCTGCCCGCGCCCGGCTGCACGCGTCAACCGCCCGTCGGCGCACCGTCGGCATCTAGATGCCCGTGCAGGTAATCGTCGTAGGCGCCGAGGTCGAGCAGGCCGTGCCCGGAGTAGCAGAAGAGAATGACCTTTTCGTCACCAGTCTCCTTTGCGGCCAGCGCCTCGTCGATGGTGGCCCGGATCGCATGGGCAGTCTCGGGAGCAGGGATCGTACCCTGAGAGCGGGCGAAGGATACCGCAGCCTCGAACACCTTTGACTGCGGATAGGCGGTCGCTTCGACCCGCCCGGACCTTACGAGGTTGGACACGATGGGCGCGTCACCGTGGTACCTAAGCCCTCCAGCATGGATCGACGGCGGCATGAAGTCGTGGCCGAGGCTGTACATGGGCAGCAACGGAGTCATTCCCGCGCTGTCGCCAAAGTCGTATTCAAATGTGCCCGTCGTGAGGGTGGCACACGCTGTCGGTTCGACTGCGAGCAGGCGGACACCGGTGTCGGGGACAAAGGGCAGGGAGATGCCGCCGAAGTTGGAGCCGCCGCCACAACATCCGATTACCACGTCAGGAAGCCGCTCGCCGGCCAAGCCGAGTTGGGTCTTGGCCTCTTGACCGATCACGGTCTGGTGCAAGAGCACGTGATTGAGCACGGACCCGAGCGAGTAGTGACTGTCTGACCGCGTCGCCGCGTCCCGCACTGCATCGCTGATAGCCAGGCCGAGCGAGCCGGGACTGTCGCTCTGGTCGATCGGCGATGGAACCACGTTGGCTCCCCAGGTCTCCATCATCACGCGGCGGTAGGGCTTTTGCTGGTACGAGGCCCGCACCATGTAAACCATGCACTCGAGACCGAACAGCGCTGTGGCGAACCCGAGGGCGCTTCCCCACTGGCCGGCACCGGTCTCGGTCGTCAACCTCTTCACGCCCTCGGCTTTGTTGTAGAAGGCCTGAGGAACAGCCGTGTTCGGTTTGTGCGAACCGGCCGGAGAGACGGACTCGTCCTTGTAGTAGATCCGCGCCGGAGTCCCGAGCGCCTCCTCCAGCCGCCGGGCGCGAACGAGCGGAGTCGGTCGCCACAGCCTGAGCACGTCGAGCACCTCGCCGGGGATGTCGACCCATGGCGCCGTCGACACCTCCTGGCCGATAAGGGCCATCGGGAACAGGGGTGCCAGATCATCAGGGCCGACCGGCTCGCGCGTAGCCGGGTGCAAGGGCGGGTCGAGCGGCGTGGTCAGGTGCGGCACGATATTGAACCAGGCCTCGGGCATCTGATCTGGAGGTTGGTTCCAGCGCACGGGTCTGCTCCTCTTCTTCGAGGGTCTCTGTCTCCCGCATCATCGCATAGCTGGCGGAACCTCGCGATCTGCGGGCGCGCTTGAGCCGACGGCAGTCGGGCCCCACCTGAGATCGCGGTGGCGTCGAGTTGGCACATGATACCCTCTGGGGTATGTGTAGGGCAATCATCTGCAAGAAGTGCCACCGTCCGAGCTGGAAGGGCTGTGGCGCCCATGTCGAGCAGGTTCTCGCCGGCGTGCCTCCCTCGGAACGATGCAGCTGCGATACGGATCCTCCGAAGAAGAGACGGTTCTGGTCCAAGGACTGACTCGGCGGTCGACCCAGCCGGCCGAAAGCATGCACCCAGCTCGGTCAAAGTCGCGCGGCTATACTGCCATAGGATGATATGCTTGCACTCGATAGGAGCAGGCGTTATCCGGGGCTCATGACTTGCTCTATATGGTAGAATAAATCATGGTAGTCACGGTTCAGGCGGCGCCGGCATCCTGGCAGTAGCAAGCACTTCAGTCGAGACAGGGACTCGAACCTCGCGCAAGGAGCGGCATCTCTTAGGGCGGCCGTGTAAGAGATGTACGCCGCTCTGCAACTCGGCGCGCGTCGAGCGAAAGGAGACATGTACGCGTGAAGAAGCGCGCCAAGCATGACCCTAGGCCGAAGGTCCGCCGGAGCCACGAGATGATGGTGAGGTGGGAGCTTGTAATGGAGCACTATCCGCTGTGGCTGACGCTCTACCAGCAGTCGGAGCTGACAGAGCGACTGCTCGCCTACGGTGTGGTAGCGCCTCTCGACGCAGGCACCTTTGATCCACGGATACGGGCTGTCGACATGCTCCCCGGTACGGGCCAGGTCATCTCAGAGGAACGTGTAGCCGCGTCTCTCTCCGCGGCCGAGGGCACACCGGTGTTCGCAGGCTTCGTCGCAGGCAAGAAGCTCACCCACATCGAGCACTTTCTCAATTTGGCGACCTTCCATCGCGGGCTGTCGTTCACCTTCGCGGAGCCAGTCTCGAGCTGAGGAGCGCCGGCGGTTCGCGTCGTCGCTCCCGCTGTCACCTTCTATCGGCTCCGAGTCGTCGGCATCGCCCTAGTCGCGACCGGCGGGGTCTTCTCCTTTCACAGGCTCGGCCGATTCGTCCGAGAGGAACGCCTGGTGGACATGTCCTTCACCGCCGGGATCGGTGAGGGCCAGCACCCGATCGCGCGCGCAGGTGGTGGGCATCGAGGCAGGCAACGAGCGACCCTGACGGACGACTGCGGCTACTAGATCGCCGGGAGCAAGTGCGAGCTCGGTGACGAGGTCCTGGGGCCACTCAGAATTCGTTGCTCTAAGTTACGGACGGATCAAATCTACTTACAGATGGAATGATGCAACTACGGTGACGTAACCAGCTCGGTGGACAGGCCAGTGGCGTACACCAGTGCTCTGCCACTGCCGTTCACGACCGATGTGCCCATGAAGACGCGGGTGCGAGCTTCGTGGAGTGCCATCTCGGGGTCGACGGCCTCGGCGATCCGCGGTGTCGACCGGCTCTCACCGGTGAGCGCGCCGGCTCGCATGACTCTGGCTGACGAGGCCACCATGGCTTGTAGGGCTTCGGCGGTACGTTCTGCCGAGTGCTCCCGGGCAAAGCCGATGGCGGCATTCAGGAAGACAACCCCGAGGATGCCGACGGCGAGCTCGAGGTTCGCAGCATTTCGGGGCGTCGTGAGTCCGCACGCGAGAAACGTGATACCGGACGCGACCATAGGGACGACTGCGAAGATGTTCGTGAACTGCGAGCTGAACTCAGACAGGACCGACCGGCGGCGAGCCCCCGAGCATCCGCGTCAACGACCGGGGGATTTGAACCCCTGACCTGCGCCCGGCCGTGAACCTCGAAGCCTCAGCAGCTGATCGAGGTCCAGAGCGAGCCCGTGCCGCACCCCGTGACCATGGCGTGTCCTGGTGTCGGCTGCTGCCCGAAGTCGCGATAACGATGTCCATCGTGGCCTACCTCCCAGGACTCATGGGACGGAGCGTCACAAATGTCCGAGCGAGTCCGTCAACTTAACATAACTTAACGACTCAAATACATACGGGTGAAGTGCTCGGCGCAGCCCGATCGAGCGGTATCCTCAGAGGGATGAGCGGCCTCGCTGACATCCCCCGACGCGCACTTGAGCGTGCTCGCGAGCTGCTTCGCGAGGAGCCCGTGCTCGTCCTCGCCGGCCCCCGCACGGTGGGCAAGTCCTACGTGCTCCAGCGCCTCGCCCGTGGCAGCGGCACCCAAATCCTCGACCTCGACGACGTCGTCACCCTGCAGGCGGTGAGCGCAGATCCGGGCTTCTACGCTGGCGGCCCGGCGCCGGTGTGCATCGACGAGTGGCAGCACTGCGAGGCGATCGTGCAGGCGATAAAGGCCGAGCTGAATCGCGACCTCCGGCCGGGGCGCTTCGTCCTCACCGGATCAACGCGTTCACGGGCCAGGCCAATCCTCGACCGCGAGCTCGCCGGGCGCTACCACGAGATCGCGGTCCTGCCGTTCTCCCAGGGGGAGCTCGCCGGCGTCACCGAGCGCTTTGCCGAGCTCCTGGTCGAGAACCCCGAGTCGCTGCTCACAAGCGCACCCTTCAGCGAGTCACGAGCCGGCTACGCGGGTCGCGTCACGACCGGAGGTATGCCGCTTGCCGTCGCCCGATCAAGCTCGGCCGGCCGCAACCGCTGGTTCGACGATTACGTGCCTCAGGTCATTGAGCGAGATGCCCGTGCGCTACGCCGCCTCACCCAGCTCAGCCAGCGCGACGCGCTGCCGCGCGTGCTCGCCAGGCTGGCGTCGCAGACCGCACAGATCCTCGACGTGCGCGCCGTCGCCGAACGGGAGCGAGTGAGCGAGGAGACCGCTGGCGCCTACGTGCGGCTACTCGCGGACGTCCACCTGGTGCAGCTGCTGCCGGCGTGGGGCACCACCCTCGGCGCGCGCATCCAGAAGAAGCCCAAGGTCCATCTAGTAGATACGGGATTGGCCGCACGGTTGCTGCACGTATCGGCCGAGAAGCTCGCTGGGCGCGACCCGTCAGCCCAGACCGAGTTCGGCCACCTGCTCGAGACCTTCGTCGTCGGCGAGGTGATGAAACAGCTGTCCTGGACCGACAGCGCGTCCCTCGTGGGCCACTGGAACCACTACGACGCCGGTGAGGTCGATCTCGTCGTCGAACGCGACGACGGGAGGATCGTCGGGATCGAGGTGAAGGCGGCTTCCTCGGTCTCGAGGGCGGACACACGAGGCCTGCGCGCGCTCGCCAACGCGGTCGGCGATCGGTTCGCCGGCGCCGTTCTGCTCAACCTCGGACAGCGCTGCTACCGCGATGCCGACGGGACCTTGGTCATGCCCGTGGAGCGCCTCTGGTCCGCCGGCATTTAGCGTCCATCCCTTTCATCTTGCAGGCACGAATGGCCTCGAGCTGGACAAATGGAGGGGAGAGCAGGACAAGGGCAGCGAAGCGGGCCACCGGGGGCCACGCACCGCCCGGAACCAGCAACGGACAGCACGAGCCAGCCAGCCAGCCAGCCAGCGGCCCGGCACGGGACGCCGCAACCGACCGGGGCGGCACGGCCGCCGAGAGGGACCGGCCTTTATAGGTACCTGGTCTACCGACGAGGGGGAGAAAGCCCTTACGGTATAAGGGGTTCCGGGGTATAGGGGCAGGTCAGGGCAGGTGAGGTGCGTAGGGCTCGGGAAGGCAGGGAGCCGGTGTGGCCTAGCTGGTCGTGAGAGTCGCCGTGGAGCGCCGTAGAAGGCGCTAGGAGCGTTCGGGGGCACTGAGAACACCTCCACCGGTTCCGTGGCTCTGTAGCGCTACGGAGCGGGCTGTAACAGGCGATACGGCCGACCTGCCAGGTGGCCCCCGGTACCCGAACCTCGAGAACCGTCTCGTGCTCCACAAGGTGGGCTACGTCTCCCACGATTGCCCAGGTGGTCCCTCCGAGCTCGGGTGCTACGTCGGGGACCCGTTCTCGAGGTCGGGCCGTAGGTGGCGCTAGGCGGCCGTGCGTCTGCGCTTGCCCTTCCCCCGCTCAGCCGGGGTCGTGCCGGCCCACATGCCGTAGCGCTCGGTCCTACCCGCTACCCGGCAGGGCTCGACGACGGGGCATGTGGCACAGAGCTGGCGGGCATCGAGGTAGGGGTCCGGTCCTCGCTGGCCACCGGGTGCGTCCTGGGTTGGGTAGAACGTCTCGGGACCGACCCCGCTGCAGGCGGCTCGGGCTTGCCAGGACGGACGCTCGCCTATCCCGAACTGGTCGAGTGCCGGCCCCGGTGACTGCCTGGCTGTGATCCTCTCGGTGCTGGCCCTCCCGCCGGCTGCCTCTGCCGCCTCGGCCCGGATCGCCTCGGCTTGTCTGCGCTGAGCTTCGAGGTGAGCGGCGCAGAGCTGAATGATGTCGTCGGTGGCCGGTGCGATGCACCCTGGCCGGCGGCAGACGGCGATGCTCACAGATGGCGCCCTGAACGGCCCTTCCGTGCCGGTGGGTACGAAAGTGCCACCCGACCGGTTCTAGGGCCGTCTACGGCACTGCGCACGGGCGCTGACGGCCGTCTGGCGTCTCCGGTGGTGGCGGGGTAGCTCGGGACGCTCACGATGGGACCGGGAGCAGCTCGGATCGGGCGTACTCAGCCGGGACGACCGCCCGCACGGTGCCGGGACCATGGCGGGGGCAGACCACTTGCTCGGGAGACTCGCCGCCGTTCGACCCGAACACGCATCCGCACGATGTCTCGACGGCATAGGCGAACCTCTGGCGGTGCCGATCAATCGCCCTGACGCTTCGCACCGGCCCCTCCGGTGCGCCCTGCGCCTTCGAGGGGGCGATAGGGGTCGCCTGACGCGCTGTCGCCACTGCCGGCGCCTTAGGCGAGCTGGTGCCCCCCTGCCGGCCAGATACGGCGCCGGTGAGCGCTCTCGCGGCCAGGGCGAACAGGTCCGGGCCGGGCTCGGGGGCCCGCGGTGCCGGGGCTGGCGTAGGTGTCCTCGGAACAGGCGAAGGCTCGAAGGCGGCAGGTGCGGTGGCAGGCTCTCTCGATACCCCTACCGGTATGGGTGTAGGTGCCCGTCTCACGGCCGGCGCAGCAGCCCTCCCCTGGCCTAGTCCTGCCTTGCGGCGCTGCTCTACGGTCACGTAGACCCTCATGCCGCACTTGGGGCACATGGTCCTGCCGCTCGTGGTCCGTGACTGCCACGCATGCCCGCAGTCACACGTGATGCGCAGTGGTCGCATACCCCCTACCGTATCGTGATGCGGGGTGAGTGACGCTCACACGGCGCCATGCATAGCGGGCTATGGCATACCCCTACGGGTATGTGAGTGAGATCACGTAGCAGCACGTGCTCAGTCGTAGTCCCGCCCGTCGTCGGGGAACAGCTCCAGCGGAGCGGGCTTGTAGGCCGTCGTAGGGGCGCTCCGGTGCCGCGTGAGGCGGTGATCCACGGTCCACCCGAGAGTGAGCACCAGGGGCACGAGGAGGGCGCTGCGCCCTAGATCGGTCCGGTAGACGAGGGCCAGCCATAGGCAGGTGGACCCGATAGCCCACGAGGCGATCAAGGCCGCGAGACGCCTACCGCTGTGGTGCCGGCGCCACTCGGATCGGGAGGTGTGGACGGCGCCCGCGAGGATGAGGACCGGCGAGAGCACGATGGCGACCATGACGAGGGACACGGCGACCGCGAGCCCGGTGCCGAGATCCCGGCGGATGCTGCGACGGGCGAACACGAGGGCGGCTCCGATGATCCCGCCGACTAGCAGGGCCTTGTGCTCGCGCTTGCCGGCGTCGTAGCCGAGGCGCGGCGGCCGGGAGGTGTTCTCCGGGTCGAGCGCTGCTGTTTGGGCGAGGCTGACGAGCGTCACGCCGTCAAGCAGCTCGATTCCCTCCCGCCGGGCAAGGCTACGGGCTGGGGCTGTGAAGCCCGAGGACGTGACGACGAGCACTCGCTCCGCCCGGTGGATGGTTCGGGCGCCGAGAGCGAGCTGTACGGTGGGGCTGCCGACGCCGTGCGTGGCGGCGTAGCGCTTGCATTGCACGATGGTCCGCTGGCCCGACGGGTCCTTGCCAGCAAGGTCGGCACCTTCGTCGCCCGACCCACCGGTCAGCGAGAGGTGCCACCCGTGGGCGTTGAGCACGTCGCCTACGGCTTGCTCGAAGGCTGCCGGAGTGAGCTCCCGGAGCCGGTCGAGGTTGCGCGCGAGAGTAATCCGTGCCCACCGGGCTCGACGGCGGGAGCGCAGCCGGAGGACCAGTCCTGCCATGGCGGCAGCCATGATGACGATACCGACGACGGCCGCGGCCACCGCGTGAGTACGGGCAGCGCTGATGATGCCGACGACCACAACGAGGGTCACGAGGCCGAACACCGCGTCGATGTCAAACTTGTTACGGCGACGACTCCGAGCCCGACGACGTCGAGCGGTCATCATGTCATCATCGGCACCCGCTGGCGCCAGGTTTAGCCACTGTCTCGGCTAGCAGACTGCCGGTCGATAGTCAGCTCGCCCGGGCAGAGGTGCTCAGTCGGTGGGCGAGCGTGATCTCCTGCTCCTTGTGAGCGATCGCTCTGAGGAAGCGGCGCAGAAGCGTCAGGTTTCGAAAGGGGTGGACGGCTTTGCAGCTCTCACACGTGAAGGTCAGTCGACGGGCGTAGTCTCCGAAGTCCGGCTCTTCCGGAGGCCGGTTGCCCAGCCCGCGCCACGTCGCTGCGATCAGATCCCCCATACCGATTCTGGACTCCAAATCGACGGACCAACCGGACATACTGTTGCTCCCCGGTCCCCGACTCCGATCCTGCCACTGCTTCGGCGGAACCGGACTGGAGCCGGGCATGACGAGCACGCCTGAGATATAGACGCCGAGCGCCAGGAAGCCGAGGCGTCTCCCACAGGTGCATCTGAGGGGCAAGGGGCGATGTCGCTCGATCTGCTCGGCCAGGGCTATCACGTCTGGCCTCATCGCCGGGGCGCCCTCAGGATCCTTAGCCATTTCGGACTCCCGCACGCCAGACATGAGGCTCCCTGCGATCTCTAGCGCTCGGGGGCTCAGCCGGTCCGACTGAGGTTCAGCGCCGTCGAGGGCCGAGAGCAGTTCTTGGGCCATTTTTGCCATGTCTGTCGAGGACGGTTGACGGCGGGGAGGCATGCTGCTATCGTACCGATGTTGGCCTGACGGGTCGACAGGGACTTGCGTGGTCCCCCGCTTGTCAAACGACCACGCGTTGGCCTCGCCCCAGCGGACGTTGCCCGGAGACTTCCATGTCCTCGCGCACGTCCGTTTTGTCGTCCTCACCGCCTCTCACGATCGTCGAAGCAGCTCGGCGCCTCGGGGTCCACCGTGAAACCGTTCGGGCCGCGATCGAGCGTGGCGAGGTGCCCGCCGCCCGGCTCGGTCGGAGGTGGCTTGTTCCCGCTGCTGCCGTTGAGGACCTGCGAACCGGCTCCGGGGTCGCGTCGCCAGCAAAGGGCGCCCCATGAACGCGGCAACGCCGCCGGAGATTTCCCCGGCGGCGCCACCTTCCGAAACTTTGACCGGCTCCACGGTCGCTGCGAGTATATCGCCTTGCGACCCTGATACGGGATCGCTCGGCGATGGCCCCGGCTGACGACCGGCGCCTCGCCGCCAACCGCCTTCTCCCTCGCGGCCTCCGCTCTACCGCCAACCGGCGCGCCCGCCCGCGTAAGCCACCGAGCGCCAACCTCCTAGCCGCCGCCGAACGCGGCGAGCTGACACGCGGGAACACACGGGCCGGAACCGCCGGGCGGCAGGCTGCCGACCGCGCCGAGTACCAACGCCGCCTGGCGGCACGCCCTGAGCTGGGCGCCCGCCAAGCTGTCGGGCAGCGGATTGTTGGCGACGTAATGCCGACGGTGAGTTTCTACGGCGTCCTCCATGGCGATCCGGTGCTCGTCGAGCGGGTCACGGTCAGCCGCCGGGACGCTTCGCGCGTCGGCCGCTACCTCAGTCTCGTCGCGGGGCTGCTCGACGGGCGCGTGACTCCCGCTGCGTTCCGCCGGCGGGTGCGCACCTGGCGGCCTGTCAACGTCATCGATCCCGCGTGGGGGCCGGTGAGTTTCGTGAGCGACCCCGCGATCGTCGTCGCCTTGGCCGTCGGCGCTCAGGCGCAAGGTGTCGAAAGCTGGGTGGATTCGGGACGCCGCCGCTCACCTCGAAGGGGGCGGAAGTGAGCGGCCTCTGCGCCGTCTGCGGGGCTCCGAGCCGGCTGCACGGCCACCACCCGACCCGCCGGCCAGCTCCCGACCTGCCGTACTTTGATCGGGACCTGCGGATTTGGCTCTGCCTATCGTGTCACGTCCGCTGCCACAACCTGTTGCGGGACGAGGGGCTCGATTGGCTCCCTAACGGCAGCGACCCGCTGGCCTACCGGATCAGGACCGTAGCCGTGCATAGCGGGTGGCTGGCCAACCATGGCCGGCCCTTCGCCGTCGCCGACCCCGCCGCCTCTTCGGCGTTGCACGGGATGCTGATCGACACCGCGGCGGCGGTCGAGAGTCGAGAGCGGGTGGATGCGTGACCGCCGTGGACGACCTCGCCGCGGTGCTCGGCGAGCGGTTCGCGGCTGTCGATGTCCCGAAGTTCCGCCGCCACCCGGCCTTCCGGCGCAACGCCGCGGCGGCGTTGGCGTCTCTGGGAGGCGTCGAAGCGGTCGTCGGCGAGGTTTCGGCCTACGGCGGCACGGCCGGCGCCGCCGACATTCATCGCGTCCTCGTGGCCCGGCTCGGGTGGGCCGTCGAGGACGTAGCGGAGCGCCGCCAGATTGCCGACGACCGAACCGAGGCGGACCGATGGGCTTCCGTAGGCCGAGCGGCGAGGCGCGGGGAAACGCTGCGAGCGCTCGTGGACCGTGGCGACCTCTTCCTCGACGAGGCGGCGGCATCTCTCGCCCGAGAGTTCCCCGACCCCGACCTTCGCGGCCTCGCTGAGGCTGCCCTCACGGGAGGTGCGAAGTGACCGAGCCACGTAAGACACCCGCCAGCCCGCAAAGCGAGGCCGGCGTCATCGGAGCGATTCTCGACCGTCCGGCCGTTCTCGACGAGCTACTCGACACCGGGCTAGGTGCGGAGGACTTCTACGCGCCGAAGTGGGCCGCCGCGTGGCGGGCCATCGTCGCCATTCACGCCCGCGGCGACGCCGTGGACTTTGCGACGGTTCTCGACGAACTCGCCGGTCGTGAAGGCGGCCCGAGTGCGAGCGAGCTGACCTCGGCGATGGCCGGCACGCCGTCGCTCAGCCACGTCCTCGATTATGCCCGGCGGGTCATGGTAACCGCCCGGCTTAGGCGTATTGCCGCCGCGGCCTCGGAGATTGCCGCCGCGGCCTGCGAGCCCGCGGCCCGCAGTGAGCACGACGGCTTCCTATCGTGGGCCGAACAAATCCTATTGGCGGCGACGGCCCGCGTCTCCGAGCGAGACGAGCCCGCGCTGCTCGACGACGTGCTCGCGGAATCAATCGCGAACCTGCGCGCTCGTGCGGCCGGCGAGCAGCTCGGTGTGCCGACCGGCTTCATAGACCTTGACCGCCTTACCGGCGGGTTACGAGCGGGGCAGCTCGTCGTGCTCGGTGCCCGGCCGGCTCACGGGAAATCTGCCCTAGCGCTCGACATCGGGCTGAACGTCGCCCGAGCGACCGGCCCGGTCCTCTTCGTCAGCGCCGAGATGAACCGTCTAGAGCTTGGGGATCGGGTGCTCGCCGGTGGCGGCGTCGATTCCGAGCGCATCTTGTCCGGTCGGCTCGACGAGTTCGACTTCGACCGCCTCGAAGCTCGGCGAGAGAACCTACGCGGAGTGCCGCTCCGCATCGACGATTCAGCCACTGCCACCGTTCGGAGCATCGGAGCCAGGGCCCGCCGGATGGCGACGCGTGACGGGTTGGCACTCATCATCGTCGACTACCTGCAGCTCCTGGAGCCGGAGGGCGGGGAGCGCCGAGAGCGGCAGGTGGCTGGCATATCGACGGCGCTCAAGAAACTTGCCCGCGAGCGCCAGATCCCGGTCATCGCCGTAGCGCAGTTGAACCGGAGCCTTGAGGCTCGGGTCGACAAGCGTCCGATCTTGGCCGACCTGCGGGATTCCGGTCAGCTCGAACAGGACGCAGACCTCGTGACCTTTCTGTTCCGGCCGGCCATTTATGACCTGGCAGCCGACCCCGGCGAGGCTGAGCTGCACGTCGCAAAGCACCGGAACGGGCCGACGGGGCTTGTCCGCTTGACGTGGCGAGGCAGCCGTATGTCATTCGCCAACGCGGCTCCGGTCGGTGCGCTGTGATCGGCGCCCGCAGTCTCTCGACGATCAATCTCCAATCCTTTCCCGGCCGCGAGGGGGTCGTCTCCCGCCATGGGCCGAGCGCACCGCTGCCCCGGCTCGCCTACAACCGCGGGCTCGTGCTCATCGTGGCCGGCGAGCGGGGAGCACCCGAGGACCGGCTCGGGCTCGGCGCTTTCTTGTCGAGTACTGGCCGGACGGTTCACGCCGCCGGACTGATCGTCCCCGATGGTCGCCCCGAGGTCGCCGAAGCGCTGAAGTCATGGTGCGCCGGCCGGACAGTCGAGAGTCTCAGCGGGTCCCGCCCTTGGCAATGCCAGACCGTAAGCGAATTCTTCGACTATCGAAGCGGGACATTCACCAAGCGCGCCTACACCGACGGCGGGCAGCCGGTCCTCATCACCGCCGACCTCGGGCGCACCCTCGGGCTCATCGCTCACGAGCCGGTAGATGGCTCGCTTTGGCCGACTCCGCGGGGCTTCTGGCACGGCGGGGTCAAGCTGCACATCCGCGGCTGGGCTAAGCCCGATGAACGGGAGGGACGGCAGGGCACCCTCGACACGATTGGGCCGCATCGGCCGGCCCTTCGGGTCAAATCGGCGGGTGCCCATGGTTGGCTCGCGCAGTTCTCGCCGGCACCGGGCGGTAGGGGTGCCCAGGCCCCGGCCGTCACCGGTGCCCGGGCCGGCAAGCGCAACCCGGACGGGTCCGCCTTCCGGGGCCGCTTCATCGACGTGATCCAAGCCGGCGACGTGCTCGACGGGCTCGACTCCGGCGAGCTGGCCGACCACCTGAGCGCCTTCGGTTTCGAGCCGCTCGACCTGCCGCCGGCTGTTTCTCTCGACGCGCACGGGGCCGAGCAGGTGGCCCGTTTGGTCGAAACCGTCCACGGACTCGCCCTGCGGCTCGACGAGGAAGGGTCACGGTGGCTCACCACGTCTGAGGACCGGGAGCAGGGCAAGACTCGGATCAACCTCGGCTCGCTCGTCAGCCCGGCCGGACTGGCAACCGCCATCGTGCGCCGGGCCGGGGTCGAGAGCCCGCCCGTCAAGTTCCCCGTTCCCGATGATGCCGCGCTCAGGCGGTGGATGGGGGCGCATAAGGGCGGGTGGCTTTCCTGCGAGCTGGCCGGCGCTGGAGTGTTCCCCGCCTGCGACATCGACGCTCATTCGGCCTATCCCGCTTGCGCATCTCTGCTCGGCTGGTGGGACTTGCTCACCGCCGAGAGCCTGACCGAGCAGGACGCTCTCGCCGACGTTCGGGCACTCTGCGAGCAGGCGGTGGCCGGCGACGTGTCGAGCCTGCTCGACCCCGAGACATGGCACCGGATGGGCTTCACGATCTGTGAGGTGCTCCCTGATGGCGAGACGTGGCCCGTCGAGGCGCCGGACAAGGATTACCCGCAGGGTCACTCGGGCATGCGCCCGGTGCGCTGCTCGGCGCCACTCCCGTTCACCTGGCCTGACGTGGTGCTCGCAGCGCTCAGCTCGGGGCATGTGCCCGAGATCGTCTCGGCGACGCGGCTAGTTCCCGTTGGCCGCCAGACCGGACTACGGGCACGCCTCCCGCTCTACGACGGAACGGTGCTCGGGATCGGAGACGACCCGGCCGTAGCTCTCGTGCGTATCCGGGACGAGGACAAGGCCCGCGGAGATAGCCGTCTCGCCGCCCACCTGCGCGTGCTCGTGAATGCCCTCGCCTACGGCAACGCGGCCCGCGTCGATGAGGTTCGCACCTACGACCGGGGCAGGCGGGATTGGGTTCTATCCGAGAAGGCGGCCGAGCACAGTTTCCCGCCCATCGCCGCGTCCGTGACAGGCGGGTGCCGCTTGCTCGTGGGCATTGCCGAACACCTCGTCACCGAGGCCGGGGGCACCGTGGCGAGCCGTGACACAGACGGGCTCCTGCTCGTGGCATCGCCCGACGGTGGTCGGGTGCGCCTGCTCGACGGCCGGCAGGTCGGGGCAATCTCATGGCCGGCGCTCGACGACGTGCTGGACCGCTTCGAGCCGCTGTGCCAGTTCGGGAACGGAACCCGCTTCTTCAAGGCCGTGCGCGAGCACGAGGGGCGGCCACTCTACGGCCTGGTCCTCGGGATCAAACGTTGGGCGATGGCGACCCTCGACGACGACGGGGAGCTGGGCGGAGTCGCTGAGTGGACCGAGCACGCGCTCGGCGGCTCTGTCATCGACCCGCCACTACTGGCCGGCTTCCACGAGAGCGGCGCTCGCCATTGGACGCGGGAAGTTTGGGCTTACGCCTTCCGGCGAGACATCGCCCGAGCCAAGGGCAGGGCGGCACCGCCCATTGCGTGGCCATGGGAGGCCGGCGGATCGTTCCCGTGCCTTGAGCGGGAGCAGGCGTTCACCCCGGCCCGTATCGCCGAGCTGGCAAAGCGCGGGCTCAAGGTCCGACCCGGCAGCTATGTCGTGCGCGGGCTCATGGCGACGGGCGGCGTCTCGCCGCTAACCCTCGATCCCGGCGGGAACCTTGCCGACTGGCAGTCGCTCGACTGGCGCGGGGCCGACGGCGAGCGCGTGCAGCCGAATGTCAGGACCGAGCACGTCAGGGGGCTTACCGATCTCGACAGCCTCGACGCCAAGGCGCGCCGCTGGCTCGAACCCCGGCCGCTTCCCGATAGTTCCCTTGTCGAGGTGGACCGTATCGCCGCGGTCGGCAAGGCCGGTCACCTCCTCGAAGCCGGGATCGTTGCGCACGATGCCGACACCTCCGGGCTGCGGGCGGACTACGACTCTGGCGAGGTGCTCTCCTACCTCGCTGAGCGAGCGCAGGCCATGGGCGAACGGCGCTTCGCCGCTATGGCCGGAGTGTCCCGCAGCGCCGCTCGACGGCTTCGGGAAGGTAAGACTCTGCGGCCAGGCACGATCCGCCGAGCCGCCGCGGGACTCAAGGTCCGCCTGGCATCGACGCCGACGTGTGCTCTCGACGAGTGCGACCGCCCCGCGTGGTCGAAGGGCGGCCACTACTGCTCGGAGCGCCACAAGCATTCGGCAGCCGAGGCTCGTCGCCGTGCCCGTCTCGCCGACCGCCTCGCAACGGAGCTGGGCGCTCGTGCGCGTGACCTTGGGGCGGAGGTGTTCTCTCATAGCTACAGCGTGACCCGCCAACGGGCAGAGGCGCTCATAGCCGGGGAGCCTCTCGCGCTCCGGGAGTTGCAACGTATCGCGGCTCGGGTCAGGGCGGCCGACGCATCGAAGGCCACATCGTGACCGCCCCCGTCCTTCGGAACTACCAGATCGAAGCCCTTGCCGCCATCGAGTCTTTCGCCGCCGAAGGTGGCAGGCGTGGCCTCGTGGTCCTTCCGACCGGCACGGGTAAGACCGTGGTCTTCGCCGAGGCGATCCGGCGCCGCGGTGGTCGTGCTCTCGTGCTCGCACACCGAGACGAGCTGCTCGGCCAGGCCGTGCACAAGCTCGCTGAGGCAGGCATAGCCGAGGTCGGCAAGGTCGCCGCGAAGGCCGACGACGTAGGCGCCGGGGTCGTGCTCGCTTCGGTGCAAACCGTCTCCCGAGATCGCCGTCTCGCTCGCCTGGTCGGCGCGGGTGCGTTCTCCACCGTCGTCGTGGACGAGGCGCACCACGTCGTCGCCCGTAGCTATCACAAGGTGCTCGACGCTCTCGGAGCCTTCGAGGACGGGGGACCGCTGACCCTCGGCTTCACCGCCACGGCCGAGCGGGGCGACCGCCGCGGGCTCGGGGAAGTGTTCGAGAAGATCGTCTACTCCCGCACCATGTTGCCGATGATCCGGCAGGGCTACTTGGCCGACCTTCGCGGCCTACAGGTCGGCCTCGACATCGACTGGCGCACCGTCCGCACGACCGCCGGGGACTTCAACGCAGGCGACCTCGGGGTGAGCCTGACCGCGGCCAAGGCGCCCGAGCACGTCGTCGAGTCCTACCGTCGCCACGGGGAAGGCCGCAAGGCTCTGGCGTTCTTCCCGACCGTCGCCCTTGCCACCGAGACAGCCGAGCGGTTCCGGGGAGCCGGGGTGCGCGCCGAGGTGGTGGACGGGACCATGAGCCCTGAGGAGCGGGCGCCGATCCTGACACGGCTCCGAAGCGGTGAGACACGGGTCGTATGTAACTGCGGGGTGCTGACCGAGGGCTTCGACGAACCGAGCATCGAGGCGGTGCTCATCGCCCGGCCGACAAAGAGCCGGGGGCTTTATGTCCAGCAGCTTGGCCGCGGGACCCGGCCCTACCCCGGTAAGTCCGACTGCCTCGTCATGGACTTTGTGGGAGCGACCGCCCAACACAACCTCGTGACGCTCCCGAGCCTGTTCGGGCTCCCTGAGGACCTGCTCGACAAGGCACAAGCGACGGTCACAGAGGCCGAGGAAGCCCACGAGGAACGCGAGCAGCGCCGGGTGCAAGGCGCAGTCGTCGCCCGACGTGTCGAGCTGTTCAAGCGCCGGCCCATGCACTGGGTAAGCCTCGACCCCGAGCATTTCGTCCTTACCCTCGACAGCGGGGCCATGCACCTGTTCGCCGATGCCGACGGGCGCTGGCGTGTCGTCGAGGTACGTCAGGGGAAGCGCCCCGAGACAGTCGCATCCGGGCTCGACCTCGGTTACGCGCAAGGTGCCGCCGAGGACCGCGTACGCGAGCTGGGAGCACCGCACCTCGCAAGTGCGCGGGCTCCCTGGCGTCGTCGCCCCGCGTCGGACAAGCAACGCCAGTACCTCGCACGCCTTCGAGTCGAGGATGCCGACGACCCGTCACTCACTGCCGGCAAGGCAAGCGACCTCATCACCGCCGCGCAGGCTCGCAAGGTGCGAGTACCCGCATGACCTACCAGAGCGGCCCGCAACGGGCCATGACCGAAACGGAGTACCGATGACCACCACCGCAACCGAAGCGCCGCCGAAGGTCCGCTACCGCACCCTCGCCGGCAACCTCACTCGTGACCCCGAGCTGAGGTTCTCCGCCAAGGGCACGGCATGGGCGACCGTCGGGCTCGCCGTCAACAAGTCCAAGCGCCTCGACGACGGGACTTATGAGGACCTGCCGCCCGAGTTCTTCGAGCTGATCGCCTTCGGGACCCTCGCCGAGAACCTGGTCGAGTCAGTCGCAAAGGGCGACCGCGTCATCGCCCGCGGCAAGCTTGAGGATGAGGCTTGGACCGGGCGGGACGGGACCGAGCGCACGACGCACAAGCTCGTCGCCGACGAGGTAGGCGTGAGCCTGCGCTACGCCACGGTGCGGGCGACAAAGGTCACGCGGGCAACAGCTCCGGCACCCGAGGCACCGCCCGACTACGGCTACGACGACGGGGAGCCGTTCTGATGAGCGCCGCCGTCGCCTTCTTTGGCGAGTGCAGCTGCGGGCACTTTAGTGAGGATCACCGCTGGACGGCCTGGGGTGGGCACGGCTCGTGCTCCCGCTGCGAGTGCCTCGCCTTCAAGGTCCCGTGGCCGGCACGAGCGAGCGACGGGCAGCTGCGCCTTGAGGACGGGCCGAAGTGACCGGCGACCGGTGGCAGCTCATGCCGGCGTTGAGCCCTGAGGAGTTCGAGTCGCTCAAGCAAGACATCGCCGAGCGAGG